>JAJRWS010000165.1 GCA_024276705.1 Planctomycetota bacterium | reverse complement strand
TGCCGATGTGCTCGCCTGGCTGACGACTATCGCCAACGTGGCGGAGATCGATTTGGCCTCCGCGGTCCAAGCAAAATACGGTTCAGGCTGCCCCGGTTGCGGTCTGCTCCAGTGCACCTGCGATGGGGCGGAAAAACCATGACTGCTTCCCCTCCAGGCAGGCACGCAGTCCCTGCCCGAATCAGGCCGCAAACGGGCCGGAACGGTCACGGAAAACGCCCCCCGTCCAGCCATTTTCTACTTTTCACCTTCGGCTGCCGGACTCCTTTCTGGCTGCTGGTCTGCCTGGCGCTCACGCCCGCCATGGTCACGATGGCAGCCGAGCTTTCCTCGACACCTGTCGTCCAGATTATCGATTTGCAAATCGGCTTCGACGGACTTTACAAACTGGGCTGCTGGACACCCGTCTCCCTCACGCTCCGTGGTGGCCAAACGGAAGAAACGGGGCTTGTCGAATTGATCGTCGCTGACACCGATGGTGTCCCCACGACCGTTGTCAGTGCACCCATCCGCCTTGGCACCGACCAGCGTAAAACTATTTCGATGTTGGTGCGTCCCGGACAAGCCCAAGGATCGCTGCAGGCCCGCTGGCTGGTCGCTGGCCAGGTACGTACGCAACGCACCTACACCATGGCAAGAACAACCCGGAACTCACAAGAAACCGAACTGGGGGCTGGCGCAGACCATATTCCGGCCGGATTACCCGCCACCAACCGTTTGCTCCTGGTCCTGGGGCCTGCCCCCGGCATTGCCGAACTGGTCCAGGCCAGCCAGATGCGAGACCCATGGGCAGCGACTCGTATCGCTCATACTCTGGATACTTCCCGAATGCCAGTGCTTCCCTCTGGCTTTGAAGGAATCGATACGCTCGTGTTGACCACCTCCGATCCGACCCTCTTTGATCCTCTGCTGAAAAACCCAGAACGATTGCGAGCTCTGGTCCTATGGGTTGAACAAGGAGGACGGCTATTGTTGTTCTGTGGCCGTTCGGCCCCCGACCTGCTGGGGCCGGACGGAGCACTGGCCAGCCTGAGCCCAGGCCGTTACCAGCGTCAGATTCCACTTCGTAATGTACTCCCTCTGGAAACTTTCAGCGGTGCGGAAAAACCGCTGGCTCGTAGTCGATTGAATCTACGAGTTCCCAAATTGACCGATTTGTCAGGCCAGATTCTTGCCTATGCGGGCCAGCAACCGACCGACCTGCCTTTGATCGTGCGGGCTCCGTACCGGTTGGGAGAAGTTGTGTTTGCGGGAATCGACCTGGATTTACCTCCTTTTCGCGACTGGTCGGGACGCCCGAGCCTGCTCCGCAAGCTGTTGGACTGGCCGCTCCAGGAAAATGTCTCCAAACAGCAGCGCAGCCAGATCGATTCCACGGGTGGCGACCTGATTGCTCAGTTGCGTAACGCACTGGATCAACATCTTACCGGCATCTCGACCTTATCCTTTGCCCTGGTCGCATTGTTGATCGTCGGCTACATCGGCCTGATTGGCCCGGGCGATTTTTTCTTTGTCCAAAGCCTGCTCCGACGAATGGAACTAACCTGGGTCACCTTTCCACTGATTGTGGTGGGCACTTCCGCGGGTGCTTACTGGCTGGCGACAACAAGCAAAGGCAGCCAGCTCCGGGTGGCCCAGATTGAAATCGTCGATGTCGCCATCGCTTCGGTGCGTGAAACGGCCGGGCCCACGGAAGCTGCCAGTCCTGCTGAATTCACAGGAACCGATAAGGCCAAACCACAACCGGCCGGCCTGATTCGAGGTACCGTTTGGACCCACTTTTTCAGCCCGCGTGCGGCAAGATACGACCTGACATTGCGCCCCCGCTTGCCAGGACAAACAGCCCCCCAAGCCACTTCCACCAACACAGCCCTATTGAGTTCTGCCGCCAACCATTCCGAATCGATCGTTTCCTGGCTTGGCCTCCCTGGCAATGCTTTGGGAGGCATGCAGGCAGGAGGGGCGCAAACGACACTTCTGGAACATGGCTATGCTTTCGGTCAATCCCTCCAATCCCTCCACGGCCTGCCGGTCCAAGTGTGGTCGACCAAAACGATTCAGGCCGACTGGACAGCCTCGGGAACTCTCCCCATCGAGATGGAGTTAAGCCAAACCAGCGACCATTTGCTCGTCGGGAAAATCACCAACCGCTTAGGTGTCGAATTGACGGATTGCCTGCTGATCTTCGGCCGCTGGGCTTACCATTTGGCGCGCGTGAGCGATGGACGAACCGTGGCGATCAACGACGATCTGCAACCGCGCACGCTCAAAACCATGCTCACGAGCGCGACCGCTGGAGATCGCGTCGCTTCTCGAATCACCGATGACGGCACGGCTCCCTTTGACCGATTCAGCAGCGATGTTACCCGCATCGTCAAGGCCATGATGTTTTACGAGGCCATTGGCGGAGTCAACTACACGGGTACTCTAAACCGTTACCAACACCGAATTGACATGAGTTACGTCCTGCAAACCGATCGGGCAATCCTCCTGGCACGAGCTCCTGGAACCGGCAGCCAATGGTTTGATGCCGACAAACCCCTGAAAAGCAACCAGGACCAGCATTGGCTTTTCTACCGCTTCGTCGCGCCGGTCCAGAAATAAGAGAGCAGAGAGGAGAGAGGAGAGAGCGGAGAGCCAATTGTGATAGCCTTATTCTTTCTCCATTCTCATGCGGTCTACTCTCTTCTTACTACCATCTTTTCCTGAACCCTGAACCCCGAACCCTAAACCCTCTTTCCCTGACACCCGACACCTGACACCCGACACCCGACATCGGAATGCCATGATCGAAATTCGTGACCTGACCAAAAAGTATGGCGAATTGTATGCCATCCATAAAATCGAGCTGAACCTCGAACGAGGCGATGTATTTGGTTTCATCGGTCCCAATGGGGCCGGTAAAACAACGACCATGCGTATTCTTGCCACGCTGCTCAATCCCACCTGGGGCGAGGCGTACGTTGGGGGCTACTCGATTTACACCAAGCCCAAGGAAATAAGGCGTATCATTGGCTACATGCCTGATTTTTTTGGTGTTTACGACAACATGAAAGTTCTCGAATACTTGGAATTTTTCGCTGCCGCTTACCGCATCAAAGGTCCTGAGCGGCGCAAGGTCTGCAACGAAGTTCTCGAATTGGTCGACCTGGGCTACAAGCGAGATGCCCTGGTGACCAGCCTGTCACGTGGCATGACTCAACGACTGGGACTGGCTCGAGTCTTGCTTCACGACCCTCAGGTTTTACTGCTGGATGAACCGGCCAGTGGTCTGGACCCCCGAGCCCGTATTGAGATTCGCGGATTGCTCAAAGAGCTTCGCAACCTGGGAAAAACCATTATGGTTTCCAGCCATATCCTGCCGGAGCTGGCCGACATCTGCAATAAAATCGGCATTATCGAGCGGGGCGAATTGATCGTCAACGCCAATGTAGAGGAAGTTATGCGGCAGGTCCGTGTCCAGATGGTCCTGAAAATCGATGTGCGGGGCAACCGGGAAGCGGCCGCCCGACTGCTCGAGGAGCATGAAATCGTTGACCTCATCGCGACCGGCGACGAGGGCTTGAAAGTCACTCTCTCTGCGGGCGACCACGACTACAGCCAGCTTGCCCGACTATTGGTCGAAAATGGTCACGAATTAACTCTGCTGGCCGAAGAGGAACTAAATCTGGAAACGGCTTTCATGGCCCTGACCAAGGGGATCACGTCATAGGAATGCGGATTGCGGATTGCGGAATTCGGAATGAATGAAAATACACTTCGGATTTGCTTGTTTCCTTCTGGTTGACAACTCGAACGTTACTCGCAAAACTGTACTCTCCAAAGCTGGGATGCAAGATTCCGCAATCCGAATTCCGAACTCCGAATTCAACTTTGCCCCGTTCGTCTAGTGGCCTAGGACGCCGGCCTCTCACGCCGGTAACACGGGTTCGACTCCCGTACGGGGTACTCTCTATCTGGGCTAGCGGACTTGCCGATCTGGCCGCGGGTAAGGTTTCACTGTGGCTCATTCTCTTACGCGGCCAACCGGAAAGATCCGCTAGCCTAAGGGAATCTGGCCTAGCGGACTTGCCGATCTGGCCGCGGGTAAGGTTTCACTGTGGCTCATTCTCTTACGCGGCCAACCGGAAAGATCCGTTTGGTGTTGCTAGCAGCACCCCAGACCGTGAAGATTGCCCACAAGCAACACGAGTGTGAAGTATCTCACCGAATGTACGCCAATCTTTTCAATCGCTATTCCGTTGCATGAAATTGGCTGATTCCGTTCCATGGATTAGCCGATGGAAATGGACATACAGGTCCTTCAACTAGTAGGCGTTGCCATGCTCCCAAAAGTTTTACTTGCATTCATGCTCTGCATTATCGTGATTTTGTCAACTGGCAACGTGAACGCCGAGCTGGCAATTCGACAACCAAATACCCTTCGCACGAAAAAAGCCAACGAACGACAACAACACAGTCCCACGTTAGAACTTCGTACAAAACAGCCTTCTCGTGCTCAGGCCAAATCGCTCGGCACTCAGAAATCCAAAGCTTCGAGCAGCAAATATCAGAGTTCCAGCCAAGTGGCCAATCCACGCCTTGCCAAAAAGGTGCAAGGTGTTTTGGACTGGTACTATACCCACCCGCTCAACACCCGAGACGACGCGCCCTGGTCGGTTTTACACTGGTCGATAGCCTATGGCGTCGACGCGAAAGTGCTTGCGGGCGGGCCGAACGGGCAAATGGTTACCGCGATTGGCTGGCTCTGTTGCAATCGGCCGGCTGCAGGAAAACGACTCGTTTCGCAGCGTTCCGGCAACCTGGTCCTGCCGATCGCACCTGGCGTCCAGGGGCATGAAGGACAGTTTCTCTCGATGCTTGCTCAGTCGAAGATCTCATCCGGCTACGTATTGCGCGTTGGTGGCCAAGAGCTCAAAATCGCCGATCTCGTGGAGCACGAGAAAAAAACTTGCCGAAGTGGAACAGAACTGACGTTCAAGCTGATCGGTCTTTCTCACTTCATGCCATCGGACGAACCATGGCAGAATGCGCGCGGAGAGACTTGGAGTGTGCAAAGGCTTTTGCAGGAAGAGCTCAAAGAGCCGATCAACCGTATGGACGCATGCTGTGGCGGCATGCACCGTTTGTTCGCCTTGAGCTATGCCGTAAACCGTCGTCGCAAGGAGGGGCGGTCCGTAACCGGTCCATGGAAATTGGCCGACCGTCGGGTTCGGGCCTACCAACGCAGAGTCTTTCAACTGCAAAACAACGACGGCAGCTTCAGCACCCTGTGGCTTGAAAGCCGTGAGAATCGCAGCGATAAGACTCGAAACCTCATCACCAGCGGCCATCAATTGGAATGGCTTGCCTTCTCGCTCCCGGACAATCGCCTGCACGATCCGAAATTCGAACATGCAGTGGCGTATGTCGCCAACCTGCTTGAACAGAACCGGGATCTCCACTGGCATCGAGGCGGATTAGGACACGCCCTGCATGCGCTGGCACTCTACGAACAGCGTGTCCTGGGTGCCTCGCCTGGCGAACGGGTGCAGCGTCTGGCCCGGAGGAAATGAATTTGCCCAGGCACACAGTGACGCGGCCCTAGCCAAACATGCCAAGGAACGGGGCCGGGACCAGGAAGGCATGCTGTTCGTACAGGCTCCAGACGCCGTACCAACTGACCAGGCGGGTCAAGTAGATAAAACCGACGTATGCCACGGCCACCGGCAACAACCCGCCACGGCCCAACCAGCGCAAACACCAGTGCCTTGGCAAGTCCCGGCGGCTGGCCCGGGCAAGGGCCCAGCCACTTGCGACACGGGCCGGAAAGATCGAAACCACGAACAGCAGGCTGGGCAGCCAGGCCGCCTCCTGGGGAATCAACTCAATCTTCAACAGATAAAGGGGAAGTGCCAGGAGCAGCGTCATCCACAGAGCCAGCAAGAAAGCCAACGGCGCATGAAGATAAGCTTGTCGGATGGGCCGTATTTCGAACATGGCCCCCAACCGATTCTCGGCGGCCATGCGAATCTGCAGGAAAGGCAAGTAAATAATGACCGGCACCAACATCGCACCTCCCAGGACGCCCAGCAGGGGCTGCCGATCACCGACCACCAGCAAGGTGATGGGTATCACTAGCCAGAGCACGCCACCAACCACACCGCGCAGTCCCAGCCAGAAGTAGTAAGGCAAACGTAATTGGCTGACCGCCTCCCAGACGGCATCCCGAGCACGCTGGTAGGCATCCGCTCGGAATGCTTGCCGCAAACCGTGAATTAGTCGCGGCCAAAGGAAATGCCGGATACGCCCTCCGCGTAAGGTCGCTCCAGCCACGACCCAAGCCGCCATAAGCCCGAGCGCCCAGACCGCCACGGTCCAGCCGATGGCAGCCGGACTCCCGGGATCAATCCAGATCGCCGATGCCCGCAGCGACAAAGCCAGCCAAAGAGGCAAGGAGAGCATCAGCACCCCCAGCATCAAACTGCCGGCCCGAGCCGCTTTCGGTACACCAATCAACCCCGAGCGCAAGGAACCGGTGCGTGACACACGGCTACCAGCCTCCAGCAGATAGCCGACGCTCAGCAGTTGCAACCCCGGAATGGTCGCCAGGACAGCCAGCCCCACCACCAGCGTGAGACAACCCAGACACCACTGCCACGCCGTACCCAACAGGGAACCGAACCATCGAAACCTGTCCACCAACGTGCCGATCCGCTCGGCCAGCCTCATGCGAATCAGTCCCATGCGAATCGTCCTCGTCTGCCCCTCTTGTTCCCGGCAGATCGATCCGGTGGCCCGAATGGGGACGGAGGGCGGCAGAGAAGGGTGGCCCCAATCCGCCTGGGGGAAGCTGGAATAGGACATCGGCAGGAGACCTTGAGTTGCTAGGGAACAGGAAACAACAGGTTATTCGCTCATGCTTCAAGAATCTTAGCAAATTTCAGCAGCATTCCCGCTCTTTCATTCCCATCCGTAAACCACCAATTCTGCTCCCACGGAACTACCAGTCCTCGGGAGCATTCGAACACTTATGGCCTGCGGCGGCTGGTGAGTACCCATCAGGCTCTACCGTTTCGTCGTACTCGTACTCGTACTCGAGTGGAACCATTGCATGCAACAGAAACAAGAGGCCATGGATATTGATGATGACTGAGGTGGCCCCTCGCTTGGATTCGAGTACGAGTACCGCTCTGCTGAGTACGAGTACGAGATTTATTCCCCAGCCCTTTTTAGGGGCTTTCCTCAAGCCACCGGCTCTGCCGGTCGTACGTGACTGGACCGCTTACCCGGGCGTATCGAGATAGGGGTCTTGGCCCATCTGCCGCTGGACTTTTTGCCGCTCTTTTTCATGGTAAAGCAGAATTTTGCGGTCGCGGAAATGGCGCCGCTCCACCCGCCGCTGGGCTTTGTGAAACAACGACGCATAGCCTGACAAGGGGCCCGTAGCCTTTTCGCCAATCGCCTGCAAACGCCTGGCACGCCTCGGCCCCAACCCCAGCAAGAGAATCTCATCGTCCAACGCCAAAAATTGCCGGTAGGTTCCCGGATCTCCCTGACGACCGCAACGGCCGATGAGCTGACGGTCGACTCGTTGCGCCTCATGCAACTCGGTACAGATCACATGCAGACCACCGATCTCCGCTACGCCTTGCCCCAGCTTGATGTCGGTACCCCGACCGGCCATGTTGGTCGAGACGGTAATATTCGCGGGCTCTCCCGCCTGGGCGACAATCTCCGACTCCTGCTCGACATGGCGGGCGTTGAGGATGGTCGTCTCCAGACCATGATTTCTGAGCAACTGGGCCAGGTGCTCACTTTTATCGATCGAGCGAGTCCCAATCAGCACTGGCCTCCCCTGCTGATGTTGTTGAACCACATCTTGCACCACCGCGTTCCACCTGGCATCCGAGGTACCAAAGACGAGCGTCGGCAACTGCTTGCGAATCGGGGGGCGGTTGGTGGGAATCTCCAACACATGAACTTTGTAGATCTTACTCAATTCACGTCGGCTGGAGGAGGCGGTACCAGTCATCCCAGCCAAACGATCAAAACGCAGGAACAGGTCCTGAATGGTAATGCGGGCGGCCTGGGAAGTGGCAAAAGTTATTTCCACCTCTTCCTGCGCTTCTATCGCCTGATGGATGCCGGCCCGCCATTTCCGTCCTTCGGACAACCGGCCCGTGAATTCGTCCACAATGACAATCTCGCCGTCACGGACCACATAATGCCGATCCAGAAACATCTCGCGAGCTACCTTGATCGCACGCTGAACATACTCGTAAATCGTCGTGAGAGGCAGGCGGTCCATGGCGGCAGGCTTGGGCAATTGCCGTACAAGCTGGCGACCTTCGAGTGTTAATTCCACCGTCCGGTCATCATGATCGTACTCGTAATGTTCATCCTCGAGGAACTGTTTGTGGATTTTAGCCGCCCAACGATAGGCTTCGGCGGCAATTTGTTCGTCCTCGCCTGGAAGGGCACTGATAATCAGCGGGGTGCGGGCCTCGTCGATCAGAATACTGTCCGCTTCGTCCACTAGCATAAAATGAAGTTCGCGTTGCACGGGCTGATCGCCCGAGCCATCTCCCGAGACACCCAGCATTTGCCCAAACAGATCGCGATTACCTTCTCCCTGACTTCGCAACAACAGGCGATCGCGCAAGAAATCAAATCCCATTTCGTTGGCCGTGCCATAGGTAATATCGCAGGCATACTCCTGGCGCCGCTGAGGCTGGGGCATTTGCCCCTGAATGACACCCACACTCATCCCCAGGGCCTTGTAGACAGGCCCCATCCACTCGGCATCCCGACGAGCCAGGTAATCGTTCACGGTTGCCAGGAATGCTCCCTTGCCGTCAAGGGCCGCCAGGTAGAGCGGCAGGGTGGCGCTGAGCGTCTTACCTTCCCCCGTTTGCATTTCGACGATCGATCGATAATGCATCGCCGCGCCTCCAAGTATTTGCACATCGAAGTGCCGCATCCCGACGGTGCGTCGAGCCGCTTCTCGCACCAAGGCAAATGCCTCGACCAGCAAACGGTCGAGTGGTTCCCCGCTGCGTGCCCGGTAACGGAGCCCCAAACTCTCTTTGCGCAACTGATGGTCAGCCAGAGATTGCAAAGACGGCTCAAGTGCGGCGATACGCGGAAGATAAGCAGTCCAGCGTGACACCCGATCGCCTGCCACCCGACGAACCTGGCGGTTCCAACCGCTGGGTATTCCCGACACGTTATCGTACTCCTCAATGGGATCGAGAGACTACTGCGTGATGGGCTGCCCGACTCCACCTGGCCCGACCCCAACCGGCCCGGACGCCAAGCTCGCATTGCCTGGAGTTTGAAAACCACCTGTATCCACGGCCAGAGTACTCGTTCCAGAAGTGGGCTGCAACTCGGCCGCGGTAAGCGTACGCACAACAGGCCGTTGTGGCACTCCGTTCTGAGCGACCGTAGCGGCTGGATTGCTATTGCTGGTCGTCGTACTTCCAGTCACGACCGGAACCTGATATTGGGCGGGGAGAATCGTCTGGGCTGGGACCTGTGGCGTTGGCATGCTACTCGCGACACTTTGTACCGCGAGTGAATGAGTTGCGGGCGGGCCGGGAGTGTAGGCGCTGGTTGTTTGCCCTCCATAAACGGGGGTTCGGGTCGCGGAACCGGGAGCCGGTTGTGGACTGCCATTCCAGCCACTCGAGGGAGCTGCCGGCGAGGTGGGCATGAGAGGGGGAGCCTGGCCACTTGTTGCCGGGGGTGAGCCAAAAGTACCAGGCGGCAGAGTCTGACCCGCGACCGGGGGAGCTGGCTGAACGGACCCTCCTGGATAATAGGGCTGCGCGGTACCCGGCGTTAACTGTAGAGTCGATGGAGGAGGCACACGGTCGGGAGGCAGAAATGGATTGGAAAATGAACTGGTTTGGTTATGGCACCCAACCAGCATCCACATCGACAAAACAGCCACCAGGTACCGCATCGTTTGCATCCTTTCCATCCCCCCGAGTGCCG
>JAJRWS010000164.1 GCA_024276705.1 Planctomycetota bacterium | reverse complement strand
TGAAGAGAATCGCGCCCACAGTGACATAGTGGGCCACACCGACCGGTTCGGTCAACAAGTTGGCAAGGAGTGGGGTCATGGAAGGGTTGAGGGGTCGGGGGTCGGGGAATTTATGATTTATGATTTATGATTTGGGCCAAGTGAAAATTTCAGCTCTCAGCAATCTGTTCATTCCGAATTCCGCAATCCGAATTCCGCATTTAGTTCGCTCTCCTGGCACGGGCCAGGTAGGCGGCTCCCACCAGTACTACCAGCAGGTGGACTGAGACAATTTCGAACAATAGTAAATAGCCGGGCTGGATCGGCACTTGCCGGGCTGGCTCTTTTTGCGACTCGGCCCCGTCAGGCTGAGCAGCCACGTCGGGCTGATGCGGCCGATCCAACTGGTCCACGCGTACTCCCAGCAGGCCCATGCCCAGTGGCGTGGCCATGTTCACTTCGCTGACCGATGCGACTTCGGCCCGATCCAATCCACTCCATTGCGGTACACTGAATGCGGCTGGAATCAAAATCATCAGCAACATGGCGCCTATCAAAAACGCAAAAACCCAATCACCGGACCATGTTTTCATCTCCACGAATCGCTCCTGCGAAGTGAGCATCACGCCGAAGATCAACAGGACCATCGTCCCCCCGACGTAGATCATCAATTGCATCGCGCCAACAAACTCAGCTCCAGCCAGGAAAAAAAGACCGGCTGTGGCAGACAACGATACGACCAGGTAAAAGGCCATGCGTACGATGTTCGTCGCCAGCAGGACCGCGACGGCAAACGCGCAGGCCACCGCGGCAAAAAGGAGGAAAAAAAACGATGGCCAGTAAATTGCTTCGCCCATGGGCAGGCACCTTTCCCTATCTCAAACGGGCTATGGATTCTTGCGGGATCGTATCGGAAGCCGAAACCTGGCCGCCACGCCTCGCGGGATGATTGACCGTCGCAATTTCATCCTCGGGCACATCCGTTCCTTCTCGACTTTCCGGGGAACTCCCGGAATTCTGAACTGCCTGTTGCGGCCCCTCACGCAAATGGTAAACCGCTTGAGGCACTTCCGTGAGTCCGAAAAAACTACGACTCGGAAATTGATACTGCCAGAGCGTGGCTCCCAATAACATGCCAGCGGCAATCGGCGTGCAGTATTTCAAGCATGTCGTAATGACCTGATCAATGCGCAAGCGAGGCAACGTCCAACGAACCCAAATCATCACCGACACACCGACCACGGCCTTGAGGAGCAAATTGATCAGTCCCAGCAATTTACCCAGGTTCATGGCAATCGCGCCATGCTCGGCTGTCAGCCCCAGCCATGTGGCGATCGGCAACGGCCCATGCCATGCTCCCAGAAAAAGGATGACTGCCAACAAGCTCACCGACAACATCGAGCCATACTCGGCCATGAAGAAGAAACTCCAACGCAAACCGGAATATTCCGTATGAAAACCGGCAACCAACTCACTTTCAGCTTCCGCCAGATCGAAAGGAGCCCGATTCACACTCGCCGTGGCACAGGTAAGGTAAACCCAGAAGGCAATAAACGTGAAGGGATCGTGAAAAATCAACCAGTTGGTAAACAGGCCCGCCTGGCGATCTCCGATCAGCGACAAGTCCATCGACCCAGCAATCAATACGGGCACAACGACACACATTCCAAGCGGAACTTCGTAGCTGACGACCTGGGCCGCTTCGCGCATCGCCCCGAATAATGACCACTTGGATGCGGACGAATAACCCGCCAGGATCGTGCCAAATACTTCCAGTCCCAGAACGGCCAGCACAAAGAAGACCCCCACATTCACATGCTGCGCAACCCAAGGAGCCGCACCCAGGAGGTAGGCCCCTCCGGCAAAAGGAATGGCGATGTAGGCCGCCAGGGAAGCGGCAAAACTAATATAGGGAGCCAGGCGAAACAACATCCGGTCGGCTCCCTCAGGCATCAAGTCTTCCTTGGTTAACAGTTTGAGCCCGTCCGCCAGCGTTTGCAACCAGCCAAATTTACCGCCAACCCGCGTGGGCCCAAGACGATCCTGAATACGCCCCGAAATTTTCCGCTCCAGCCAGATGAACAACAGGGCACCACCCGCCACCAGGCTGAGAATCAACACCACATGCACCAGTGCCGCGATCGTATACGCAAGCCACGACCACATGAAGTTTGATAAATAGAGGGCCACGAGAGTATTTTCCTATCTAAAACCAGAGCCATGCATGCCAGATCCTGACATACTTGAAGGCTACAGGTTATTTCGCAAGTCTCCGCCGTACCGGAGGGATTTCATCACAATTGGTATCTACCGATCGATCTCCCCCATAACGACATCGAGTGAGCCAACGATGGAGGGGATGTCGGCGATCAGGCAACCGCGACACAACTGGCCGGTAATCCACAAGTTGCTGAAGGAACTACTGCGGGCCCGAGCCCGCCATGGAATGGCGTTGCCATCACTAACGACATAGAAACCCATTTGCCCTCGCGGCGCCTCGGTTTCCAGGTAGGCTTCGCCTTTGGGTAACTTCTGGGTTAACTTCATCGGTTCGCCATGGCCATCGGTCGCCAGGCTGTAACGGTCGATTCCCTGACGAATCAGATCCATCGATTGGATCACTTCGAGCATGCGTACGTAAAAACGGTGCCAACTATCGCCTAGCCGCGCCTCGTGAGGCACGGCCGGGTATTGGTGATCTCTTGGATAGTGACCATCTTTCTCGGCGACCACCTCAAATGCATAACCGTCGTACATGGCCGTGTAAATATCTTCACCGTCACGCCGCAAGTCGTGATCCACTCCGCTACCTCGGAGTACCGGCCCACTGCATCCGTAATCGATTGCCATCTCCGGTGACATGGTGCCGATACTGGCTGTTCGCTTGATGAAAATCGCATTGGTCGTCAAGAGGGCATGATACTCATCGATCACCGGCACCAACTGATCGAGAAACGCTTCGCATTTTTGCAACCAACCCGATGGAAAATCCGCCGTCACGCCACCCACGGTGATGTAGCTGTAGGTCAGCCGTGCTCCGCAGACCTCTTCAAACAGGTCTAAAATCTTTTCTCGCTCGCGAAATGCGTAGAGAAAAGGGCTGAAAGTTCCCAAATCGAGCCCGTAGGTTCCCATTGCCACCAGATGACTGGCGATGCGACCCAACTCGGCAATGATCACCCGCAAATGCCGCCCTTTTTCCGGCGGCTCGTACCGCATGAGTTTTTCGATGACCAGCGCCCAGCCAAGATTCATATTCATCGCGGCTAGATAATCCATCCGGTCGGTGTAAGGAATCCACTGCCGCGGCACCAGATTTTCGCCAATCTTTTCCGCGCTTCGATGCAGGTAGCCAATCTGTGGTGTCACTTCCGAAACCACTTCACCATCGGTACGAAGCACCAAACGCAACACGCCATGCGTACTGGGATGCTGCGGCCCCATGTTGATCAGCATCTCGTCCGTACGGACGTCAAATTCCATGATGCGAGGATCATCGACAAGTGTGGACATGTTCAGTTATCTTCCCCGGATGCCGTGGTATTCACTTGGCATTTCGTAGTCTTTACGCAAGGGATGGCCGACCCAATCTTCGGGGCATAAAATTCGCCGCAAATTGGGATGCCCTGTAAAGGTGATGCCTGATAAATCGTAAACTTCACGTTCGTGCCAATGGGCCGCTCTCCATATGCCCGCCACACTGGGAACTTCCGGCAGCTCGCCCGCCCTCCCCTCTTTCCATCGCGGCACCAATACCTTGAGAACCAGGCTGTGTTTGTGTGTCATGCTGAAAAGATGATATACGACCTCGCAATGAGGCTCCCAATCGGCTTTTTTGGCTTTCTTTTCGTCGGTGTGCAAATAATCGACACCCGAAATGCAGTTCAAATAATTAAATGCCAGACTGGGCTCGTCACGTAGATAACAGCAGACATCAACGATCCCTTCGGGCGCAACCTCGATCCATGGATCAATATTGTCGAGATTGGCATCGACAATGAGATTGCCAAACTGCTGTTTCAATTGGTCTACAAAAGCCCGTCCGCTCATAGCGTCTCCGCTCCTCGTGTCATCTTCAAGCCGAAAGAATCGAGCCCGTGGATCGCGGTGGTGCACCGGAACCACGAATCTGCTCACTGTTCAGCGTACGCTCCACCACTTCATCCTCCTGGCGGCTGACCGAACGAACCCAATCCAAGTCCCCGCGTCGCCATACATAAGCAAAACCAACCAGGAGAACCGCGAAGAACAGGCCGATATCCAGCAAGGAAGCGGCCGCAATTTTGCGGGCATTCTGACGCACCGCCGCTCGATGCAGGGAGGCGGCGTCGGTGGCCGACTGGTGCTGCCCGGCAACCTCCGGCGTCCAAGGGATCACGGTATCTTCGTCAACTCCCAGCTCTCGATAGCGATTACGAGCCGCTTCGGAAAGCAGGTTCGGCTCGGCGTGGGGATCCTGAGCAACGGCCAACACTTCCATCTGAGGCGAAGCCAACTGAGTCGCCTTGCCAAAGACGGTGGCCCAGGGGAAGAAAAAAGCCACTTCCACATCGAAAATGATGAATAACAGGGCCACCACATAAAATCGTAAATCGAACTGAACGTAGCTCGAGCCGATCACCGGCTCGCCACACTCATAAACCTCTAGCTTTTCCTTATTCGGTGACTTGGGCCGCACCAATTTTCCGACCAGCAAATTCACCAGCAAAAATAATACGGCCACCCCCACAAAGAGGGTCAGGTAGGCAACGATCGCCGTCGGAGTTGCTGCGAGAGGAAAGATTGTCATGGCATGATCCCTTTTATTGATTCGGGCCCCCATGAACCGTTTCGGTGATAACTTTCGCCTGGGCAACGGCGGTCGGGTTGAGGGTGGAACGGCCCCAAGCCACGTCGAGCGGCAGGCGGGAGAAGTCCACGATACAACCATCCCGGTCATAGCAACTTAAGTCATGAGAGGCGCCCATGAATATGCAATCGACAGGGCACGGTTCAACGCATAGCGCGCAGAACATGCACTTCGAATAGTCGATGGTATAACCGGTAATCTTGAATCCTTTGCTCCCTTCCACACGCTCTTTGCCAATATAAATGCAATCGACCGGACATGCCTTCGCGCACTGGTCGCAGGCGATACAGGTGGTTAGATCAAAACGGTGAAAGCCCCGATAACGGGCTGCAACCGGAACGGGCAACTCCGGATACTCAAAATGCTCGGTAAATGTTTTGCGTTCCGGGTTATATGTTTTGAACCATGTACGCAACGTAACCCACATACCACTAGCGACCGTGTACACCGCCTCGACAACATTCCCCAGCCAGGGAAAGACCCGTTTGAGTCTACGAATCATTTTCGTGTTCGGCCCTTCCTGATACGAATGCCCTAATACTAATGCCCTAACACAAATGCCCTGATGGCATACATTTTGCGGATCTGCTGGTAGCTGGCAAACTCTGGATTATAGAAGGCCGCTTGTTTGTCGCAACCGCCGATGTCAAAAATGATGCAATGAATCTGTAGCCCTTTCGCCGCTAACCCTAAGATCCAAATCATGCCACTCGATAGATGTCGCTTGAAAGGATAGCAGCCGGCAAGAGGGGTGGATGGGGAGGCGGTCCCGCGTTGACCGTGACGCTCGTAACATTTTCGGATTCGGAAGTTGTCAGCCCGTTATGAAAAGAGCGACAAAAAGTGAAGGTTACGCTCACTGGCTGTCGCCAATCAGCGCAAGGATGCTTGCCCATCGGCCAGACCAAGAGGAACCATCTTCGCGGCCCCTTCCACAAGCCTCAAAATCACCAGAGCGGCCACCGGATCGCCCGAAGTGTCGATGGAAAGGCTATAACTCCAGTTCAACTAGTTCTACTAGGGGGGGTAGTATGGATTACTCTCCTCCTTCCGGAAAAGCGGCCTTGAAGAAATCCTTATTTAGTCCATAAGCCTTTAATACACAAGAACTTGTGGAAGTTTTCGTATTTCATGAAAACGCTGAGAGAAATCAAGCAAGTGCTGGCTGCCGAAGACCATATGGCAGAATCCCATGCCAAACCCCCAAAAACAATCCAAAATAATTCAATACTATTCGAAGTTTGCTTGACTCTATCCAATCACCACGTAGAGTGGATTGAGGGGTAACGCACAGTACCCTCACAGTTTACGCCTATCTAACGGAATGTAAACGGCTTAGGTAGCCAGCATAAACTGAGTTTCGATGACCTGGAGCTAATTTCTCGTGAAATCAGCCCTTGGCCTAAAGAGAACAGAAGGAATGGAAGATGTTGGTTCTGTCCCGCAAGAAGAACGAAAGTATCATCATCAATGATGATATTACGGTCGTTGTCGTTGAGATTCGTGGTGATAAGGTTCGCTTGGGAATTGAAGCCCCCAAGGAAGTACCCGTACATCGCCACGAAGTCTATGAAGCGATCCGCCGCAGCGAACAGCAGGCAAGTCCAGAGCGAACCAGCGATGAGGGGGTCAGCAGACCACCCGTGGCTGCCCCCCCGCGCGAGGCTGATACCACCAGCGCGACCGAATGACGACTTGGCTGGGAAATAATTTCCAATTCGCCTTTCGCATGACACGTTCTGATTGTTTCCGTTCTTCTATTTCTACAACTACATTCCTTTACGGTTATTTTTTCGGCCCGAAAGGATTCTTTCTACCTCTAGCTCGGTAAACGCTAACCATGGCGCAATAAGCTGTGGCAGTTATGTACCTGAAACAGGTCAAACTTGCTCAAGTTGGCCATTCCTGGCCTCAGCCCACTTGACGCCAAGGCGAGTTGTCGTAACTCTATAGCCTTCTGTGTATTCCATCTATTGCACAGAGAATGCAACCAGACAAACACCGGCCCCTTCGTCTAGCGGTCTAGGACTCCGGCCTTTCACGCCGGCAACACGGGTTCGAGTCCCGTAGGGGTCATATGTCTGGCCAAGCCGCACTTTCCGATGTGGCCGCGAGATACCATGGTACAAGTGGCGTGGCTGAAGACGCGGCCATTCGGAAAGATTCGGTTGGCCGGGGG
>JAJRWS010000163.1 GCA_024276705.1 Planctomycetota bacterium | reverse complement strand
TGGCTGACATGGGTGCTTGAGCGCATCGCCGAGCACAAGATTAATCGCATCGACCAATTGTTGCCCTGGAATTACGCCAAAGAAACGGCCTGATCAGACCCCAATCAAATACAGCGGGGCGGGTTCACCGGACGGACACGGTTCACCGGACGGACACACTAGAGAAATGTCCGTAGACAATAGAAATTTGCGTCAAACAGGGGTCAATTCCAAATTTTACTGGAGGTCTTTTCACTTTCGCGCGAAGCTGACATTCAACTGCCTGTTAAGAACAAATCATAAGTAAGCGTATGTAGTTACGCCGCAGTTATTACAGGCGGTTATTTTGTCTCGCGATTGTCCCCCTGGCACAAGTATAGGCGATTCGGCGGTTGTGTCAGGGGGATAATCGCGTTTTGTCTTTCCAGACATACGGAATATCTAATCCGCATCAATGTTGCACCCCTTCAGACAACTCCCCAATCCAGCCACGATCGACAAGTCTTTGCCACGCGATATGAACATGCTCGGGTCGAAAGACCTTTTTCTTTCGTGGATTCCACGCATGAACTTCTCTAACAGCAACTTCAGGTGCATTCGCTGGCACTGGATGATTGGGGCTTCCGTGCTGAGCCACCCAGTGCACTGTAGCAAGAAGCTCCATCCCGTAAGGTGTCTCAAAGCCCTCGATTAGATTAGAAACTACCTCCAAGCGCTCTAGCGAGTTGACCCTGCCCTTTAAAAATTCCGTTGCTTCATTAGTAGCTCCTGGCAGGAACTCCAACTCAGCTCCAGGCTGCTGGCTGTCACCGTAACCGCGGATAAAGTGCCCCTCCATCACTTCCAGGACTTTATTAAGATTGGCCGCATAGGGGCCATAATGTCCTGGTTCGAATTTCAATCTCAGCGGCTCTCCAGCATTTTGTAGAAAATAGGCAAGCTTTTGAAGCTCCAACAGCGTCCGACTGTAATCAAGTGCAGAATAGGCTTCCATGAGCTTAATGAAGAGAGCACGTGCAGGCGTCATGTTTGGTCGTTCGGTTCTTATGGGCATAGATTTAGCATCAGGTGATCCGGACGGCTCGAACAAAATCACCCTTACATCGGGCAGCACCTTGAAGGTGTCCTCAATCAGTGGCTGCACGATATTCCAATCCAAGCCGCCAAATCCACATCCTAACGGCGGGACGGCAATCGAATTGATCTCCAGCTTTCGCACGTCGTCAACAAGCGCCTTCAATCCTACCTCTATGTCTTGCAGCTGTGATTTGCCGCGCCAATGACGTTTGGTCGGAAAGTTGATAATAAAACGAGGACGTAGAAGGCCGCCATTGTCAAAAATAAACATGCGGCCAGGAGTCACCTCGCCTGCTTTGCAAGCTTTATCATAAGCCTTAAAGTTAGCAGGAAATGCCTGCTTGAACTGCAAGGCTATCCCCTTGCCCATGAAGCCCACGCAATTTACGGTATTTACAAGCGCATCCGCGTCCGCCTCGAGAAGGTTGCCTCGTCCAGTCTCAATCATTGCTCCTCCTCCTTCGTTAGCAATAGTACCATTGCCGCCGCACATTAACCTGAGGATGATGACTTCTTGGGAACTGATCTAAAGTCTCCATAACTCGTGCTTGTGCGTTGGTATTCAGTACACCTATCTCTGATATCAGCGACAAATGGCAAAACTGCCAAACAAGGAACTCCGCTTGTTTTCGTCGCTGGCGGTCGTTGTCCTCCGGCTTATCTGACCAATAACGTTCGCCGACTAACCCCCAGTCAACCTGATCAAGGTCTGAGAGGTCATCATACCATTCTGTGAATGTCGCGAGCCCATGCCCATCAGTGAAAACAAACTGGCATCCATCGGCAACGATAGCTTGCGCTGTTGTCGTTAGGTAGATAATTGGCTCTTGGCCTTCGTCGTACCCCTCAACCCGGCCTGTTTTGAGATTCAGTAGCATCACCGACAGAGGACCAAAATAAAATGGCACATAGTCATGTACTGATCCCTGCGGGCCACATTTCACCAATTTGACGCGGCGATTCGCTTGTACGTTTACATTGTGAATCGTTCTATAGTGAAGATTGTCATTTGGTTGATGATTAGGTGAATGAAGCGCGTCACGCGCTAGTAGCGTCGGCAGAGTATCGACGTGCACAAGCCGATAGATCGGAGTAGGAACGGGCGCATTCATGTTACCGCCTTACCTGGAGCTATAAAGACCCCAGACTGGGGTACGGTGCAATCGGACACTAAAAAATTGTGCAAAGCAAAAGAGACCCAACAGCCCGTTATATCTAGCGGAAAAGTGTTAGCCGAACTAGGCAACCAACGCTCCGTATGCCAATCACCAACCGCAGGGTGATATCCCCTTGTCTTCCGATGGAAGACCATACCGACCAGAGTCGGTTAGAATCGACGAAACCTAAATAACACACTAATAATGTTCCTGGAAAGTTCTTTCTTTTCCCCCCGATTGTGTTGTCCGCTTCTGGCTGAAGTCACTGGGAGCTGCCTCAACTTATAATATTGTCCTTGAGTGCGGCAGCGAGATGCTCGTCACTCAATCCCCCATGAGCTTCTTTCATCAGAAGGCTTTCGAGGGCAGCTTCATCCAGCTCCATCAGAATGCGCCACCCATCTTTTCCACCCCCCAAGCGCTCGGCAAGCTGGGCACGCTCTTTGCCAAAACCTCCCCCTTGCAGACAATCCGACCTCTCAGCTTGCACGGCGCTGGACGTAAAGCAACCGACGGCGGGCGCGAAGCCGCCCTTGGGTGGCGAAGCGGAGCGCCCGGAGTCGGCCTTGGCCACAACCTCCGTATTGTTCCTTTGGTTTTGTTCCCTAGGGTTTTGTTCGGGCGAACTCCTGTTCATCGGCGGGCGAAATACCGTTCACGGGTTTCGGCCTCCCGCTCGGCCCGCTGGCTCTATGCGGTCCTGTGTTCTCACGCGGACAAGAAAGGTTTCTGCCGGCGATCTTTGAAACGGATTGCCAAGGCCGAGGGCGTATCAAAACGCGCTGTTCAGAATTGGCTCAACGAACTCGAAATGGCGGGTCGAGTTGTCAGACATGGCGAGCCGGGCCGTATGGGATTTTTCGAGGTCATTCGCCATTCGAGTCGGATAGGTGAGGCAAAGGCCTCAAATCTTCAAAAGGTCTCCGAACGGCGAAACCGGTTTGCCGAATACGGGCGGTTGGGCGCAGAGGCTAAAGCAAGAGGGAAGGGAAGCAGTAGAGGGTGCCGTCGATCAAAACGTCCGCGGGGACGATGCCGAATCGCTTGCTATCCGTGAGGGACTTTTCTGGCGCTTTCGTCGTCAAGGGTGTCCGTCCGGTAAACCCGCTCTGTCATCGGCGCGGTGATTTTGCCGATAGTGTCCATTATCGATAGCGGACACTACGGAGGCATCATGGGAGATCGAAAGCGTCGGTTTTGGTCGGATGAAGAAAAGCGTTCGATCTGCCTTCAGACCTCGGCGCCGGGTGTTTCGGTTGCGC
>JAJRWS010000162.1 GCA_024276705.1 Planctomycetota bacterium | reverse complement strand
TCGGTCCATACGGTCGACTACGATATCGATCCCATCGTCTGGCAGTACCTGGGCGTACGCGATGACGGTGGCACGGCGAATTGACCGATAGCCCCGGAATCCCCCAACCCATGACCCATGAAATGAACCGAGCAGATATGATTACGACCACGCCTAGTTTCTTTTTTCCCATGCGGTTGATCGGTGCCGCCAGCGTTCTGGCACTAGCAGGTTGCGGCTCGGCTGGCACCGTGGCACCGAATCGGTACGAGCCGGCCAAGGCGGCGGAGGTGGCCATGCAGACTTATGATGCCAACCAGGATGGCCGACTCGACGAGGCCGAACTGGAGAAGTCCCCGGGCCTGCTGGTCGCGTTCAGGCGTCTCGATCGGGACCGTGACGGTTTCCTGTCGTCCGCGGAAATCATGGAACGGATGGAGGCTTACAAGACCCAATCCCGGTTGATCTCCACGTCGGTCCTCGTGCGGTCCGGCCGCGGACCGGCGCCGAACGTGGCGGTTACCATGGAGCTGGAGCCATTCATTGGCGAGAATCTGCCGCCGTATACCGGGGTGACCGGCGAGGCTGGGGTGGCGGATGTCAAAGTGGAGGGCGTGGAAGGGTTCGCGGGCCTGTTGCCGCCTGGGTTCTACCGCGTTCGGCTTGTGACCGCGGTTGGTAGTGCCGCCGAGGTGATTCGGGGCTGCGAGCTGGCTGACGACATTCCTTCTTCCCGACAGTTCGTCTTCTCGCTCGATGCGAAAAAAACACGGAAACGGCGCCGTTGACGCTGTTCGCCTGCTTGAGCCTATCCGCATGACGTCGATCGGAACCATGAAAATGGGAACCAGGCATATATCCAGTTCAACCACCAGGGGTGCCCAAGATGCTGAACCGTTTGCAAAGGCAAAGCCACTTTCCAGCCAAGGGCCTTTCCAAGCAAAAGGCCTCTTCGAACACGCGTCGCGAGTTCCTGAAAACGGTCACTACCACCGCGGTTGTGAGCAGTATGCCGCTGATCGTGCCCCGTTCGGTATTCGGAGCCAATGCGCCTAGCAATCGTATCAACGTGGGAGTTATCGGACTGGGAACCCGGGGATTGCCCGACATGAAGCTCTTTCTGGAAAACAAAGATGTTCAGGTGCGGGCAATCTGCGATGTCAATCGGGCCAGTAACGGATACCGTGATGAGACAACCGTCATGGGGCTTACGCCGGCTCTGAAAGTGGCCAACGAACACTACGCGGCCAGGCAGCGTTCGGGGACGTATCAGGGCGTCGATGCCACCGGTGATTTCCGTGAGATTATCGGCCGGGACGATATCGATGCGGTCGCCATCGTCACGCCCGATCATTGGCATGCGGTGATGACCATCATGGCGGCCAAAGCAGGCAAAGATATTTTCTGCCAGAAGCCACTCACGCTCACTATCCAGGACGGCCAGGAGATGATCCGGGCGGTCCGAAAACAACAACGAATTTTACAAACAGGCAGCCAGTGGCGGTCGAACGCGCGAGTCCGTTTTGCCTGCGAATTGGTCCGCAATGGTTACATCGGCCAGCTCAAGACGATCCGTACCACTATCGCCTTGAACAACAAGCAGGGTCCTGGACCGGGCTGGCAGCCCATGCCAGTCCCCGAGGGTTTTGACTATCCGATGTGGCTCGGCCCAGCCCCCCAGGCCTCCTACCACAAAGACCGGTGCATTTACAAATACCGTTTTCTCCTCGATTACTCAGGCGGGCAAATCACCAACATCGGGGGCCACGCCATCGACATCGCCCAACTGGGCAATAACACAGAACGAACCGGGCCGATCGAAGTCGAGGGGATGGAAGCCACCTGGCCACCCAGAGGGAGTCTTTTCACGACGGCCCTCACGTCCAAATTTCGAGCCCTGTATGCCAATGGCGTGGAACTGATCTGTGAAAGCATCCCGCCTTATTTCAGCATTCGATTTGAGGGGACCGAAGGTTGGGTAGAGTTTGCGAATAGAGAATTAAAGACCTCTCCCGAATCGTTGGCCAGCGTGGAGCTCAAGCCCGACGATTTCCGCCTGCCCGCTCCCAACCCAACGCGTACCATCGCCAATCCGGGCCACTTTTACGCCGACCATATCCGCAACTTTCTGGACTGCGTTAAATCTCGCGAGGAGCCCATTGAACCGGTGGAAGTCGGTCACCGATCCGCCAGTATCTGCCACCTGGGCAACATTGCGTTGAAGCGGATGAAGCGACTCGAGTGGGATCCGCAAGCCGAACGATTCGTGGGGGATGAAACCGCCAACTCCATGCTCAGCCGACCAAGGCGCACCGACTGGAATGCCTAAGTTCCAGTTGTACGCAGGGTCGCGACTGGGGATACTGACAGGGTATACTGACAGGGGATACTGACTGGTCCCGTTTGCATGGACTCAAGCGAACGGGTACCTATCGCTTGGAATACCGCCCAAAACGGAACTCCTCGATATGCGGCTCGGTACGGGCCGTGATCATGATCTGTTCGATATTTGCTACGATATCCGGATGGGTGGCGGCTACGTTGTTCCGCTCGCCCATGTCGTGCCGTAAGTCATAAAGTTCGAGTGGCGCGTCGGGATGTTCGCGAACATTCTGTTTGATCCCCTTCCAATCGCCCTGTCGTACGGCAATCTGACCACCGTAGCCGCCGAAATCCCAGAAGAGGTACGGGTGCTTTCGTTGCTTCTCGCGATGGCCGATTAGTGTCGGCAAGAAACTGATACCGTCGGACTTGGGAGGCGA
The DNA here is from genome assembly GCA_024276705.1 of Planctomycetota bacterium. Lineage (GTDB taxonomy): Bacteria > Planctomycetota > Planctomycetia > Pirellulales > Lacipirellulaceae > JAJRWS01. Next base: position 550 of record JAJRWS010000162.1, on the reverse strand, counting down.
AGCAATGCCTGCGATCGCCGCGGAAGTTGCCAACAGATCGTAATGGGCGGCCAGCAGATCGGACCGCGAATCGGCCTGAATGCGGCCTGGCCAGCGAGCGATCATCGGTACTCGGATTCCACCTTCGTAGAGGGAGCCTTTCAAGCCCCGGAGCGGGCCGACACTTCGGAAGAAATCGTAGTCGACCTGGCCCTTCAGGTAGGTTGTCCCATTGTCGGACGTGAACAGGACAATGGTATGGTCATCCAGATGAAGCTCATCCAGAAGTTGCGTGATACGGCCGACTTGCTTGTCCATGAAGCTGATCATTGCGGCATAGCAGGCCCGAGGAGTCGGGTGTGGCAGATAACGCTTGCCACGATAGGGTGTCTCCGGCCACTGCAACCGTTCACGGGTCGGTGTGTGGATATTAAGGTTTGTGTGAGCAAGAAACTGATCTGGACTCAAAAAGGCGAATCGGTAATGACCTAGGGCATGTCGTCGCCAAAGCCTTCTAGCCGACCGGTCATCCCGCCTGAGATTGAGGCCGAGATGACGCCTGCCGTTAAGG
>JAJRWS010000161.1 GCA_024276705.1 Planctomycetota bacterium | reverse complement strand
GGGCCCGCAGATGACGCAGATTGACGCAGATGATTCAATGCCACGTGACCGATGCGCATAAGTCTCCCGGCCTCATTTCGCTTGCCTTTGGATATGCCATTAACGTAGCACCGAATCTACGGCCTGTGAACGATTACCCGCCCGATCAGTCGCAACTTTTTTCCTTATTGAAAGTTATTTTCATGAATTACGACGAAATCATCCATCAAAAGCAGGCTCCAGCAGGACGTAAAAAGAATACACCCTATCGCCAAGAGAGGCCAAACAATGCATCATCGGCTCGGCAGAGCCGATGGATCAGGGCACAAAATTATACAGATGCCTTCCCATCCAAGTGGCACGTTCGCGAAGGACGTCGAGTTGCAGCAGTTACGGCTCGACCTCGGTCGTGGTAACGTCCTCGGACCAATGCCTGCAGGGGCCTTACGAGATGCTCGCGCAACGAAGGTCTCAAGCTTGCTCACGGACTGTCGGTTTTTCCCAGGATGCCGTGGCGATCGAGCCAATCCTTACAACGGTCGGACCAGGTCGAAAGGACCGGGTCGCTGGCAGCCAGACCGACACCATGCCGGCCCGCTTCGTAGATATGCAATTCGGCGGGTACGCCCGCTTTCCGGAGCGCCAAGTAGTACAGCACGCTGTTCTCCGCCGGTACGGACTGATCGGCGTTGGTGTGAAAGAGAAACGTCGGTGGCGACTGGGCGGTCACTTGCGTTTCATTCGAATAGGCATGCACGAGTTTCGGGTCGGGCGTGGCACCCAGCAGGTTCTGCCGCGAACCGGCATGGGCAAAGGGGCCGGTCAACGTGACCACTGGATAACCGAGGATTGCAAAGTCGGGGCGGCAGCTCTGGCGTTCGACCGGATCGGCCGCCTTGGGATCACCCGCATCGAAGTGGGTCGCCGCGGACGAAGCAAGATGCCCACCCGCCGAGAAGCCGATGATGCCGACTCGTGCCGGATCGATGTGCCACCGGTCGGCCCGGGCCCGCACCAGCCGCAACGCCCGCTGGGCATCGTCGAGCGGGGCCGGGTGGCCATAGCGGGGCGCAATGCGGTACTTGAGCACCAGAGCCGCGATCCCAAGCGAATTGAACCATTCGCCGATATCACGCCCTTCATGCCCAATGGCCAAATGGCTGTAACCACCGCCGGGACAGACCACTACGGCGGCCCGCTTCTCAGGCTGACCCGGAGGTAGAAAGAGCGTGAGGGATGGTCGGTCCGCCGGCTCGGTGCCAACCGCCCCGGGCGCACCGCCCGGCCAAAGCTCGACTGCCGTCCGACCTGCAAGTGGGTCGTTTTCGGCCGCCCGAGTCTGACAGATCAAGCCCAACATGGCGGCACTCACGACCAACCCAATGGTACTCTGACGCAACATCACAGGACACTCTCCAGTATGAGGAAAAGGGATAGGAGACAATTCCAAGGGTACCTATTGACTTCCGCCTTGTAGATTCAGATTGTGCTGATTGGGTCCGGCAGTGACTTCCACAGCCAGTCCGCTGGTAGCATGCCAAAAAATAACAAACTATGGGAATTTGTAAACCTGCACGGATACGGAGATGTCCGCGGGCCCGATCGTGGAACCATGATTGCCCTACGTTAGACATATTTGTTGACCAACTGGTATCAACCACTTGTCCTATCTTTCACGCAACGAGCGAATCATGTAAAGTGGTACCATACTATCCTTAATCTGCCTCGGTATTCCCCGGAGGAACGTAAATGGGCACTCGCCGAAAACAACCGGCTGGTTTTACCCTCGTTGAACTGTTGGTGGTCATCGCCATCATTGGCATCCTTGTCGCACTCTTGCTCCCGGCGATCCAAGCGGCCCGGGAGGCGGCACGACGCAACCAGTGCTCCAACAATTTGAAACAGCTTGCCCTTGGCGCCCTGAATCATCACGAAACCGCCGGCTTTTTCCCAACGGGCGGTTGGGGATGGTGGTGGGTCGGCGATGCCGATCGAGGCTACGGTAAAAAGCAGCCCGGCGGCTGGATCTACAACACATTGCCATTCCTGGAACAACAGCCGCTCCATGACCTCGCCAGCGACGGCGACCCGGACGTTATCACGCAAGCCCAAAAGGAAGGCGCCCGTGAGGTGGTCATCAGTCCTCTGGAAATGGTTACATGCCCCTCGCGCCGCCCCGGCAAGACGTTCCTCAAACCGGTCGATGGCAATTTCATTGCCTACAACGCGGCGAAGAATCCCGAGGGCAGCAATTTCGCGGGGCGCAGCGATTACGCAATGAATTGTGGCGACCAGAGGCACAATGAATACGGCAGCTTCCCACGTTCGTTGACCGCGGTAAGTCGTTTCCGATGGTGCAACGATGAAATCGGCAACGCGAATACGACGAGTCGTTGCAAGCCGTTTGTCCGTGAATTGAATGGCATCAGTTTTCAACATAGCGAAGTCGGTATTCACCATGTCACGGACGGTACGTCGAACACCTATCTCATGGGAGAAAAGTACCTGAATCCTCTGCATTACGATGACGGTCTCGCCGGGGCCGACAACGAAACCTGGTGTACCGGCTACAACAACGACAACTATCGCAACGGTTTCGATCCTCCGTTGAATGATCGGCCGGGGATTGTTGGCAATTATCGATTCGGCAGCGCGCACCCCACGACCTGGCACATGGCTTACTGCGACGGGCATGTGGAATCGCTCACCTACGACGTGGATGAATACGTTCATCGGGCCGCATGCAACCGTCACGATGGGGCCGTCAATCCCAGGAGTCTCTACGTTGTGGAACCCTGACATGATAGAAGAATGGATTGGATCGCCGAGGACAGTAGAACCTTTTCCGGGGTATTCCTTCCTGAAGGTCGGACTTGTCAGTGGGATCTTGGGACTGCCAGGACTGGTAGTCGGTTGCAGTCTCCCCGAGAGCGGCGAGGTACGCGCGCCCGAAGTGGACTCAAACGCCGCCGCAGACAAGGCCCTGGAACTTTACGACAAGGACAGCAACAGCATGCTCGATCAAGAGGAGCTCCGCGCTTGTCCGGGAATCCTCAGCGCATTACCGCGATACGATACCAATCAAGACCAAAAAGTCGACCGCGACGAATTGGTTAGCCGGTTCACCACGCTTTTTTCGAGCGGCGTTGGATTGATGAGCGTTGGCTGTACCCTCCAACGAGCCGGCAGTCCGGTTATCGGAGCCACCGTCCGCTTTGTACCGGAAGAGTTTCTCGGCGAATCGGTCCAGGCGGCCGCGGGAGTCACCGATGGCAGCGGGGTCGCGCGCATGGCCGTACCGGATGACAAGCTACCGGAAAACCAGCGTGGCTTGAAGATGATGCAAGTTGGCGTCTACCGAGTCGAGATCGAGACCCAATCGGGCCAACTTGCTCGCAGCAAGCAACCTCTTGGTTTCGAGGCCGATCCCGCATCTCGAATGGGCAGCGACGCAATGTTCCGCCTGACCGGACGTTGACGAGAATCAGCCGGGAGGTTTGGGGTAAGCGTTCACGGAAAAGGACGTAATTTCCTGTTCTTAATCTTAGAGGCAAATTAAGATCAGACGCCAAAGACCCAGGTGGGGTGGCGCCAACCACGCCCTTCGTGCCATGCCTGTCATCTTTCGAAGATTCCCATCCCCGACCGTCTGGCAATCCTCGGCATGGAACAAGGGCCAATGGACCTAGGGATGGTTGCGGGACTCGATATCAACAAATTCCTTAATTTCCTTTACCTCGGGCAGTCATAAAATCGCACTCCCCAGGGGCTGCAGGTTTATGGTCGGTAATTATTTTCTAAAAAGACTTATTTATCCGCAAATAGTATTTGCACTTCGCCCAGGCTTCTGGTAGACATGTGAAAGCTATGGAAAATCGTATGCAATATAGGATATGAGGGATTGCTCTTTTTTACACGTTTCTAGAATTTAGGGGTGTGCTCATGAAGCTATTGACCGTGTTCATTTTCCTTCTTCCTCTCTCTTTAGGAATCTCAGATGCTTACGGTGGCTTGATTCCTGTCTTTGAATACAGTTTCCCCGTATCGTACGACGGGGACATTTCTCCGGAAAGCAATGTCATCACCGACCTGAGCGCCGCTGGCAACCATGCGACCATGGACACCACAGACCGGGCACTCGTCGACAATCGCCCGCCTGGATTCGACGCTTCCCTGATGTCGGTCACTGGCGCGAACGGCAACCATGGAGCAACCGATGCCATCGACCTGCTGGACAACACGCTCGTCGAAGCGGCGGGCGGATTCACGATGGATGTCTGGCTGCAATGGGGGGGGAATTTCAGCGACATCCGAAAACAGATTGACTACGCGGGGACGGAAGCGATCCGCACCAACAACGACGAAATCCAGTTTATCTTGTCCAACAGTGCCTACGTGATTGGCACGCCGATTGCCGCGAACACCTGGTACCACGTCGTGGCCACCTTCGACACGCAAGGGAACTCCCTGTACGATGGCGCCTATGCCGGCGCCCCCGACATTGACGGCACGATGTCCCTCTACGTGGACGATGTCCTGATTGGAAGCCAGGCGGCAACGAAGACCGGTTTCGGCGACTCCCTCGATCGTCCGATCGGGATCAACCGCTGGGCGGGTGGGGGCGGCGATTGGAATCAGGGCAT
>JAJRWS010000160.1 GCA_024276705.1 Planctomycetota bacterium | reverse complement strand
GCGCGGCCTCGCAGTGCTCGGCCGCAACCCAAGGAAGAAGGTATCCTCGCGATTTGGTAGGATCAGAAGTTTGCTTGCGAACGCTCTTCTTTTCACGACCCAAGCGAGGATACCATGAACTCTTTTATACAACGGTACGACGACCAAGTCACGGGGCAACTTAGTGGCTGGGACCGATTGGTGTTTCGGGGGACATTGCGTATGCTCTGTTTCGCGGAGGGCATGATGGGCTATCTCTCTCGGACGGTCGTGTTGCTCAAGCCCGTTTTCTACAGTTGGCCGTGGCGAACACGCCCAAGCCATGACCGGGCGTTTGATCAAGCCTCGCTCGCGGCAGCCGAAGAAGCTGGCAGACCGGTCCAATACCTTGCGTCACCAAGGGTTCGCAAGGGCCAGTACGCCCTAAGCATCTTGCTCGACGACTCCATGACGGCGAGAAGTCTTGGCGTCCGATGCGCAAGGGCGTAGCCGACATGTACCACCGCGCCGAAGTCTCTCAGCAGTCCAACGACCGTTACGCCGAAGCCCTCGCTTCGCCCGACACCTCCACGCCCATTGGGCAATTGGCTGCCGAAGTGTGTCGTTCGGTGCGAAAGCACGGCACGCGCTACCGCGCCTTGCGGCCGTGGTCCTTACAAGACCGAAAGCTCTTGAAATCGGTCAGCAGCGGCGATTTCACAACAGGAGGATTCTGCAATCGCGATTTGGCTCGGCAACTTTACCCCACCGCGGATAATGATCCGGCAGAGCGCCGTCGCATTGCGTCGGAGGTTTCTTATTGGCTCCGCATCCTTCGCGCCCACGGCTTGATCCACAAATCACCCGGCCAGCGACGCTACCACATGACTACCAAAGGTCGTGAAATCACCACGGCTTTATCGTGATCGCAAGACATTACACTGCAACAACTTAACGCCATCGCCGCTTGACAACTTTGTCAAAAACTTAACGATGTTTGAGGTTAGTAGTACAGAGATCACCGAGTGCTGAAAACAAGGAGTTCTCTGAGTCACTAACGGTTAGGATTTCTGCAAGAGAGCAAATTTTTCTGTAAAAAAAGGAAATAATCACGCAGAGTCGCAGAGTGAAACTAGAGGGTCTTCCTCTACGACTCAGCGTGAGATTTGCTTGGGTTGCGGGCAGAACCCACGCTGGGTAGTATGGCGGTTGTTCCCACTTGTTCATCCCTACTTCCCTACTTCTGAGAGCCTTAGACGCTGTCGTTACGTTTTGTATTCGATGGCTTCGTAAGCAAGTCTCTTCAATCAGGTCTCTTTAGTCAGGAAACAGTGTGCAGCGGCTTGCCAAGACGCTGCATCTTAGATGGAGCAGTTGTCGTAATGAAAAACCAGGACGCAAGTCGCCGTTTTCGTTGCCATAGTTCTTGCCGATCCAGTCAAACTCCCGGCTTTACGCTTGTCGAGTTGTTGGTAGTGATCGCTATTATTGGCGTGTTGGTTGCGCTACTTCTGCCGGCTGTTCAGGCTGCGCGTGAGGCGGCGCGTCGATCCCAATGTTTGAACAATCTCAAGCAAATCGGCTTGGCCTGTCTCAACTATGAAAGTAGCAAAGAGACTTTGCCGCCAGGCTCGTATTACGATTTGGTGAATGGTCCACCGCCGGGAGGAAATTACATTACCGAGATTATGCCGCAGATGGAACTTGGTAATACTACGAGCAACATTGATAGGTCGAATTATTTTGCGGATGCAAATCGCAGAGTGACTCCGAATGAGGAGGTCATCGCAAATTTGGTGTTTCCGCAGTTGATTTGTCCCAGTGATGAGCAAGCGGGAGATCCGATATTTGACGACATCGAACTTTCAGGCCGCAATCCTAAGACAGCCTGCATGTTGTCGTACGTCGGTTCTATGGGAACGACGATCCCTGACTCGGTAGCGTTATTGGTATCAGGTGGTTTCGTATCGGATAGCGGTTCCGTTCCGCCACCGGTTCAAGTTGCCACGGGGTGCAATTTTGGCACCAGGGACACAGCCGCTTGCGCCCCTTGCCGAACCGATGCTGGAGTGAATTGCAGCGATGATGGTCTGTGCGGGGGACTCATTTGCCGCTCCAGCGTCGGTGTTCAATTGCAAGAGGTGAGCGATGGCTTGTCGAGCACGTTTTTGGGGGGCGAGACGATTCCCTTTCACACGTATTTCAACTCCGTATTTTCAGAGAATTTTGTTGTTGCTTCGACCGTTACCCCGATCAATCTGTTTGAGGCCGGGAAACGCTCCGTGCGCTCTCCTCGAATCTACCCACTAACCTCAGGTTTTAAGAGCTGGCACCCAGGCGGTGCCCACATGGTGTTTGGCGATGGGAGTGTCAAGCTGATCAATGAGGGCATCGACTATTTCGTTTGGAACTCGCTCGGATCGCGTGCCGGAGAAGAAGTCATCGGACAGCTGTAACTGTCAGTCCGAATGTGCCTTGTTGAAAGCTTTTTTCAATGACAATCAGTAGTTACTCAGAGTGAAAAGAAAGATAACCACGGAGTCACAGAGGACACGGAGTTAACAAAAAATAGCTCATTTTCATAGAGAGCATGTTTCGTCATTTTCCTCAAGGATTCAAACTCCGCGATCTCCGTGTCTCCGTGGTAAATATCACTACTTGTTTTCAGTTTGAGTAGTTTTTTTGAGTTTCTAAATCTAAGGAGTGGTGAGTGGTGCTAAGAAGACAGTCTTTCGGTGCGGCGTTAGCTTTCTGCTTGGTACTGGCCGGTTGCGATAGCGATCCTTTGCAGAAAGTTCAGGTACGAGGAACCGTAACTTTCGATGGTGGGCCATGTCCTGGTGCAGGACGAGTGACCTTCTCACCCATCGAAGTCGCTGCAGGACTCCCGGTTCGGCCAGCAACGGGAAGTTTCAATGCGGATGGCGTGTACGCAGCAATGTCTTTTCGTCCAGACGATGGCCTTGTGCCGGGCAAGTATCTGGTCGGAGTCGCTTGTTTTGATCCTTCTAAACTGAGCGGGTCACCCAGTGATGCGGAGTACCATAACGCATCTTATGTGAGCGAAGATTTCAAGCCGAAAGTGTTGGTTGTTGAGGCAGGTAGTGGCGTCATGGAGTTCAATCTGGATGTCACTAAACGTTGATCGCGGGATACGACCCAAAAAGGGAAGCATTCACGCCCGCCGGTGGTCCAATAATTGGGGTCCACTTCATTTAGCGCGCACGCAGGGTTCCATTTCGATACGAGCCAGGCAACCAGCGCGATGACGGGGAACGAAATGAGTTGCACAGTGTCGTCCCTTGGATTAGCGGCAGAACTTGTTATTAGTTTGAGTCTTCTTCAGTAAGACCTGCATACTGAAGCAGACCTTCAGTAAGCACCGTCTGCATTGTAGCAAAATCGAACACTAGCTGCGATGGCTCAAAGTCTCGAACCTTTTTTTAGCTTGGACAAAGCATTAGGCGAGCGGCAGATGAGAATTTACCTGCGAAGAACCGGACGCTAGCGCGTTGCGGCTGATAAAATCAGCCGCAACGCGCTAGCCTGCGGTTTCCCGTGGGTACGTTCTCAACTGCCGCTCGCCTTAGTAACGCCCTTCTGTATACTGGACGCAGATGCGACTCCGAGACCGGGTTGCAGTTGAAGTAATTTGGTTCCTGGCACGAATGGCACTGTCGAAGCCGGAACGTCTTTGCCTGAAACAACTTAGCGATGCTATCGTAGCATCGCTTGCAATCCCGAGGAAAATAGCAGTGGCCAGGAACATGTAGCAACTAAATGCCCTAGAATTCGGCTATCGCAGCCTACGCCCGATAGCAGTGATGCGATAGCGTCGCTAAAGTGTTTTGCTATAGTTATTTACGACCACGACAGTGCCATTCGTTCCTGGCACCTTTTACTGACCCAGTTGTTCAAGGAATTCTCCGGTAATCTCGACGATGTTCTCGGTTTGGGCCAGACAGCGGGGACCGCAGGCCAATCGAAGTTGATTCGTGAGGCAACCAGCGCTCGCGGTGCGGACAAGAAACGCCGCATGGTGGCGATGATGGTCAACGTGTTCGAGAAGTTGGCCCACTTGGTATTGAACAACCAAGACATTTCACTACCGGCCCGTGAGGAAGTGAAAAATACGGGAATCTTTATCGATCAATCGTGGAGTCCACCCCACACCCTGCCGCGCGAAGGCGGTGTGGACGACTTTCAAATTACGATTGTTCCCGACACATTGGAATACCGTGACCCTTCCGACCGACTGGCCCAGTTGAACGAAGCAAGTTCGCATATTTTCCAAGCGATGCAGATTGCCCAGCAAGGGGCACCTTTGGATGTTGGTGCCTACGTGGAGATACAGGCAGACTATCGCAACCTGCCCGAAGTACGGCGACTGTACAACGGATTGCTGCCCGACTTCCAGAAACGCACGGCAGCCGCCGCTGAGGTGTCGGCAGCGAAACGACCCAACGTCGGCGAGTTCATCCGGCCCAACGTCAGCACGGAGACTAACGACGGAGCGCTAGCACAAAATCTAACACAAGCTGTCGGCGGGGAAGGAACTGATGACGGCGGCGTAACGAGAGTAGGTTAATGGACAGCATCACAAACAAGCTGGACACAATTGTCAGACGTATCGAAGAGATTCAGGATACGCTTGACAAAAACTACAGCCAGCACGACGAATTTTTGACAGTAGACGAAGCGGCCTCGATCTACAAGTTGGCCCACGGAACTTTGTACCGGTGGAAACACGTACAAGTGAAGATTGCCGGGTCCGTGAGGATCAGCCGCAAGGAAATGGACAAGATTATCGAGAGGCCCGGTAAATTGAAATGAAATCGGTCCTCTGGATAATGCTGTTCGCCGAGTTGGCGTAATTGAATTCCAAGAGACATGGTTGTTGGCGGCAGTTGCAGCTATGGTTCTGCAACGTCGTTAAGTTTATGTCACCCCGATGTTGAGAGCCAGTGATCGGTAGTCAAAGGCGATATAGGTCGACAACAAGGAACGTTTTTGTAATTCATCTAAAACCCAAACAATCGCCTGTATGTCAGGGTTCGTTGTTAGAACGTGATAGTCGCCGACTGCGAGCGGTACTTGTGATCCATCTGAATTCTGGATACTCATACCCTGCCTGATTCTAAAAATGACATACTTCCCTGCAACATGAATGACATCGGGACGTCGTGAGAGTGAAATCTCCGGATGTTGGGAGAAATAGGTACAAAGATGTTCTCGCAAGGTTGTACCGGCGATTCCATCACTTGCGTAAATGATTTTGTACGGCCATTCCTCACAGCCCCAATCGTCAGCACCATCTATTTTCAGCTGCGGTGGCTTTTTGCCGTGGATTTCCTTGGATGGTGGAATAGAAGCAATACCTTCAAGTGCATCAATCAATTGCTTCTTGTCCAATGTAGATTTGATGGAAGCTACGGCCAGAGTCCCCTCAACAGGAGAAAAGGATTTTCCAATACCAGCTGGGTTGAGAAAGTCAAAACGAGGAGTTGTGTCTGTCGTTACAATGACATCAAGTTGTTTGGATTCGTCTCCTGTTTCATCATGGAACAAAAACCCACCTAAAAAAACATTGCATTTCGACGGAGCATGTTGGCGAAGGAACTCTGCGTAGATCAACTCTCTGGACTGGCCAATATCTGTAGTGTTGGGAAATACTGATGCAGATTCTGCTTCGCCGCGTAGCACCTCAGCAACTTTGGCATAGTATCTTCCGAGGCGGTCAAAGAATGGGTCATTTCAGGGCACCTTTAGCGGCCAATTAGGTGAGACGCCTCTGTGGCTCAGAGTGTAAAATAAAGCGAATCTAAGGACCGCTCGTAAAATTAGTGCGTGTTTTGTGGTTCGATGGTGTAGTTCCATTTCGGGAGCAATTCGGCGAACTGCACAGTTGAGCGAATGACATCCTTCATCTTGTCGGTTGCTTTCCTCCCGGTTTCGTAGGTTCG
>JAJRWS010000159.1 GCA_024276705.1 Planctomycetota bacterium | reverse complement strand
GGGCTCGATCGCATCGTGGATCGGTCGCCAGGTCGAGAGGGTGATGGCCAAGGGGCTGATCAATCTGGAATCCGTCGGTATTCTGGAGATGGGTTACAAGTTTCCGGTGCTGATTTCGATGATGGTGATTCGACCCTTCATGCGATCGTGGGAAACCCGACGGTTCGAAATCGCGGATCAACCTGGCGCGCCCGAAACGATCGCACGCATGTTCACCTATTTCTTCTTCATAGTCACCTGGGTCGGACTGGTCATGGCTATTGTCATCAAGCCCGTCCTCGTGATCTTGACGCCGCCGGAGTTTCACATCGCCTACCGGATCGCCCGGGTCGAGATCCTGACCATCATCCTGCGCGGCGTCGGGCTCCATCTCATTTTCGGGCTGGCCTATGCCAAGGATACGGCGACGATTTCCAAGATCCAGACCGGCACCTCGGTTTTCAAAGTGTTGCTTTCATGGTTCTTCATTGCCAACTGGGGCATCTACGGAGCCGCCTTCTCGGCCGCAGTCACCCGCCTGATCTCCGATGTCATCGTTTTTACGTTTGCGCAGCGCCGCTATCATCTCTCACTGCAGTGGAAGAGCCTCGCCCTGATGACCTTCGTGGCTGGCGGGCTGTTCGTGGGCCTGAACCACTGGGATCCCTCCGGCACGGCGGCCTACGGGCTCGTCCATGACCGATTGGTACCGCTGATGCAGAACGCGGTCGGCGCCACTTCCCTGAGCGGTTGGAAAGATGGAAAACTCATCACGGTTCTCGGTGAACGAGCAAGTCCCCTGGCTGACATGATCGTCAAGGGAGGTATCGCGGCGCTCTACGTCCTGGTCCTGCCCGTTATCCACGCCGAGACCCGTCGCAAGTGGCAGCGCCGCCTGTTCGGCAGCCGCACTTGACCAGCCATCCGGCCGCACCGACCAGCATCAGACCCGGCAGATCGTAAATCGGTATTTTCCTGATTCTTCCTGGGGGATGGCAGCCACCTGCTCGACTCGGACCTGGACCTCGTCACCAAGGTAGTCTTGCAGGGACGCAATCAGGGCGGATTCGGTCTCCCGCCCGTATTCCGATCCCGGCACCAGGTTCACCTGCAGCAGGCGGGCCTCTGCCTGGATGACCTGCATTTGGGCGATGCCCGGCAACCTGGTCAATGTGTTTTCGATAATTGAGATGCCGGCCACACGGTGGCCCGAGGTGGCAACAAGGAAGTCCGCTACCCGCCCGGTCAGATGCTCCATCAGCGGCAGGCCGCGCCCGCACGGACAGTCCCGATCGCTGGGCACGCCTCGATCCCCGACCTCGTACCGTAGCATGGGCATACCGCGGTTGATCAGTTCGGTAACCACGATCCGGCCGTCCTCACCCGGCGCGCAGGCCGTGCCGTCGTCCCGCAGAAATTCGACAATGTTGTGGTCGGCATTGAGATGCATCCCGCGGTGCTCTTCGCACTCACAGGCAATCAGGCTCACTTCCTCGCAGCCGTAGCGATTGGTGACCTTGATCCCGCAAACTTCCTCGATCACCCGCCGCTCGCTCTCGATCAGCATCATGCTGGTGGCGACGACCCCTGACGGATTCAGACTGATTCCACTTGAGCGCAGGATTTCGCACAGGATGAATATGCTGTGGGCGTGCCCGTACAGCAGCCCGGGACGCATCGTCCGCCACTCGGCCAGAAAGTCGTCCACGGCCTGGTCGTCGATGTGCATCGTGTCGAGGTATATCACCCGATCCTTGACCAGGCGACGCACCTTGTTCTTGAGTGTCACCGGCCGGGGCGGATTGCCCCAGATCGACGCCAGTGGCTGGCCCAGACGCCATCCGGACCATTCATCCGCCCGCAGGGCGGCACCAGCGCGCAACTGGATGCCCTTGCGGTCGCAATAGACACGCAGGGCCACGCCGGTCGAACCGCCGGTCTTGGCCAGGACCAATTGATCGGGGCGGTAGGCCGTCGATACGATCCGGTCCCGGTGCTCGCGCACATCATCCTTGGTCAAGAGCGGCAGGTCCGCCAAGTCCGCAATCGACCGCACTGCCGACGGCTCAATGCCCGCCTTGGCAAACCTTGACCGGTAGAACGGACTAGTCGCGGCCGCGTGGCTGACAAGTTGCCGCAGCAACAGATTCTGTCCAGCCTCGATTTCGGCCCGGGACCGCCACTGAGACTGGCGCAATCGAGCCAGGGTAGCCAGACGAACGCTGCCTTCATAGCGATCCCAGAGAGGCTCGAACAGGTGTCGCACCAGACTGTCCGGCAGGCGGATCATAAGGGTTCCTTCCGCCCGGAGATTAGAGACCCGAAGTATCCCAGGGTCAGATCCCGGACCCGCTCCGGCGAGAATCTACCCTCGCAGAAGGCACGCGCACTCTCTCCCATTGTCCGCCGCAGGCCGTCATCTGTCAGCAACCGCACAACGCGTTCGGCCAACGCCGAGACATCACCGCCGGCAACCAGATAGCCTGTCTCGCCGTCACGCACTACCTCCGCATTGCCCCCGACGTCGAAAGTGACCGTCGGCAATCCGGCCAGACCGTATTCCACGAGGGAGTTGGACAGGCCTTCTGATTCGGAGGTCAGGACGCCCACCGTCAAATGCCCCAGCAGGTCAGGCACGTTTTCCACCTGACCCAGAAAAGTCAAGGCATCGGCCAAGCCCAGGGCACGCGCCTTTTCCTGCAGGTCGGCCAACAAGCCGCCCTGCCCCGCCACGACGAACCTGGCCGCAGGCACCGCCGACCGCACCAGTGCCGCCATCTCCACGAAACGGTCGATGCGCTTGACGCGGCGCAGGCTGGCAGTAATACCCACCACCGGCCCGGCGGCCGGGAATCCCGCGGGGCGCTGACCGCTACCGGCAGTCCGCAGGCGCCGGCGATGCTCAGGATCCCACATGCCGTTGGGAATGACACCGATACGATCCGGTGCAAAAAGCTCGTACCGCACGACCTGCTCCTTCACTGCTTCGGCGTTCACCAGGAAATCAGTCGCCCACCGGTTGACCCAGTTCAGTTGGCGCAGCAGTCCCGCCTCGTACCAGTACCCCATGTCGCGCCGATTGATCACGCGGACCGGAATCCCGGCCAGGCGGCAGGCGGGGACCAGGTACAGGTTCGAATCCACGAAGTAGATCATAGCCACATCAAACCGCTCTCGCCGCAACCGGGCCACCACACCGGGGAAGCGGGCCAGGGCGGCGGGGCCGAGCAGACTCCCGATGCCCAGACACTCCACCGGGCAAGGGAAAAGGTGCCGCTCGGAGGCCGCCAGCGGTGTACGCAGGGTGAACAAGTGAGCGTCGACATGGTCCGGCGCCAGATGGGACAACAACCCCTGCAACTGGTTCTCGGTGCCGCTGCCCGGCGACCACTTGTCGATGAAAAAGGCCACTCTGGGTTTCCGCATATCGGACATCAGTCCATCCGCCAGGGCCCGGTTTCCCGGATAACCCGGGCCGGGTTCCCGGCCACCAGCGTGCCTGGCGGCACATCCCGGGTTACGACCGAACCTGCGGCGACAACCGAGCCCTCGCCGATGGTCACCCCGGCCAGGATGATCACCCGGCAGCCGATCCACACCCGGTCCGCAATCCTGATGGGCGCGGACTTGATCCCGCCATCGGTCGTCGTATGAAAATTGTTCTCCAGAATATTGCAGTCCCACGAGATCAGCACATAGTCCCCGATTGCCACGTCTTCACAACAGTGGATCTGCGTTCGGTCGCCAACCGAACTGTAGGCGCCTATCGTCAGGCGCGCCGGTTTGCCGGCGGTGGCACCGAGACTGGTCAGCTTCACGCCCGGCCAGATCGTGGTCCGCCGTCCAATTCGGATTGTTCCATTCCGGCGCACCAGCCGCAGTCGGCCATGCACGCGGATCAAACTGAAGTCAGCCAGAAAAGGAGCCTGCAGCAGCCCATTGAGATAACCGATGATTTTAGAGATCCTGGACAGAGTTTTCTCCCCCGTTCCGGTAAAGTGGCTATGCTGCTGCGCAATGGCCAATCGGACCAACCGCAGGTTAGATCATGGACACGGAATAGACAACCTCGGAGGCGGAACATCCTGGCCCCCCAATAAACGGAAGCCAAAACGCACACCCCGCCTTATAATCGGTGCCAGTAAGTCGTACTTGAACGGGACTTGCAGGCCACCGACTCGCCGGCGCGAGGGAGATGACGATCAGGAAGCTGTTGAAAAAGACTTTGCTCACCCTGCCGGGGTTCCAGGCTTGGTGCCGACGGTTGACCGGGGACCACGTCAGAGTTCTCATGTATCACCGTTTCTGCCCGGCGAGCCAGAGCCATCCGCGCCGCCTGCCTGTCAGCGAGTTCGCCTGGCAGATGGCCTATATCGCCCGGCACCATCCGTGCTGGCTACCGGATGATCAACTGGACAAGAAGCCGGTCGCGGCCCCGGTCGTGATTACCGTGGATGACGGCTACGCGGACTTTGCCACGCTGGCTGCCCCGGTACTGCGGCACCACGGATTGCCTGCCACCGTCTTCCTGACGACGGGATTCGTTTCGGGGCACACCTGGTTCTGGTGGGACCGCCTGACTTGGTTGCTGGATAATTGCCCCGCCGGTGCCCAGGAGTGGCACACCGGCGACCGGCAGTTCAGCGGGGTCACGGATAGTCCCGCGGGAAGATGGTCCCTCTGGCATGAAATCGCCGATCACCTCAGTACAATCGACGATGACCGCAAGGAGACAGCCCTGGTCGGTATCGCCGGGCAGGCTGGGGTGAATATACCAGCGGCCGCGCCGAAGGAGTTCGCTGCCCTGACCTGGCAACAGGTGCGGCAACTCATGAACGACGGCATCGAATTCGGGGCCCATACGGTCAACCACCCCGTCCTGTCTCGCGTGAACGCGCAGCGGGCCGAGTTTGAGATAAGGGAATCCGGCCTGCAACTGGCTGCCGAAACAGGTCGCACTCCCCGGTGGTTCTGCTATCCTCAGGGCGGTCCCGGCGACTTTCAGCCGGAAACAGCCGAACAGGTGCGCCGGTCAGGCTATCGCGGGTGTTATGTTGCGTTCCCGGAGCCTCATCACGACGATGATCCAATGACCCTGCCTCGCTATAGTGCGCCGACCAATCGGTTGGATTTCCAATGGCTCATGTGCGGAGCCGAGTACCTGTTTGCGCGCCGGCAGCCCCCCGCCGCCGGCCGGAAAGGCCCAGTCTGAAATGAACGACCAACCCTTGGTATCGGTTGTCACGGCCACCTATAATATGGCGCAGTATGTGGTCGAGGCCGTCGAATCGATTCTGGGCCAAACCTACAACAACATTGAGGCGGTGGTCGTGGACGATGGTTCCACCGACGAAACGCAGCAGGCCCTGGCCCGCTACGCCGACAATCCGCGGGTGAAACTCATCCACCAGGAAAATGCCGGTCAGACCGTCGCCAAGAACCGGGGACTGGCCGCCTGCACCGGCCGGATGATCGGCTTCTGTGACTCGGACAACGCCTGGCTGCCCGACAAGATCGCGGCCCAGATGGCCGTGTTTGCCGGCGATGCCTCCGTGGGCGTCGTCTATGGTGATGTTCAGTTCATCGACGACAGGGGCCACGACCTGCCGACCCCCGCGGTCAAGCGCCACAGCGGCCACATCACCGGCCCCCTGCTGGCCAACAACTTCGTTCCTTTCAACACCTGCCTCGTGCCGCGGCGTATTCTGGACGAAGTTGGCGGCTTCGACGAGTCCCTGAGCATGGCCATCGACTATGATTTGTGGTTGCGCATCAGCACCCGGTATCCTTTTCATCACCTGCCTCGCGTTCTGGCGCGATACCGAATCTGGGGCGGGCAAATGTCACACCGCACCGGTGAACGACTGGACAACGCCCTGCGCATGATGAACAAGTTCATGCAGGAACACGGCGATGCCGTGACTCCTGCCGAAGCGCGGCGGGCCTGGGCCTATACCTACACTACTCGGGGCCGGTGGCTCGCCCGCACCGGAAACCGGTCGGCGGCCATGTTCGACTACCAAAAGGCGATCGAATACAACCCCATGGACTTGCGGGCCTGGAAGAGTATGGTCCGTCTCGTGTTGGGGATGTGATGCTGGATTTCCGGCTGTACGAACCAGATGATTTCGGCAGTTGCCTGGACCTGGTCCGGGCCGGCCATGATTCGGACTTTTCCGCGGAGCGGTTTCGCTGGTTGCACGAACAGGGACCGGGTGGACCATCACGCATTGCGCTCTGCCTGGCTGACGGCAAGGTCGTCGGGATCTACTCGGTCGTGCCGAAGAATATGCGCTGGCGCGATCAGTAGCTGGTCGGCGGACGCGACGTCGACCCCGTGGTTCACCCCTCGTTTCGTGGCCAGGGAATTTTCACGCGGCTGCTGGACTTCGGACTCGAGCACTTCACCGGCCTGGACCTGTTCTTCAACTTTGCGAACCCGGCCTCGGCCGCGGGGTTTGCCAAACGCGGCTGGCGATTCCTGGCACCCCTGGAGGACCGCGTCTGCCAGCTCGGGTACGATTCGATTCCCTCGCGCGCCAGTCTGTTGTGGATCTGGAGCCTTATCGTGCGGCCTACCCGCTCGCCCTATCCATCCCGCCGGATTGCAGCCGACGAACTGGCCACACGTCTTTCAGAGGACATCCGGTTCTCGGCGCCGATAACCAGTCCTGGACGGGCCGCTGTGATACGTGACAAGGCCTACCTGCGCTGGCGCTACCTGAACCACCCATTCAACACGTACGACTATTATATCTGCGAACCGACACCGGATTCATTCAGTCTGGCAATCTGCAGATCCAGAGCGTGCGCGGGGCGGATCGAGGTCATCGATGCCATTGGCTTTGGCGTGCCGCCCAGGCTGGCCGACTGGCTGGAACCCTGGGCGGCCGCAGACCCGACCGCCACGGTCGTGACCTGGCACACACTGCCATCCCAAGTCAGGGCCGGATTCTTCGGCAATCCTCTGCGCCGGGGCCAGGGGCGCCCCTTCCTGGTACGGGACTTTCCCGGACGGCCATTGCCTTTCAGTCCCTGGGATCTTGCGAACTGGTATCTGACCAGGGGCGATCTCGAGATCACCTGACGTCCGGTCACACCCGCAGCAAAGCCCGCAACCGCCCGATGCTGCTGCGCAGGTCCGCCCCCAGGGCCAAGGCCTCGGCGTAGGCCTGTCTGGCCTCGGTGAAGCGCCCTTCCCGGCGCAGCCAGAAGCCGTAGCCGCGCCACAACTCCTGGATTCTCGTCCGTAGAAACCGTCGATCGGCTTCATCCTCGACAAATGGCATCTGACGCACCAGACCCTTGATAACCGCCAGGTTTCGTTGCCCCCCGCGCGCTGTTACTACACCTTCGGCCTTGCGGTAGGAATGATGCACCTCATCCCTGAACAGGAAATCCCAGCCTGCACGGGCAATCCGGAACCACATATCACGGTCGTCCGAGTTCTTCATCTGTTCATCGAAAGGACCCGCAGCGACCAGGGCCTCCCGGCGGCAGACCACGCTCGATGTCCCGACAAAATTCGCGCGCAGAAGCTGACGAAAGGCCTCCGCTGCCGGCAGCAGGCCCAGACTGTCCGTCCCCGTCGGCAGCAGCCGCCGCCGAAATCGCCGGTAGTCCGCCAGCCACCGTGCCTTGATCACGGCGCCCTGGCCGTCAATACCCTGAAAGTCCGTGCAGTACAGGCCCGCGTCGGGAGCACCGCCGAGAGCGGACACGGCCGCCGCCAGCTTGCCGGGCAACATCAGGTCGTCGGCATCGAAAAAAGCGATCAACGGCGCCCGGGCCTCCCGCACACCGACGTTCCGGGGCGTCGACGGCCCGCCTGAGTTGGGAATGCGGAAGGCACGAATCCTGTTTCCGTAGCCGGCCAGCAGTTCAGGAGTGCCGTCCGTGGAACCATCATCCACGACAACGATATCCAGGCTCAAGCCTGTCTGGTCCAGAACCGAATCAAGGGTGGTGGCCAGCAGCGGCCCCGGGTTGTAGGCCGGGATGACTACGGTCATGTCCGGATGTTGGCAAATGGTTCAGCCTCCTGCCTGGGGTGGATCCGCGTGCCCGTCACACTTGGCTCGGTATCTGGTGGCGCAGTATACCACCGGAGCGCCCCGGAACAACCCCGGCCTTGGCCGGTTGACCCTGTCGTCGACGACAAGGATCTAAGGTGGGCTTTGGGCAAACCACCAAATTCTGGTATCTTGTCCACGGCTCACGCAGAGGATGGTGTGATCCATCCCGGAACAACAACAGAACTCCCGGTGATCGTATCCCTGCCAAAAGGAGCATACCGTGACCAGCATCTCCAATTCCCGATCCAGCATCATCTTCTGGAGTGCTGTCGCGGTGGCAAGCTGGGCCACCATCCTGGCTCTGTATTTTCTGGCCCCGGACGCCTATGTCTGGCTTGGGACCGAAGACAAACCCGGCGAAAACATGACCTCGGTGTTCTACTTCGGCGCGGGGCTACTTCTCCTCTGGCGTTCGATCACCCTCCTGCGCGGTGGCAGGACATCCCTGGTCCGCGAGATTCTGCCGATTCTGGTCGCAGCCTTCTTCATCTTTGTCGGCGGCGAGGAGATCAGTTGGGGCCAGCGACTCTTCGGCTTCCAGACCCCAGAGTCGATTGTGGACAACAATGTTCAGGGTGAGATGACACTGCACAACCTGACCCTGTTCGACCGCGGGGGCGCAGTACTAAACCAGCACACGGCGCTCAACCTGATCGCCTTGTTCATGGGAGTCATCGTTCCGTTCAGCTACCGCTTCATCCCGCCCCTGCGCAAACTGATGATACGGCTCAATTTCCCACCCGTCCCGCTGGCCGTCTCCATGTGGTTCATCGTCGGTCTGCTGCACGGGCAGACAATCGCCAAGATTGCGCCGCACTGGTCCCACACCGAGATCAAGGAGCTCATTTTCTCGTTCGGGTTCTTCCTCTACGCGGTGGCCATTTTCAAGGGCTGGGACGAGGACTGACCCATGGCATCCTCTTTTGAGAAGCTCTATTTCGCGAGTCCGGTCTGGATTCAGAATCTGATGGTCACGGTGTACGGTGTCACGTTGCAGGACAAGCGGTATCGGCAGCCTCATGACCGGTTCCTCGCGGAGCTTGAGAGCCATGATCTGGCCGACGGTGGCCTCGTCGATGAAGTCCAGTGGCGAATGTTCCGCGAGGTTCTCGCCCACGCCTTCACGACTGTCCCCTTCTATCGGGAACTGTCCCACCGGACCGGCCTCACGCCGGGCGACTTCCGGGACTTCTCGGATATCGTGAAGTTGCCAATACTGGACAAGGAGATGATTCGCCGGGATCCGGTCCACTTCTGCTCGGCACCGGTATTGGCACAGGGCGCCTTCGTCCTGCACACGAGTGGTACGACGGGCACCGCCCTGACGATCTACGCCGACAAGGAATCGCGGCGGCGGCACTACGCGTTCTGGACCCGATTGCGGCATTGGTTCGGGGTTCGGCCGGGACTGAAACGGGCTACCGTCTTTGGCCGTATCATCTGTCGGGCTGACAGCAACAAACCACCCTTCTGGCGGTATGATGCAGTGGGACGCAACCTGCTGATGTCCAGCTATCACCTGTCCGAAACCAACCTTCCGGCCTACGCGGCCAAGCTCGCAGCCTACAAGCCGGCCGAAGTCATCGGTTATGCTTCCAGTGTGTTTCTGCTTGCCAAGTACCTCGTGGCAAATCCCGGCCATGGAATTGCGCCCAAAGTCGTGTTCACCACGGCAGACAAGCTCCAACCACATTTCCGCCCGATTATTCAGCAGGCCTTTGGTTGCCCGGTAATTGACCAGTACGGGTGCGCCGAAATGGCCACATTCGTTTCCCAGCGCGAGGATGGCAAGTATCTCGTCCACCCGGAACACGGATTCCTCGAAGTGCTGGACGGAGACGACCGGCCTGCCAACTCGGGCGAGACCGGCGAGGCCATTTGCACCGGCTTCATCAATCGGGCCATGCCGTTGTTGCGTTACCGTCTGGGCGACCGCATCACCATGACAGAAAGCATAGCGGGACCAGACAACCGGGTGCCGATTTTTGCCGAAATCGAAGGCCGCCGTGACGACATCTTATACAGCCCGGACGGGCGGCCTCTGGGCCGGTTCTCGCCGATCTGGAAGGTCGTCGACGGGATATACGAAACCCAGGTTATTCAAAAGTCACTTTCGGTGCTGGACATCAACATCGTAGTTGATCCCGAGTTTCGCGCTGATCCCAGCCGCCAGTCGACGCTTGAGACTGAGATCCGCAAGCGCACGGGAAGCGAAATGACGATCAACTTCCACTACGTGGACTCGATTCCCAAGAACAGTAACGGCAAATTCAAGACTGTCGTGTCCGAGGTGCAGCCGTCATGACCAGGCGCCACCTGATCCTGAACGCTGTGGGTGACATCTGTCTGGGTGACAGCCTGATCAGCCTGGGTTTCGGTGTCCGCAGTACACTGGCCGGGCAAGGCAACAACCACCTCTGGGAATTCGCGGCGCCAACGTTGCGTGAGGCTGACTTCCTATTCGGCAATCTTGAGTGCGTCCTTTCGGATGACGGGTGGGACGCCGCCAACCCGAAGTCCCAGTACCTCCGTGGTGCACCGGCTGCCATCGCGGCCCTGATGCCCCCAGGCTTTGACGTGCTCAATGTCGCCAACAACCACACGCTGCAATATGGAGAAACCGCTTGGCACGAGACGCTTAAACGCGTTCAAGATGCCGGCATCCGAACCCTGGGCGTAGCGGTGACCCCGGAGGATGAGGCGCGGGGCTACAATTCCCGACCGGTTGTTCTCGAGAAAGACGGTTTGCGCCTGGGAATCCTCGGGTACAGCTATGAGCGGGAGCAGTATTTTGAGCAGGATCCACTATATGCGGTGGGCCTTCGCGAACACATCCTGGCCGACCTGGAACGGATCAAACCTCAGGTGGACTTTGTCGTCATTTCGCTCCACTGGGGACTGGAGTACATGTCATACCCCTCACAGCAGATGGTAGCCTTGGCCCACGAACTGATCGACGCCGGTTGCGACGCGATTCTCGGACACCACCCCCACGTTCTGCAGGGAGTCGAACGATACGACGGTGGCGTCATTGTCTACAGCCTGGGAAATTTCATATTCGACAAGATGTGGTGGCGGAATTGCCTGCACACGGCGGTCGCCCGCCTTACATTCACCGCCGGGCCCCACCGTGCGGTTGAACTTGAAATGATCCCATTCGAGATCAATCGTCGCTTTCAACCCGTGCCGATGAGCACCGAAGCGAACAGTGCGGCCATGAACAGGCTTGCCACCCTCGACGACAAGGTTCATTCCGACCATGGGTCTGGCATATTTTCCTATCGAAGACGCCAGCAGGCAATGCTGCAAGCATTGAACGTGGCCAAGCTGGGCCATATCCTGTCCAACCTTTTGCGCTACGAGAGCGGATTGCGCCGCCATCTCATCCTCCGGAAGGTACTGAGACTGCCGTGAAAAAAACCGAATCAAGCAGTCTCCAACACGCAGCAACGGACCAGCGAGTCTGCTTCGTCTACAAGGAGGACTACCCCTGGGACGTTCGGGTCGAGAAGATTCTGACGACCTTGGCCGAGGCGGGCTACGAAATGTCCCTTGTTTGCCGCAACAACAAGCGCTTGCCGCTTCGAGAGACCGGTGAAGGCTTCGAAATCCACCGTCTTCCGGTGCCGCCGGCCTTCCTCGGACGGCTCGGTACACTGGTCAGCGTACCCTTTTATTTCAACCCTTTCTGGCTCTTTTGGCTCTGGAAATACACACGACGGATCAGACCTCAGGTAATGATTGTCAGGGATCTTCCCTTGATGCCGATCGGCATCATGGTCAGCCGCCTACTGGGTTGCCGCATCGTGTTCGACATGGCCGAATGCTACCCGGAGATGTACGCGTCGACCATGCAGTTCAGCGACAACAAGCTAGCAAAGTTCATCTTCAAGAATCCCACTTTCGCCGGATGGGTGGAGAAGTTCTCTTTCCGCCACGCGGATCATGTCTTTGTGATGATCGAGGAAAGTCGGGACCGCCTGATCAGGCGAGGCGCGGCGCCGGACCGCGTCACTATTGTCAGCAATACGCCGAGTGTTGACGGCATCAACCTACACCCCATTACGGACCAGACTGATGAGCTGCGCCTTCTGTACGTCGGCTTTGTTACGCGCATCCGCGGCCTGGACAACGTCCTGTACGGAATCCGCTCTTATCTCGACGTGACCCCGGATCCGGCCCGAATTGTCTTCGACGTTGTGGGGATAGGCGGGGCCCTGTCGGACTACCGGCTTCTTTCGCAGAAACTGGATCTTGCGGACCGGGTGACATTTCATGGCTGGTGCGAACAATCGGTCGTAGATGACCTTTACGAGCGCAGCGATGTCGGGGTGCTGACCTATCACGTCTGCTCCCACTGGAATCATACGATCCCCAACAAACTCTTCGACTACATGCAGGCCGGCATGCCCGTACTCGCCACCGATGTCCTGCCGATCAAGCGGATCGTTGAAGATATTGGCTGTGGAATGGTGTTTTCCGACAACGACGCGGCAGGCTGTGCAGAATGCCTGACGGCGCTGTGTGATCCCTCCCGGCGCAGCGCAATGAGCAAGCGCGGGACCACAGCGATCCGTGCCACCTACAACTGGGAAGCCGATACGACCAGGATGCGGACGGTGATTTCGAACCTGCCAACAGGGTGAATCCCCTCGCAGACGATCACTTGGCCTGTTTTTTGCATATAGCCGGGCGGCAGAACAAGGCCAAGTATTGGCTTTTGCGCTCGATCGTGAGTAGATTCAAGCTGTACTGCGATTGCGACTACTGTGAATCGTCAAGGAGACTCCGATGCGAACCCCGATAATTCTGGTGATGGTCGCTGCACTTCTCGGTGCCGGCAACGCACAGTCCCAGGTTTCGATAACAAACGTCGACAAACCCCTTGAGACCGGCATCACTGTTACGGTCACCGGTGCGGGATTCGGAACCAAGGCCGTTTCCGCTCCGTTCCGCTGGGACGACCTCAGTTCAGCGGCGTACAGTAACCTCAGCGACGGTGACGTGCCTCCCACCAGGAGTGGCGGCTACGGCCATCCGCAGGATTCGAATGCTCCGTGGAACAACATGGACAGCAGTTATCCCGAGGCGAGCACTGTCTACGAAATTTCTCCCGAAAATATCCGCGTCCCAAATCGTCCGGTATATTCGATCACTGGTGGGCGAGGCTCCATCAATGGAATCAGTCTACTGCAGTCACCAACCATGATTGTCGACTATTGGTTTTACAGCGAGTCCTGCCGTAGTTTCCCGGTCAACTCTGATGGTGACCCCCAGGGGGATGCCCAGTCGAAGCTGGTTCGTATTTGGCCCGACCCCAACAAGACCTATGGCCACAATTCGATTTACCCGGGTCGCGTCAGCTATGACGTCGGCCCGACCAGTGATGACAAGGCACGGGTTTACAGCAGCCTCTATCCCCAGGAAGGCAAGTGGACCCATATCACACTATGGCTCGATGGCCGCGACGGTATGAGTGAGGGTGGCAGCCACGGTATCTTCCAGGCTTGGTCCGACAATCAGCTCAAGATCAACGTCAACGACATGG
Organism: Planctomycetota bacterium; assembly: GCA_024276705.1. Lineage (GTDB taxonomy): Bacteria > Planctomycetota > Planctomycetia > Pirellulales > Lacipirellulaceae > JAJRWS01. Next base: position 4,643 of record JAJRWS010000159.1, on the reverse strand, counting down.
GCTGGTTGACACCCGGTGCGACCAGCGGTGCTGGCACTTACACTTACCTGGCGCTGCTGGGTCTTGATCCCATCGACCGTTCGGTCCATATCGGCAAAAAGAACTTCTTCGGCGATGTCTATGTGGACACGACCCCTCAGCGCGTGGTTGTCGCTGACGCTGCTACGTGGTCCAATACCTCCCACTTCGAAATGCAGGTCCCTCGGAATTGGGGAACGACAAGTATCGAATTCACGGCAAACCTCGGTAGCTTTGCGGCGGGAGAGAGCCTCTGGCTCTATGTCTTCAACGCGGACGGTGTCCCCAATGCGAACGGTTTTGGGATTACCGGTGACATCACTCCGATCGAGGGCCCGGGGCAGCCGGGCCAGCCAGCACCGCCCAATTGAAAGATCTGAAAGTTGAGGCGGGATGATTGAGCAGTAGGGGGGCAAGTCCTGCGGGACATATCATGTGGCAGCCAAAAAAATTCCTGACCCGTCGGTGTATTGCGATTGTCATCGTTGTGTCCTGCCTGGCGTTGCCCTTGCTCTGGGTATCAGCCAAACTCGTCAAGACACGGTACTCCCAGCTCTGGATCCCTACCTATATGTCTGATGTTTTCAGCGGGCGCTACAGCAACGCTGGTCGGACTGAACACATGGTCTTCCTGATGTGTGATCATTGGGAGCCGGGCCAGGGTGACAGGGCTCTGCAAATAGCCGACAAATGGCTGGCCAACCTGGAAGAGGTCGCTACCCGGCACACCGACAGCGGCGGACGCCCATTCCAGTACTCCTGGTTCTACCCGATCGACAATTTCGATGATCGCGTGATTGAGCGCGTTGCTGAAACCGCGCGCCGCGGCTTCGGCGAAATCGAAGTCCATTGGCACCACAATCACCCCGGCGGCAAGGGCTTTCGTGAAGACCTGGCCAAGGCACTGCCTCGGTTCACCAGGGTTGGTGCGCTAATAGCCGCTCCCGACGCGACACCGCGCTTCGCATTCATCCACGGCAACTGGACCCTGGACAACTCAGGGGCGGCACGATTCTGTGGCGTCGACGACGAGATCTCGGCTCTGCTGGAGGCCGGTTGCTACGCTGACTTCACATTTCCCGCACTGGGTACCGCAGCCCAGCCCAGCCGTATCAATCGGATCCTATTTGCCCGGGACACGCCTGCTCCGAAGTCATACGAGGAAAACGCCAGCGAGGCCCAGGTCGGACAAACCGGCACAGGCCTGATGATGATCCAGGGGCCCATGGGACTGGACTTTCGCAATCCGCTGATCCTGATGGAGTACGGTGCCCTGGACGATGCCGAAGGAACCGATCTGTCCGGCCGACTGAGCCGTCCAGCAACGGCAGCTGACTACTTTAAGCCCCACCGGGTTCATCTGTGGAACCAAATCGGCTCCAGGGTCGCAGGCCGTCCGAACGTCGTTTTTGTCAAGATCCATGCACATGGCGTCCAGCACCGCAAATTAATTTTTGGCGGCGAGCTCAACGCAATGCTGACTGCCGTAGCCAACTACTGCAACGAGCACGGGATCAAGCTGCACTACGTGACTGCCCGCGAGGCATACAATCTGGTGCGCGCCCTTGAGCAGGACGAGCAGGCGCCACTGGCCGAACTGTTGGACTATTCCATTCCCGCCCCGCTGACGAGGCAGGCCGGGTACCGGCCTCCGGTCGAACCTGGTCGCTAGCCCGCCCCAGGTTCAGTTCGCTTGATCGCGTTCCAGATCGGTTGCGATAAGCTCACCCAGCAGGTGGGCCCGCTTGCCAATCGGGGTCAACAGGTTCAGAAGCGCCACGGTCATGCCCATCGCGAACCACCAATAGATTTCATACATGTCCATGCCGAAGAAACCGAGCATGAGCCGCACGAAGACGAAACCGGCGGTAGCCTTGACCGCCGCCCTCATCAGTGCCAGGTCGTCCAGGAATACCAGTACAGCCCGACGGACCGGAGGGCTGAGACCCGATCGTTTCTGATAGGGTTCAAAGGTGCGAATCCAGCGCCCCAGACGACGTACGGCCTCATGGTTGCCGCGAAATAAAAAGTAGATATAGGCCAGGAACGCCACCAGCCCCTGCACACCAAGATTGGTGGCCACCTCAAAATAGAGATTGTGCGTATCCTGCCGACGCCCGAATCGCTGCATTCTTGCCGCCGGAAACGAAGCCAACCCGACGCCCGCCGGGTTGGACAGAAAGATCTGCCAGGCATCCTTTAGGATCGTAATTCTTGACTGTTTGGAATGTCCCTCCGCTTCAGAGCCCGTGATGCTCTTGAAACGGCTGCGGTACTGCTCAGGCAACGCCGGATAGGCCACGACCAGGATAGCGGTAGCTATCAGCAGAAAACGCACCTTGTGCTGGGACACGCTCCACCAGTAGACCAGAAACGCAATGATTGCCACATAGGCAGTCCGCGAACCGGAAAAAATGACACAAATCGTGGACGTAGACAGGACCGTGACCAGTCCGAGCCGAATCAGTCTTGATTTCACGACCGGGAACAGGAACACGACGAAGGGAATGACCCCCATCGCCACGCCGGCCAGACTGTTGGGGTGGGCGTACATACGAACCGCTCCGTGCAGCCGCATGACGCCTTGATTCTGCCAATACAATCCACCCGAAATCAGTCCCTGTACCGATTCCTGCGTTACATAGAGACATGCGAAAAGGAATGCGAGCAGGAACCAGAGCATTGTTCGTGGCGATTGGACCATGACCAGGATGAAGAAGCCCATCATGGTGAACTTCATCACACCTCGTTCAAAGAAAATGAACTTCGCCATGACAGGATCTTCCGCGAACGGGATTTGCAGAACCATGGCCAGCAGCAAAGCCCCGGATGCAATCAGCAGCGACCGTGAGCGCGAGAAATCGATCCGGGAGTTGGCGACCAGCCAACCGCAGGCCAGGAGCAGAACCCAACCGACCATGAACTCGAAGCGCATTGCCCCGAACGGTCCACGCCGCGCGCCCCAGTTCATATACCAGGCAACGACGAAGACCAGAAATGTTGCCATGATGGGCATCGGCTGTTCGCGATAGCGCCCGACCGCTGCTGCCCGCCGGGCAATATTCTGCGGATCCAGGGCCGATTTCGTTCCGGTGAAACCGTCTTGACTAGCCATGTCCCGCCGCTCCCGCCTGTCGTTCCAGCGCGCGTGTATACACTTCCTCGTAGGCGCTTCCCATGAACTCCAGAGTAAGGCTGCGCGATTGGTCGGCACACGCGTTGGCACCGAGTGCCTCGCCAAGGGCACGGTCGGCGATCAGGCGTTCAAGACTGCGCGCCCATGCCGCCGGCTGACCGGGCGGGCAGAGTAATCCATTGTGTCCGTCCCGAATCACTTCTCGCAGCCCCCCGACATCGCTGACCACTACAGGACGGGAAAGCGACATCGCCTCGAGTAGCGTGTACGGCAGGCCTTCGTGGTACGACGGCATCAACAAGACGTCCAAATGGGCCATGTAGTCATTGATATTGCGTTGGAAGCCCAGGAACCGGACAACATCGGCGAGGCCCAATCGCCTGGCCATCTCTTGCAACGATTCGACAAGAACGCCGGTTCCGATAATGTTCAGGACTACTGGTGTATCGATTGACAGCAGGCGCATGGCCTCGATGGCCACAGGGATGCCCTTGATCGCCGTAACCCGGCCGACGATACCCAACTGAAAAACATCGGCAGACATGTCAGCGGGGCGCTCGAACTGCCCGACCGGCAACGGCTCTATGCCGTTGTGTACGGTCTGCCGTATCAACCCGCGATGAGCAGCCTCAAAGCGGCGGCTAATGTCGTCGGTGACGTAGCAGACCGCGTCAACCGCGCGCCTCGTGTAGAACAGTTCGAGGCCCGAATTCACTCGAGACTTCAAGTAGGCGAGTGGACGCGAGAGCCGAGCCTCGACCATACCATGCTCTGTCTTGACCAACGCGAAAGGCAGGTGTCGCTTCGCCATCGCAGCGACAATCGTGGCCTTATAACCATGAACGTGAACGACCTCAGTTTCCTGCCGACGCAGCACTTCGACAAGATCGCCAACGATCTTCGTGTCATACCGATGGCGTCCGCCGAGGAATACCGGCTCGATACCGATTCCCCGCAGGCGGGAGGCCAGTTCGCGGTCATGAAAAAGGATGACCAGCGGCGCCGATTGTCCGCCAGCACGTCTGAAACTACACAAGTCCAGCACCTGCTGTTCCACGCCGCCAAAAAGTTCTCCGACCGAAAAAAGGGCCAGATTCATGGTCGTTGCTCCGTGCTTGTTCCTTTGGTATCTGATGGTCCGTAGAAGTGCATCCATGCCTCCACCGTGTGGGGTCGCCGCAGAACGGCCAACCCCTTGCATCGCCTCAGAACGTATCATCTCCCTGACACGATTGCCAGCCCTCGCAAAGCACTCTCGGCGCCAAGAGACCCCAACGATTTGTCGTTACCACCACACCGCGAGCACTTGACAACGTTATGGCTCGTGTCGCAAGGTCCGGTTTTCCGTTGCGGCCACAAAATTGCCGGATTGACCCGAAACAGACCCAACCCCAGGAACAGCCGTGCCACAAGCTACAACCAGCCCGCGAGGCTTCACCACCCTCCGCCCCTACCTAAGCCTCCTCAAAGGCCAGGAACTCAGCCTCCT
>JAJRWS010000158.1 GCA_024276705.1 Planctomycetota bacterium | reverse complement strand
TGATTTCCGTACTTCCAAGTTCTTCTTCTACCTTATTTTACCTTGCAGACGAAGGCCGGGTCAAATTTTCAGACACGGATTTTCAGGATATTCATTCCGCCAGCGCCGCCAGCAGGGTCGATACGTAGTCGCCCACTTCCCGGACGACCTGGTCACGCGGTTTTTTGCCCACGGTGGCAATGCGGCGCACCAGTGCGGATCCGACGATCAAACCATCCGCGACCGGGGAGAGTTGCCGGACATGTTCGGGGCGACTGATGCCAAAGCCAATGCAGATGGGCAAGTCGGTTTGTTCTCGGAGCCAGTTGACGTTTTCCAGCAGTTCCGGCGGCAACTCGGTCCGTTCTCCCGTAATGCCGGTGATTGACACATAATAGAGGAAGCCGGTCGATGCCTCGGCGATCCGTACGGCCCGGTCTCGCGGCGTGGTGGGAGTGACCAGATGGATCAGGCTTAAATCGCGAGCCTTGCAAACCGTGGCCAGTGCGGAAGCTTCTTCGGCAGGCAGATCGGGGACAATCAGTCCGGCAATGCCACGTTGCCGGGCCGTGTCGGCGTACTGTTCCAGGCCTTGCCGGTAGACGATCGCGTAGCTGACCATCGTCACCAGCGGTGTGGCAACCTGAGAGGCTACCTTGCCAAGCATGTCGAGGATGGCATGGAGCCGGACCCGGCCCTCGAGGGCGCGAGTGTAGGATGCCTGGATCACCGGTCCATCCGCGACCGGGTCGCTGTACGGAATGCCAATTTCGCACAGATGGCAACCGCGGCGGGCCAATTCGCCCAGCAATTCGCCGGTGAATTCTACATCGGGGTCACCGGCGGTGATAAAGGGCATCAACGCCTTGCGGCCCTCGCTACGCAGTTGGATAAACAGGTCGTCGATGGCGTTCATGGCCCTCCCTCCTTTCGCTCGGCTTTCAGGCGGGCAATCTCGGCGGCATCTTTGTCGCCGCGGCCGGAGAGGCAGACGACCAGCACCTCAGACTTTTTGAGCGTGGCGGCCAACTCCATCGCCCGAGCCACGGCATGCGAGCTTTCCAACGCCGGCAAAATGCCTTCCAGCCGAGCCAGCGTATCGAACGCGGCCAACGCCTGGTCGTCGCCCAGGTTATCGTATTGGACGCGGCCGATCTTTTTCCAGTAACTGTGCTCGGGACCGACGCCCGGGTAGTCGAGTCCGGCCGACAGCGAATGAACGTCGCTCGTCTGGCCGTCGGCATCCTGCATCACGTAGCTGAAGCTGCCATGCAAGATGCCGGGCTGGCCCAGGCAGAGGGGAGAGGCATGCTGGCCCGGCTGCTTGCCGCGTCCACCCGCCTCCACGCCAACCAGCTTCACTTCGGTGTGCTCGAGGAAGGGAAAGAACATGCCCGCCGCGTTGCTGCCGCCGCCGACGCAGGCGACAACCATCTCCGGCAACCGGCCCAACTGATCGCGGCATTGAGCGATCGTTTCGCGGCCGATGACGGATTGGAAATCACGAACCATGCGCGGAAACGGGTGTGGGCCCACGGCCGAGCCCAGGATGTAATTGGTCGTGTCGACACTGCCCATCCAATCGCGAAAAGCCTCATTCACCGCATCGCGCAAAGTTTGCGATCCGCAGCTCACTGCCCGAACTTCGGCTCCCAGTAACTTCATGCTGAAGACATTGGGAGCCTGGCGGCGAATGTCCTCCGCCCCCATGTAGACCACGCAGTCGAGGCCAAAATGGGCACAAGCGGTCGCGGTGGCGACTCCGTGCTGGCCGGCGCCCGTTTCGGCGATCACCCGCCTTTTGCCCATCCGCAGGGTCAGCAGGGCCTGGCCTAGCGTGTTGTTGATCTTGTGTGCGCCGGTGTGATTGAGGTCTTCCCGTTTGAGCCAGATCTGGGCTCCACCACACAGGTCGGTAAGGCGCTTGGCGAAATAGAGGGGGGAGGGCCGGCCCACGTAATTTTTCCACAGATCTTCCAGTTCTGCTTGAAATTGAGTGTCGTGCCGGGCCTGGTCGTACTGCTCGGTTAGTTCGTCGAGCGCATGGATCAAAGTTTCTGGCACGTAGCGTCCACCAAAATCACCAAACCGTCCTTGTGCGTCGGGGACCTGGTTGGCGACTGGGGGAGGCGAGGGATTTTGTGCGGACGCTGATTTCATGCGGCAATTCTCAGCTAGGCGCCGTGACGGAGTCAAGGGGGCCGGGGAAGTTGGGTGTCAGGTGTCGGGTTTCAGGTGTCGGGTGTCGGGTTTCAGGTGTCGGGTGTCGGGTTTCAGGTATCGGGTGTCAGGTTTTAGGTATCGGGTGTCGGGTGTCGGGTGGCGGGTCATAACAAAGTCCCCTCTCCCCCGGCCAATTGCCGCCGAAAGATGCTCCACACCGTATGAACATTCCCGGCAAGTGGTTGGGGGAGAGGGATAGGGTGAGGGGGCTGAAGTGGGTACCAGGGTTCAAGTAAAAAACAATTCGGGGGGGTTGGGGGGATGTCCCAAAAGTGTTCGGCCCGATATTTGGGCACGACATTTGAGTGTCCCCGTTTGATTCCTTTTGGTTCCCCCTTTTGGTTCTCTTTTGCTTATTCCTACTTGGGTAGCCGCGCAGCGGCGATATCGTCTAGCCGTGGGCGTAAGCCCACGGAATCTGTGTGTCCTACCTCTTAACCGCGTAGCGGTGACATCGACTTCTCCTGATACATCGCGATCTGTTCGATGTCGCCGCTGCGCGGCTTGGTGATTACCATAACCCAATCCGTGGGCTCACGCCCACGGCTAATCGCTGCCGCCGCTACGCGGCTATGCCGATTTCACCAATAAGCTAAAGTCCCACTTCTCATGGACTGCGGCACACGCCGTACCGAACAGTATTGGGGATGTCCCCCCAATGAATTACCCCGGCGGCCTTCGGCCGAGAGCAGGAGAAGGGAGAAAGTGGAGCCAGTCGTGTTAACCTTGTTCTTTCCCCACTTTCATGCGGTCTACGCTATATTTTCTACTCTCTTTTCTGAATTCTCCGAACCCCGTTCTCCTGCCCTCAGCTCTCCCCTCTCCGCTCTCCATCGCATGGCTGCGGAAATTGCGCAGGGCGGTGATCAGCTCCAGCATGGTTTGGAAGCGTTTTTCAGGATCCTTCTCGAGGGTCCGGAGGCAAATGGTTCCCAGTTCGTCGGGAATGAGCCGCGAAGGGGTTCGTTTGCCCGGTGCCTGCGGCTGCTGGTTGACGATCATGTCGAAGGTCTCTCGGATCTGCTTTCCACGGAGTGGTTCCTTGAGCGTGAGGATCTCGTACAAGACACAACCGATACTGTAGATGTCGGTACGCGCGTCGATTTCGCCATTCCCGCGAACTTGTTCGGGCGACATGTAGAGAGGGGTGCCGGGCCGTTGTCCCACGGCGGTCAGTTCCTCGTGTTCCATCGCGGCGAAGGTGTCATCATCGGGCAGCGCCCATACTTTGGCGACACCCCAGTCCAGCAACATCACTTCGCCAAACGATCCGATCTGGATATTTTCCGGTTTGACGTCCCGATGGACCACGCCATGGGCATGGGCGTAGGCCAGGGCATTGCAAACCTGGATCATCACGGCCAGCAGGCGTTCGAGATTGTAGGTTTCCAATGCCTGGCGATCGCCCGTAATTTGGCTCTCGAGAATGTCGCGAAGCGTTTTCCCTGTGATTTTCTTCATCGTGAAGTAAAGATTGCCATCGTTGTCGATGCCCAGCTCGTACACGGGGACCGTGTTGGGGTGTTGCAGTTGTGCGGTCACCCGCGCTTCCCGCAAGAACCGGGCCCGCTGGTAGTCGTGGCTGGCCAGGTGGGGGTGGAGCGTTTTCATCACGACGGTGCGACCCAGGTTGTTGTCTTTGCAGGACTGCAAGATCGCGGCGCCTCCCTTAGCCAGTGGTTGGAAGTCGGTGTAGCGTCTGAAGCCGTTGGAAAAATAACGCGGCAATTGACCGTCAGTATCCTTCAGAGTGATTCGGGGCTGAACCCCTTTCGGCAGGACATCCGGGATATGCTCGGGCATCGGTGGGAATCTCGCGTTGAAGGTGGCGGGGTGGAATCCCAGGTTGTGCGGTGAATATTGGCTGGATCGCGGCTGGATTCAACTTGGGGGGGCGGCAAATAGGAGGGCCGGTTTGCGGGCTGGGCCGCTGGTGTCGCGGCGGCGCCACCTTAAGGGACCACCTTAAGGGACAGCCGAAAAATAATTCCCCGGTTTTAAATGGAACCGCATCCTGACCATGAGACACCGGAATAATGGAATATTGGAGAAACGGAATGAATCGTACTCCCAGCATTCCATTATTCCAACATTCCAAAGCCGTTGGTACCCGGTATCAATACGTGAAATCGGCAGGTTATTAATCGGTTACCCCTAAGTGTATAGTCCCGCGGGCCAAAATACCAAGAGCGGTTCGGCTGCAGGCTAATGTTGCAAGGGTGCAGGACACAAGGGTGCAGGACAGGGTATGCATGCGGAAACTGGCGTGGTCTCCAAATGGGGGGTGAATGACAACGCAGGTCGTCGAATGACGGTCTCAATAGGGGGGGGCCTGGAAAGCAAGGAAGTGAACGATGGCCAATGACGATCAACTGGTTGTCCCAAGTCAGCCAGGATCTCCTTTGGCTTCCAGCGCTGGGCAGGAGCTCAACGTTTGGGAGTGGATAAAAAAATCCAAAGCTACGGCTGCGCCGCAGCACTCCATACTATGGAGTGCGACCGCGCAGCTGTCGCTTTGGATTTTCGCACAAATCAGCCCACCGAAAACAGGTGCGATTCGGGGGAGCGGCTCCATTCAGGGCAGGGCGGTGGCAGGCAACACGAGCGGGCCATCGTTTGTGTTTTACCCTTTGTTTGTCCGTGTCCGAACCTCTTTTTCCGCCACCCGCCACCCGCCACCTGACCCCCTTTTACTTGAACCCTGGTACCCACTTCAGCCCCCTCACCCTATCCCTCTCCCCCAACCACTTGCCGAGAAAGTCCTGACAATACGGAACATCTTTCGGCGGCAATTGGCCGGGGGAGAGGGGACTTTGTTATGACCCGACACCCGCCACCTGAACCCTGCGGCCATCGGCCGAGAGCAGAACTTTTCATTG
>JAJRWS010000157.1 GCA_024276705.1 Planctomycetota bacterium | reverse complement strand
TGTCGCTGACATCCGAACCGTCAGCGCCGATCGCAACGTAAATCGTCTGACCCTCCGCCACATAGCCCACAAAACCGTTGAAGGTGATTTCGGCGATCTGTTTGTCTAAGTCGCTATTCGTAGCCGGTGGGTCGGCATACGTTTGGATGACCGGATTCTCTGGGTCGGCGCTGGTAAAGACCAAAATCTCCAGGCCATCGCCCGACGCGGTTAATTTCCGGAAATAGCTATCTTCAATACTGAAAAACCCGCCCTCATCTACGATGGGATCCAAGTCCTCAATGGTGTAGGCGACAATCGCATAGCGATCGTAGCCGTTGGTCTGGCCGCCTGAACTGTAGTCTGCGCTACGGCCAGGGTGCACCAGGTTTTGGTCGCGCAGCGTCAAAGAGCCGGCAGGGTTGGTGTCGCCTGAGGAAATATCTGAGTCGACCTTGAAACCGCTAAAGGAACCGTTGATTCCGTTGACATAGTTCAACTGCCGAAAAGAAAACGGGTCGTTGATCGCTCCGGTAGACCAATCTGACGAGCCTACATCGTCGACCCAATCAAGCGGCGCGTTCCAGAGGTATTGAAAAGTTCCCTGTTGTTCTTGGCCGACCGTCCAGTTGCCCCAGGCATCGTTGTAGTTGACTTCAGACAACGGCACGCGTTGACCGAATTGTAGCTGCCAGAAGGCCAGGTCAGTCGCATCGACGTCACCGTCTTCGTCGGCGTCGCCGTCGCTTTTTTCTGCACCACTGGTAGCGCCGAAACCGCGCTGCCAGGAAAGGAAATCAGCACCATCGACATCAGTGTCTTGGTCGAAATCCGCAGACAAAAAGTCAGCCGTCAGCGCTGCGATGCCCGATGACACCGGAATCGCGCCACCGACAACCACTTGATCGCTCACCGCAGCGATGTCCTGACTGACCGTAACGGCGGGGAGCATAACGTCGGGATTGGTACCCGCGCTCGTCGCCAACATCCTCCTGTCTTCTAGGTGTTCCAGAAGGAGTTTTCGGTAAAGTCTGCCAGTCCTACGAAGCCCTTGCGTCATCTGTCAGTCCTCCGAGTGCTCACAGAGACTTCACCCTTGACTCCCGTATGCAGTGCAGGCATCTCAATAGGTCGAGCGTATTGCTCGCCCATATGCTCGGGTAGCTGAAACACGTCCCCCTTTTGATTGCAGTAGTACAGTCGTGAATCGGAAGGTTGGCGAGCATGACCGTCGGCCCAGAAGGCCATGAATTCGGGATGGGCGTTGACCGAACGGCGAGCGTAGGTATGGTTTCGCACGCTGTCGTGAGTCAGCTGCCTTTCTTGGCTCCAAGTGCGGCCTTTATCGCGACTGGTCCACAGACACATTTCCCCACCAGGATTGTAGGCTTGTGGGCCGGTTGCTGTTGGCGCGATCAGCCGCCACGGATCGGCTTCAATAAACAAAGAGCCCATGTCATAGTTGTTGTCAGAAACAGTGATATCCGAGAACTCCCATTGGCTGCCTGTCCAGCGGACGACAGTCCAAGTGCGCGGATCGTTCAAAGGGCCAGGCTCATAGCCACCACTGGTAATCACCAGAATCACCGGGCGACCCGCTTCATCAAATTGGATGTCTTTCAAATAGACTTTTTTGCCTTCGCTGGCATAGTCTCGCACAAGAGCTGGGCTGTCGACTTGCACGATAGGCAATTTCAGTGACGCCCCTTGCACGTTTTGCCAAGTCTCTCCTCCATCGGTCGTTTCGAGGTAATAGAGATTCGTACGGTAGTTGAGCCCCTTGCCTCGTGGGTGATAGTTGAATGTAGAAGCAGCATGATTCCCTTTGGCAACACTCACCTGATAGTGCCCATCTTGGATTGCTGCCAGCCTTTGCCATGCGGACCATTTCTCGCCGTTGCTGCTTGTCATGAACATCAGCGTACGTGCTGCGGGGTCACTATAGCGAGTGAAAAAAGAAGTAAATCCACCCTGCTCCCGTGGCCAAACTTGCATATAAGAAAAATTATCCAGAGGCAGCCGAGTTTCTTTCTGCAGATAGCTAGCATCTACCCGTTCAAAATGATCGATCGAGTAGGGACGCGTGCTGCGATGAATAAAAGAGGGCCGGTCACGACCGTGCGAAGTCGAGAAGATCCAGAGGTAACCTTGGTTATCTACCGAAATAACCGGATTGTCATGGGCATCGCCTGTCTGTTTGTCCAGCAAGATGGTCGGCCGTGGCACCATTCCGGTGCGGTGGTCGAAGTAAGAGACCATGTGAACCAACTGGCGATTGCTGGCTTTGGTCGTGCCACCATAGCAGAAAAAAGTCTTTTCGACGGATGCGCAGTAAACTGAAAAGGGGCGATGCTTAGCACAATAGGTTCCTAAACCGCCGCTATATTTGTAAACGTACTCGTCGCCAGACTCCTGATCAGCGCACCATATTCCCCGATAGCCATCATCTTTCTCGTTCATGGTTTCAATTTCAGCAGACGCGGCTTCAGGCCCGGACAGACTGACCATGCCAACGCTAAGCAGGAGTAGAACAAAACCTCGATAGGCGTGAGTGTTGAATACCTGATTTTTGATTACGCGATTCATGGAGAGAGCCTATCTGGAATAATTGAGGCGAGTGAATGATGACATTACCAAGAGCAGACTGAGAGAGACCAGCAAGATGGTATCTGGCTCGGGTACTGTTTCTTGCGCTGCCAGGAGTGCGCTAGGATCACTAGCTCCGTAGCGATTTTCCCAGTCAGCAAGATCGAGGTCGGAAGAAGTACCACCCAGACCGCGTTGCCACGCCAAGAAATCGCTGCCATCGATATCGCCATCCAAATCAAAATCTCCTGGTGTAGGAAGGCCAAAGATTCCCATAGGGTCAATGCCCTGTCCATCGGTAAAGCTCACGAGGCCTCCCGCTAGCAGGTACTCGCCTTCGGAGAAACCGAAATCGGAAAGGTCGATGGCATAGGCGGTACTTGCTCCCGAAGTAGTCGGGCCTTGCTGGAAAGTTGCGCTAAGCAACTCCGCCAGGGTATTAACGCTTGTCTGATCGCTTAGAAACCTCACGCGGCCACTCGTCGGCGAGCCAAATACGGCCGTTGACGTAGGAACTACGTCATCGAGCGTGATGCCGTTGATGGTAATATCGACCGTATCCGAACTTCCCCAGTCAAGAAGAATAATATCGGGGCCTTCTCGATTCATAATGCCGTCTGCAAACGTCACATCCCAACTCGAAAGATTCACGAATCCCGTGTCCGCGAGCGCGTCACTCAGGAGGTTCGCTCGATCTGCAGAGGAGGGAGCGGAAGAAGAGCCAGGTGGTGTAATGATGTCAGCGATATGGCCGCCACCGACGATCTTTCCTCCAAACGCTGTCAACGTTCCACCGATCAGTTGATCGTAGTCATAGGTCCTGGCTGTACCGTTGCGCGTGACAGTGAGCGATACGATCGTACTGTCGGCCGAACTCACTAAGAACCCGGTAATAGCCGTCGAAGGACTTGACGGGGTCGGCACGAAGGGCTGGGGAGCGGCGAAATCACTATCCATTTCATAGGGCAACTGAAACACGTCCCCATTCTTGTTGGTAAAGTAGAGCCGGACGTCTGAAGGTTCCCATGCATCGCCATCGGCCCAAAATGCGTAGAAATCTTCTTGAGCGTTCAGCGGGCGTCGCGCATAGGTACTGTTGAGGAAACTGCCATTGGTGAGTTGTTTTTCAAGATTCCAATTCGTCCCTTGGTCGGCACTGGTCCACATCCCCATTTCTCCACCGGTGCCGTATTGCTGAGGGCCGTCAATAAAGGGTGCGATCACGCGCCACGTGCCGTCGTCTTCGACATAAAGCGAGCCGTAGTCGTAATTGTTGTTCGTCGTCGTGAAATCTTTGACCGACCACTCCGTGCCCGTCCAATTGGCAGTCTTTACAAATCGATCTGGACCAGGAGCTCCAAAATCACCTGGTATATGAGTAGGACTGGTCAAGAACATGATGACCGGGTTTCCGGCGGCATCGTAATTGATGTCCTTTAGGTAGACTCGCTCGCCGGGAGCAGCATCGTAGACAAGTGCTGCTCCGTTTCCTGGCCCATCGGGCCGTGATGTCAACGGGTTGTTATTCGAACCACTATTGTCAACCAGCGTCAGTCCGTCGGCAGTCTGCCAAGTCTGAGCTTGATCCGAAGTCTCTAAGTAATAGAGATCAGATCGCCAATCCAAACCCTGTCCCGTAGGGTGAATGTTGAAAATCGTGCCAACGGTTTCGCCATCGGGTTTGATCCAACTCGCTTGATACTGGCCACTTTCGATTTGCGCGAACGTTTTACGAGAGGTCCAAGTATCACCATCTACACTACTCGTAGTAAACAGATCCCTTTGCCCGGCGAGATATCGCGTATGCAAAAGGAGAAACTTTTCATCCTCGTCGGCATTGGGGACATACCAAGCGTTCCCATAACTATACCGCGGGTTACCCGATTGCCCGGGATTGCTGGCGGGGTTGCCGAACACATCCATATCCGTCGATGAAGAAGATGTCAACAAATCGTCACGAAAAGAACTAATGTCGTAAGGGTTGGCGCTCTTGCTTATGTAGGATCGCCTAGTTTCTCCATGAGTCATGCTGAACATATATAAGTAGCCATCGTCGTCGATCGACAAGACCGGTGCGTCGTGAGGATCGCTAGTCTGCTTGTCTATCCACACCTGCGGACGAGCAACGAGCCCCGTCGCGTGGTCGTAGTAGGAGATTGCATGACCGATGTTGCGACCTGGTCCAGTATCCAGATCGTAACTGAACGTGAAGAACGTTTTATCGGCTTCAGCAGAATAGATAGCCAGCGGCGAAATCTGTTGCGGATAAGTTGCCAACCCGCCACCATACTTGTTGGGAAAACCGCCAAGGCCAGCATCGGCTTCAGCCCAAATCCCCTGAAACCCACCCGTAGGGGTAGCAGGCGTTTGTGCCAAGGCAGGTGTTACACTGGAGAGAGCAAACAGACTCGCCAGCGTAACCAGACCCGCCTGCAAGGGCACCTGGAATCTTCGCGACATCTTTTCTATACATTTTTTCATGCGTATTTTGCCTCTCAGTTCGACAAGTGCTTTTCAGTTCGATTAGGACGTGGAGGCGACCGGCTGCCCAGAAAGCGGCCACCTCCACGCCAACATGAAACACTTGAATTTCAGACTGTAGAACGACGACGGAAGACTGCCACGCCCGCAGCAACAATCATCAGTAACATGGAGGAAGGTTCTGGCACCGCGGCAGCTAGTGCCGACGCACCACCTAAGACTATGCCGTAGTTGGCCTCCCAGACGGCTAGATCTCCAGGACTGTTGGGCGTGAGTGATTCGCCCCGCTGCCACGCCAGGAAGTCGGCCCCATCGACGTCGCCATCGTCGTCAAAATCTCCGGCAAGTCCTGTAGGCTCCAAGAGCCCAAAGATTTCCATCGGGTCAATGCCTATGCCATCAGAGAAAAGAACCTCGGTTCCGCTCATTAGAGAGGCACCCTCACCGAAACCCAAATCGGACAAATCAATTCCGTACACGTTCACACCGGGGGCTCCCGTGATACCGTTGGCCGAAAAGGTCGTGCTTGGATCAACGAGAAGAGCGAGTGTGTCAACGGTAGGCTGATCACTAACAAATCGCGTCCGATCGCTCTGAGCTCCAGCAACCCCTTCACTCGTGGGAGTCATATTATCCAGCGTTGTGCCGCCAATCGTGATATCGATGGTGTCAGGGGACCCCCAATCCACCAAGAGAATATCGGGCCCGGGTCGATTGACGATGTCTTGGTCAAACGTCACAGCCCAATTGTCCATATTGATGAATCCCGTATCCGCCAGGTTATCGCCTAATATCCCTGCGCGGTCCACCGAATCTGGAGCGGCAGCCGTTCCGGGCGATAAAATGAATTCTGCATCACCGCCAGGCCGTCCTCCGAATTGGGACAATGTAGCTCCAACCATGTCCGTAGGGGCGTAGGTCGTGCTCGAAGAGGGATCCATCATAGAAACGGTGACCGACGCGATCGTGCCGTCCACGCTCCCATCAGCCAACGTCATCGAGATACTCACCCCGGGGTTGAGTACGACCTCGTCTTCGATCGTGATGCCTGGAAAGTAGGCCAGTAGGTTTTCCACGGCGAGCGCGCCATTGGAGTAACGTACTTCATCAATCAGACCGTCAAAAGACGCCGTCTCGGTGGCGGTCGACCCAATCGACAAAGGAGCAGTGCTGTTATTTGGGATATCCCATACGTGCGGAGACCCGAAGGTTTGTATTGATCTTTGCAATGGACCGGCGTTGGTTAGATCCTGCAAATACGTGGTCACAACAGGGTTTGCTCCGCCGGCATCTACCGAAAAGCTGACGGCAGTGTAGTACTCATTTCCGGCAACAACCTGTCCAAGAAATTTATCAGTTCCCAAGGGACTGACAGTACCGGCATTATCGAAACCCTCGATAAGGAACTTGATACCTCCGCTGTTCGTGCCCATGAACCAACCTCGATCAAGCGGGTTACCAGATGCTGAATTCCATTGCCCAACCAGCAGGTTTGTCGAGCCAGGGCTGCCCAGAGTCTCAGGGCGAAACAAAGCTTCAACCGTGAAGGCACCGGACGTAAAAGCATCGTCATCCGCTGCGGAAAGAAGCCCTATCCCTGGCAAATCAGACGTCATGGCGTTCGTCAAACCACTGCCTGTGGGCGGAACCGTAATGGGAAAATTTGCTGGAATCGCAACCTGACTGGCGAGGTTGTCAACGTTGGTCAGATTGCGGCCGTTGCTACTAGAATCGTCGAGAAACGCGCCCGACTCGAATCGCCAGTAACCCTCGGTTTGCGCCGAGGCTTCTCCAGAGAAAGCCACGAGAAGGCAGATACAAGAAGTTACAGCGGTAAACAGACTTGAAATAATTCGATAATTCATGAGTTTCACCCCCTTTTGCTGAAGTAGTAGACCCACTTCTGATACGATTGATTAGACAATCCGCTGTTCTGCGGAAGACGATAAGGCAGCTGGCAATGACGAGAACTGGCTCATTTCCCTGGCGGTTCAACACGTAATTAATCTGTTTCCACGAATGGTCCTCCCCGACCGCCCCAAGTGAGCTCAAGAGTAACAGGTTCGTTGGCGTCAGTAACTTCGACTGTTAGGCCTGACGTTTGATAACTGGAATAGTGCTTAGGCGCATGCCATCGGGCTCTTGTTTCGCTGATCTGTTCTCGAGAAGTGACTGACACGCGATGCGTTCCAACGACTGCACCGTCGTCCGCTGCATAGCTTCCTAAGGTAAAACTGCCTGTTTCATCGAGTGCCCCCATAGACTGCCGTTCACCTTGCGGAGCAAATTTAACGACCCCCCGCGTCAACGGCTTCCCATCGATAAGCACTCTGCCCATTACCGGGGTCCAATTATTGGTGCTTGAATCACTGCATCCTGCTATCAAGCAGACTGCCAAACCAACAAGGGCCGCGTTGCTTCTCGTAGAGCCGAATACGTGGGGTACTAAAGTTGCCATAGGTCTGTGGTATTGATGTTTGAGTGACATTTGAAGTCAACATGGGGCACGATGGCCGAACAACAGGGACGTCAAAAACTGTAATCTGAGTTGCAATCGCGATTAGTGTTGCCTAGGCCATCCTCACACTTGATCGTGGCCCAAGCGTTGTACACCAGGGGGTCGACCGATTCCGAAACAAAGTTGACGCCAGCATCCCCACGCAGAAATTGCGTGCCAGCAGGATGGTCGCTGCCAAAACCTGCGGTATAGACGCGGCCATTCATGACTAGCCCTCCTAGCTGCACGGCAATCCCACGCTGAGTGGGGCCATTAATGGGCCATTCCGTCGATCGCAGGTTGTCGAGAAGCCGCATGCCAATTGACCAGATATTTCGAGTTCCCTTCTCGTGTGCTTGGCGCACCTCGCCAACAAAATAGGTGTGAGTCAAGCCATCGGTAATCTCTCGGATAGAAGTTCCATTCAGGTAATTAAAGGGCCCCGTGTTGTGCATCTTGACACGCAAAAACGACGGACCAATGGAAGGGCCATTGATGCCGTTGACAAACGCGTAGGTACCCGTAGCAGGTTTAGGATCCCAATTAATGTTCGTGCCAAGATTGTCGTCGAAGTCGAGGAATGGCTCCGACGCGTTGGAAGGGCAAACAAAAGCCGAGGGACGTTGCGCTAACGCTGCGAGCTTCTCTGGAGTTTGCCAAGCAGGAGTGTTTAAGCGTGCGTAAGCTCCCGCTTCACCACCAGGATCGAGGACATCATGCAATGCCTGCTGCTCAAGGTATGGTAGGATAAGGACAAACCCACTCGCATCGGTCCTTAGTCGATCTGGAATGCCCGCACAGTCTTCTGTGCCGGCAAAGTCGCACCCAAGTCGGCCAGGCGGGTACTCTTTGTGCGTAGTCTCATAGTTGGCCAGCGCCAGACCCGTTTGTTTCAAGTTATTTATGCAGTGTGCACGACGAGCTGCCTCTCGTGCGGCCTGAACCGCTGGTAGGAGCAATGCAACCAATACGCCAATGATAGCGATCACGACAAGCAATTCGACGAGTGTAAAGCCGCGGCGTACGGTTGTGCAGTAATTTTTCATAACGAGGCATTCCTTTTGAGAAACCTAGAAGACAAGTGAAGCTAAAGAAAGGATGTCAGAATCGCAGTCCGTTTGGATCATTGTGGTGTCCTCACTACCCGAAAAACTACTGTTTTCAGTTTGAGGTGCAGCGTTAAAGTGCTTGATCAGTTCCTCCTGGCCAAGCGCACGGGAATAGACTGCCAATTCGTCAAGCTGCCCAACAAACTGACGTATTCCACCCCGCAACGGGTGTTGACCACAGACGACGTGCAATCCACCTACAAGAGGTGTGTTCTCGGTCTCTCTCCCAGACAGCTTGCCATTGACGTAAAAACGCAGCTCCGAACCTTCCTTCACAGCCGCCACATGCTGCCAGTGGCGCAAACGATATCGGCGCTCAGACCAACACGATGTACCCACATCCAGACCACCTCCTGGAGGAGAACGATGCAAAAAACGGATGCGGCCACTCAGAGGGTTTGGGTCGTATAGCCCTGGCTGCAACTCAATGATGACACCAGCATGCGGATCCGATTCCGGCTTGTCTATCAAGCCAACCACCATCCCGTGATGGAAGTGACTTGGCTTAAACCAGCACTCGACCGTATAGTTACCCTGACCCGTTAGCTCCTCCAGAGGCTTTCTGCAAAGCAGAAAACCGTTACTATTGCCGGAAGCGAAGTCGACAAAATTGTTCTCCCCGTGGCCAGAGAAAGAGACTTCTCCTTCCACCTCAAGAGGATAGGACGACGACTGCTCGTTCAACACCGTATTGCTGGCAGACCGATCAAATCTCCAGTAACCCAACGGTTCTGAAGCCTTGACTGCTGCAACATAAGCTGCGGGTATGTGAAGTGGGCCGTCCATGGGAATCATCATCGCAAACCCGTTACGGTCAGCCTTGAATTGTCGCTCGAG
This sequence comes from Planctomycetota bacterium, assembly GCA_024276705.1. Classification (GTDB taxonomy): domain Bacteria; phylum Planctomycetota; class Planctomycetia; order Pirellulales; family Lacipirellulaceae; genus JAJRWS01. The sequence continues at coordinate 4,160 of JAJRWS010000157.1, read as the reverse complement.
GTGCAGCGCCCCCTGTTTCGTCTCTAAACGAATAGCTGACCCTTCTTCGACAACCTGGTAATCTGGAATGTCGGGCAAAAAACTAGGGCCAAAGGAATCTTGCTGAAAGGACATCGCACTAAAAGGACTGAGCGTTGCCTTGACTTGGCCAGAGAATGTATGCACTTCAGTGATCTCCCCGGCCACCTTGACCCCAAATTCTCCTCCATCGATCCGCAACCTCCCTGAAGGAATAGCTATTTCCAATCCTCCCTCGACAGAAGTGAGTTTACCCACCAGCGCACCATACCGCAGCATGATTGACGATTCTGAAGCAACTACCAGAGAGGCAGGGCCAGCAATCTGGAGTTGAACGCCGTTCGCCAAACGAAGTTGGGCCATTCCTTCAAGCAGAGCAAACTCTTCGCCACCAACGATCGTTCGATTGATCGTTGGAGTAATCCCCGAGGATTCAAGCCACGTACAATTGACCGCTGTCGACACCACGCCGACCGACATACGCTCATTTTGAGCGATTGCAACAGACCCCTGAGGCTGCAAATCATCCCTGAGCCAATCATCGCTGAAATGGTAATAGACCGCGGAGACTAGCAATGCAGCAGCGGCAGCGGCCCGATAGGCAGTGCTTACGCCAAACCATGCAAAAGGAGGCGCAGAAAGAGGCTTTGACACTTCTGGTCGCTTCTGCGGTGAGTGAGTCAATGAGGGCTGATTCAATAAGGGCGATGTGCCGCCGACTCCTCCCAATGAATCGACAGAACCAACGGAATGAGACTCTAATTCACGAATCGTGTTAATCGACTTCTCTAGGATGTGATCTGCCGCCAACTGAACCAATAACTCCGAGTGAAGTCGAGAGAACGAGAGCCACATTGCTCTCGCGTCAGCATCTGTTCTCAGTAGATCATCCAGAGAAAATTGCTCGTCTTTGGACAACTGACCGTCACATGCTGCAGACAGCAGATCCTCAATTGCCTTACGGCCACTTTTATCCATCCTATTGGCGTCCTTCATGTTGGTTCCTCTGACATGAATCCCTCTACACAATCATGCAAAACTTTTCTCACCCGACAGAGCGCAGAGCGAACCGCCCCTTCCGTACGCCCCAATTCCGTGGCCACCTGAGAAACCGTCTTAGCTCCTCCGTAGTAGAGACGGATAAGTGCTTGCCGATGCTCAGGGAGCTTATCAATGCATTTTTTCAAAGCAGCCCATCTTGACTCACGGTCACCGAAGATCGCCCCAGAGTTCACCAAGTCAGAGTTCTCCAAGTCAACGATGCTCTGAAGAGTTTCATCACTGAAAAAAATACGATCTCTCCTCCGCTTTCTGATGAAGTTATAGGCTTCATATTGAGCGACCTTTATTGCCCATACTCGAAACTCGGTATCAGGATCGTATTGCTCAAACTTCTGCCACAAGACGAGTGAGGCCCGCTGACAGATATCTTCCGCATCAGCCATGTTCTGCACTAAGGCAAATGCATAGGCGATCAGCTGCGTCTGGCAAGAGGCCAACAACTCCGTAAATACTTCCAATTTCTGGCGATCGATCTTGTCACCCTCAGCCATGTCACCCTCAGCCATGTGTATTACCAAGCCGCCAGAAATGTCATAAAACACGTTCTCATTTGATACACGTCTTTAAGGAACAAATTGTTACAAGCATTCAAGACTGAGGCAAATGCCGAATGACGAAAATGCTACGAAAAGAATTCGACGAATTGTTTTCGACTCGAACGTCTTTCCGGTCGTTAGAGGTAAGCCAAGTCTCACTTTACCCGCGATCCGCTACGACATGGCGGCTGTGAGACGTGCAATGATAAAGATGGGTACTCGCACCCGTCCTGCAAGCTTCCAAAAAATAGCATCCCCGCAATCGCTGTGCGACCACGGGGATATTTTTGCAGGTTCCAATCGTTGCCGGCGTGCCTAACTCGCTCGTCGTCGGAGCAAGGCGACTCCGAAACCGAGGAAGACCAATGCCAGCGAACTCGGCTCGGGGACGGCGGCGACCCCGACGGCCATCACGTCTAATCCCGCGCTAGCCAAGCGAATTCCTTCAACACCGGTAAGTGCCCCGGTACCGATAAAATCGCTGGTGTTGAAAACCAATCCTCGAAGGGGGTCGATCCCCCCATTAGCCCTGTTCATAATTGCAAATTGTGTGAGGTCACCCGCCAATGTGTTGAGAGTAAAGTCGCCGATAAGGGCACCCGCCCCGTCAATTGGCCTTACAAGCGTTGCGTCTCCACCGCCGTAATCGACGAAAAATAGATTTGCGCCATCAACATTCTGGCCGAAGAAGAAGTTCACACCATCGCCAATGTTGGCTACCCCAGTTGTCGCATTCAGCCCATCAGTCACAGCGGCGAGACCAGAAGCCGGTGCTGATTCATTGACTGGAAAGAGCAGTGTGCCGCCAAGGTTTCCGCCGTCGACAGCCGCCGCACTGGTTGCCGCCGTGAGAACCGAATAGGTCGTCCCGGCGGTTATCGACGTAAGATTCGTATGGTTAACGATCGGATTCGCCAGCCCCGGATTCACCACACCCGGATCATCCCACGTGGCTGCCGTAATACCTACGATGGCCGCACCGGCCGGCGAAGCGAGAAACCCCACCGCGCAAACAGCCACACCCAGGCTTAGCAATCGCTTTCTCATTCCTTGGTCAGCCTCCTGTAAGAATCTCATGTAGACATCCCCTCTTTCAAGAAAAGTAAGAAATCGTCCTGCAGCAATTAAACATCCTGCAGAAAATAAACGTCGTGGACGGCCCGAAGGTCGAACCACTTTTGGCATGTTTTTTGCCGTGGCTATAGGCAATTCGGCTGAAAATCAAATTTCCGGTCAGCTAAATGCTCCCAGTTTCTGGTGATCTACCTAGTCACTCTCAGCCATGGCCAGCCATGCCAGAAAACACGCTTTCACTAGATACACGTCTTCAAGGAATAAATTGTTACAAGTATTTTTTGGCTGCTCGCCAAAGCCTGTGGGTCGTTTTTGTCTATCCGAAGAATTCCCCCCTGTTTTTGCAGTGTTTCAGGAGTATTAAACAGGATTCGCATCACTGTAGAATGAGCCCCGTCGTCTTCGCTCTCGCTGCACATTCTTCACCTTGCTAGTCCAGGGCGGCACGGCGGGCTACTCCGCAGGCGAGAGAAGCTTTTTTACCCCGTTACTACCTGAACCCCCAAGAGGGGATCGACGTCGAACCATAATTCGGGTGAACAGGAGCGACTAACGCCAATTGTCGATCTGAAGCTCCGGTATCCACTGGAAGTGAGACGTGTTGCCGGTGATGAGGGTCCGCCCATGTTCGAGTGCGGTCGCGGCAATGATCAAGTCAGCATCGCGGTGGGGATGCCCACCTTTCCGGCCGGCAACCCAAAGATCGGCCGCCTGATTCAAGACGCCGCCAACGACTGAAAAAATCTGTACGCCTTGGCACAAACCATCAAAAGCCTTTAGTTTGGTCGAGGCATCCTTGAATCGCAGTCCTCGTACAATTTCATAATACGTGAACGCAGAAATTGCGAACCGCCCATGTGTTTGAAGATAGGCATCGGCACGCCCTCTGACAACGGCATTCTGGCCCTTGAAAAATTCCGTCAGGATATCCGTATCGAGTAGAGCTGCGTCCATGGTGATTAGATGTCAATATCACGACCGGGTGATCGCTCAAGGATAACGGACTCCAACTCGGCGGTTTCTTTGTCGCTCAAATCTTGGAAGATCGCCCAATCGTCCAGGTTGGTTCTGGACGGGCCATTCTGAGAGTTACTACCATTTGTCTTGGTTGCGTCGATATCCATCACCTGAATAATGACCCGCTGGTTTTCTTGGAGCTTATGCCCAAGAACCTTCTCGAAGACTCTGAGGTCGTCGGCTGCAAAATCGCCCACGTTTTGTTCCATGCTTTCCATAGCGCTCTAGTTTACGCCTGGAAGGACGGCTCGGCAATAAAGTATCCACCGATCCATTGTACCTCAATGGGCAATATGCTCAGGGGGGATGTTGGGAACACGATGGCAACGAAAAAGTGTTGCACATCTGTTGCACATGGCGTAACATGCCAGTTGGGCCGCGAGAGGGCCAAAGAAGAGTTGAGACTATAAAAACAGTAGTACCGGAGGGGGGACTTGAACCCCCACGACCTTG
>JAJRWS010000156.1 GCA_024276705.1 Planctomycetota bacterium | reverse complement strand
CGGTTCCCAGTATCGTGGCCAGGATGGAGTACCAGATTTTCCGGACCCGGCGTGAGTGGGTGGAAAACTTCAGCATATTATTCATCTCGGGAAGGGGCGATCTCAATAGCCAAAGTGTCACTCGATTGGGTGACGGTCGGTTGATAAACGCCCGTTTCCCTTTCCATGTCGGGAACCACCAGATCCAGGAAATCCTGCCGGTAGCGGCGGAAATTCAGCTCGGCTTGGACCGTGAGACGACTCGAACCTGACTCGGGGATGGTGAATTGGTAAACCTGGTTGTCGGAATGGCCGGGAAAGATCACCCGCCCTCCCCGTCCTCCCGCCTTCTTCCACAGTTCGTGTTGACGCAAGGGGTTGCCATCCTGATCCAGCGGCTCCGCTTCCAGGACCAGGGTTCCTTCCTTGCGCGAGTTCCCAATCTGGTGAATCTGTCCGGCCGTGTCGGTAATGCGCCGCGATTCGGGATCAATCGCCCCCCATTCTGCCAGAACCGCACCTTGGGGGTCGACGATTCGCAAGTGAATCCATGCGCGGGTGAAGTCGAGTGGACCGGTGGTCAAGTTGTGGCCCGCCTTGCGATTGACCACGATGACGCGCAAGCGGATTTTCTGCCCTGGTTCGGCTTGCCGAGGACCCACGATTTGCACCGATGCGACCGGGCCTTCCGGCCAGTCGTCGGCGATTTCAGGAATAACCGTTTCGCCACGAATCCATTCCTTGGTCAGTTGCACGTGTCGCTCTCGGTGGGGCAATTTGAGAATTTCGGGCATGAACATATTCGTCGCAATGGTCCCGTGGTGCCGGTGGGCGCCATCATCCGGTGATCGGCGGGCGTCGCCGCCCTCGCCTCTGCCCGGATCGCTCGAGTTGGGAACCAGCCGCATATGGCAGTCGATGCAGGACAAGTCGGTTTCCGGGTCGTCCGAGTGCCAGTGACTTTTACGCCATTGATCGTACTGGTTCTGGCCCGCACTCAAACCAAACCGGTTGAGCGCTTCGGGAATAAACTGTTTGTGGCATGCCCCGCAAAACTCCGGCGAACGTTGGAGACTTCGGTCGTAGTCCGCCAGGTGTTGCCGCGGGTAAGCCCGGATAAGGAAATCCGAGACGAACTTGCGCCAGCCTTCGGTGTGTTCCCACAGATATTTTTTTGGGGGTGTCAGCACATAGTCGCCATTGCCCCGCTGGTCGACTTTCGAAATGCTGTGGCAAGCCACGCACGAACACCCTTCTTGAGTTCCAATGGAAGTCAGTTCCAGGTTCTGGATGTCGCGGGCGCCGGAAAACAGTGAGATCGGATCGTGGCAGCCGGCGCAATACCGGGTTTCCGCCGGGTTGCGATCGATGGCAAAGTTTTTTTGGACTTGTTGGAAAGGCGGATTCATGGCTGAAAATCGATGCGCGCTCGGTGACCATTCCTGGTAGATTTGCTCGTGGCAACCGGCGGTTCCGCACGACGCGGAATGGGCAAGTAAATTCGGCTCGATAAAATTGCCGCTTGCCGTGCGGGCGTAAGTGGGCGCGAAAGGGTTCCCTCGGTACTCATCGAACTGCTCAATGTATTGGGACAATCCATAGTCCTCGGGCGGCGCGAATTCCACGGCCGGATTGGGGTAAATCCAGGTGCCGGCAACGACGATGGCCAGGGTGAGAGCCGACCAGGCAAGGGTTCCCCGGGCGAATTGGTTCAGGCTCTGGCGGAACTCAGGCATCCGCATGGCGAGGTGACGCCTGCGGGCAAAGGCCAGCGCCAGGTGCGCCAGGATCAGGAACGCCGACCCAAACCCACTGACCGCATGCACCAGATCCCAGAAATCCACCATCTTGGGGCCCAACGCCGCGTTCCAGGTGAGGACGCACCCACTCGCCATGCATGCCATCACCATCAGCATGAGCAAGTAGCCAAGTACCATCACCACCGAAGGCTTTTGCTGATACCAGACCAGGAAATGGCTGACTAGATAGACCAGGGTGGGAACAAGCATGGCCAAGCCGACCACGGTGTGTAGCAGCAATTGGATTTCCGTGGCGACCAGAAACGGCGCCAGATAAATCCACAGTCCGGTCACCGATTCGATCACCAGCAGCGCGGTGACAAAAATGGCCAGTGGAGACCGCCAGCCACGGGCGGCCCATTGATGGGCTGACGGACTGCCCGCGGGTGGGTTGTTCATGATGGGCAGGTCAACGTTGGACATAGGCACGTGGGCGTTGGTGGCATGGTGTTGTCATCGCCGTGGGAGCGTTCGCACGGTTCGGGAAATCCGCGTTCTTGGGGTGACCTCTCCAGTATAGCGGACCCCAGGATAATAAGGGCTAATAGGGTCTATAGGGGGGCAATAGGGGCAATAGGGGCAATAGGGGGACAGCCACACGAATTCGATTCCGCAAATCTGTAAGAATCAGGATTTTCGGAGCGGGGATAGAACTAACGGAAACGGGTCACCCTTACGGATGACCCGTCCCTTTGCCCGCGTTCGTGTTATGGCTACCGGGCTAACAGCTCCGTCTTTCGTAGCGGAAGAGGCCCAGGCTACCGAGAAGCAGCAGCACAAGGCTCGATGCCTCGGGCACGCCCGTCACAACCAGTGCGTCTGCTCGAGCGTCAACGCCAAAGTTGGCCGCCCACATGAGCCGATCGTCTGCGTCGACATCGGCGTCCCAGTCGGCGTCGCCGGTCCTGGGGCCGGCATAAGTCGCGGTGCCATAACCGGTCTGCCAGGTGAGAAAATCATTGCCATCCACATCGCCGTCGCTTTCAAAATCGCCGTCGTAATAGGTCATCGCGACAATCTGATCGATTGTGATACCCTCATAGGTGCTGGGCAACGTCTCGAAGCCATCGTTGTAGAAGCCGATGCCCACCGGTCCGTTCGGCAACGGTTCCCCAAAATTGTCAAGATCCATCGAGAGGCCATCCACGTCGTCATCATTGCTTTGGACGATCACGGTCCCATCCGCCTGGCGAATGTCACCGAAGAGCAATGTGTCCCCTGCGAAGATATCGGGTCGCGATGCGTATTGATCGGCATTGGGGATAACCCAAAAACCAAGAATTAACTCGCTTGTGTATGGCTGCCCTTCCATGCCGTCAGGGCGCGGACTGCCACCGCCCGACTCCGCAAAACCATAGCTTTCCGTTCCACCAAATAAGTCGGGATTGAAGATGCCAACGTCTGATTCCCATGTGGTGGGATCCACTGGATCCTGGTCCGGATTCCGTTCAATGCTGAGGAAATTGAACTGCTCCTGAAACAGGTCCCCGGGGATGGTATTCACCTGCATGTTCGTGGTGATGAACGGGATATTCCGTGCACTCACCAGCGCCGGATTGATCCTCATCTCGACATACAAATGACCACCATTGTCGTCAAACGTGACTGCGTCGACCGAGGTAAATTGAAGGGCCGCTTCGGGTGGGAATTCACCATCGTCCTCGGAAAAATCGATTTCATTCCCAGGTCCCAACGGAGTGCGGTCTTCACCGAATACGCCATAGTAACTGTTGTCGAGACCGCCCGATGCGGGACTGATCTCATAGACCTGCAGCGCTGGTAAACCGCTAGCGGCCCCCCAGTCGTGAGGTGTCCACACCTGGTCAAAGCCGCCCGTGGGACCATTGTCGAACGTTTCGGCCCAATAGTCGGCGTACGAGGTTGTGGCCAGGCACAAGGCAGCGGCCACGACCAAAGAAATTTGCCACTTCATAGTGTTTACTCCAGGTAGATGAAAAGAAAAGAGGGCCTTCCTGACGCCTGGTCGCAGTTGTCGACCTATCTATCTTATTAGTCTCCGGCGACGGAATTGTCAATCATTTTGACTCCGAATTCCCGCAAGTGGGCTGGGCGAAGGGAAAAAGGTCGAAAAAGGTGGCAGCCACCAAGTTTGACTAGACTGGGATCGAATCACTCCCAGCGGACTCGGAAGATACTGTTGGAGTTTTGCCACTGGGCCTTTTTGCCACTGGGGGGCACATGTTTCTTCAGGAATCGTCCACGACCGTGGTCGTATCCGCCACGTTTCTTTCCGGGTCTTGTGGCGTGGGTTTCTCGGCAGCTGTCAGCGCCCGAGTGACCCGGCGGTCGACGAACTCCCCATGGAGCCTCAGGTTATAAAATTCCTCCATGTAGGCCAGTGGCACACAATCGAGATCGTCGAGTTCCTGTTCCATGCTGGAGAGTGTGGCGGCGTGTTTACGCAAGACTTTGAGTTCGGCATCCTGACACAATTCTCCCTCGATCTCACGCAAAATTTCATACCAACGGTAAATTCGCGAACGGATGCGCCAGCGGTAGAGTGGGGGAGCCAATTTAAATAAGGGGATGAGCAACGCCATGATGGGGAGTAGGAAAATTTTACTCCGGTCAATGCCGGCGGCCACCCAGAAGGGCAGGTACTATTGTAAAAAAGGGGGTCCCGATTCGAAGTAAATTCGAGCTGATTCGTTCAGTGGAAATTCCACCAGCTTGGGCGAAGGGAATTGGCCCGCTTGGACCAGGGTGTTTCCTCTGGTATGAACTGCCGAGACCACTTTCAGCAGTAACGGTACCAGCGAATCGTGAAGATCGGGCGCTGCGACCAAATTGGCCGCGGGTGCGATCAGTTGTACATCCTGCCTTGGCAGGTCATTTTTCAGGTCGAGGACACCCCGTTCCAGCGTGACACGACAGAGAAACGGATGCCGGTGAGGGTACGCAGCGGATCGGTCAAGGCTCATTAAACGCACCTGGCCTTCCTGCAACAAGTTGCGGATGATCGGTGAGGTGGGCGAGATGACAAAGATTGCCGCGTCCACCTGGCCTTTGATCAATTGTCGGACTGCCTCCTTGCCACCCACCGGAACGATCTTGGATCGGTCTGAGAGATTAATCCCATTTTCCGCCAAGAGGATTTTTGCAATCGATTGAGTACCACTCCCATTTTTACCAATGGCGATTATCGTATTTTGTAAACGGCGCAGATCGTGGTACGGTTCGTTTGACCGATAAAAAATCCAAACCGGCTCAAAATAGATACTTGCAATGGCCTCGACCTGATTCGATCGAAGCGTGGCCTCCGGTGCGGTTCCTCCTTGCACCATGGCCAGATGGACATCCGGGTCGGACGCCAGCAACTGGTAATTTTCCAGCGAACCGGCCGTCGACCGTATCTCGAGCGTGATGCCATGGTGGGCAAGCAATTTGCCATATTGGCGTGCAAATCCGTAATAGGCACCATCCGTACTACCCGCAGCCATGACAATCGTTCTGGGAGGGGCTGGTTCCAGTAAAAACCAGGTCAGCGCAAAACCGGCCAACACGATTATAAATCCGCCACTCCAAACCTTGAACCAAAGTTGTCGAAATTGGCGCCTCGTCTCCAGGAGTCGCCGAGTCACCAGGTCACCACGCGGAAGTGCCATTTCACGCACTTTCATGTTGATTCCTTGTTCGGAGATATTGAAATAGGGGAGTTGCGCGATTAATCCACTCTAAATCCACGGCCTCTGGCCGTGCGACCCTGACAGGCTTCGTGCGGTCCGGCGAGAGTTTTTCAAGGTCATCCATGGATTGAAAGTTCAGGCCTTGAATCGTACTCGTACTCTGGCGCCAGCCGGT
>JAJRWS010000155.1 GCA_024276705.1 Planctomycetota bacterium | reverse complement strand
GGGCGATATTCAAGGACAATGCGCGTGAAACAAGAATGGCCGGACCTGCATCGGATGGGGAGGAATAGAGGCGCGGATCTTCGTGAATTGGCCCCGCCATGGCAAGGGCGAATGGGCGACCGAATGCTACCGGTGCTAGCACTTGGATGTGATGATCGTTGGCTCGCAACGAGTCAAAGACAACCTGGCACCCACGCGCGGCAACCACGCCCTTCGCCAGGGGGCCCAAGCCTGCTGGCCTTCCCATCATCCCTCGCCCTGGCTCCAGGGTCGTGCCACACACGAGGGGGGATGTCGCTCTGGGGCTCTCCAGCCGCCTCAGTACCCTTCGTTGTCGATGCCCAGACGCATTTTGAGCTGTTCAAACTGCTGGATGAACTCGTCGTTGGTCGAATGGACATGCTCTGCTTCGGTAATGAATTGCATGTCGTCCCGGCAAGGAAGCTCGGCATCGACCAGCCGATACTCATATTCCTTCAGGTCGTCGCCGTAAATAATCAACAGTTTGTGTTCATCCAGTTGCACTTCCTGCGGAATACTGGAATTCAAAACGGCAATGCCGGTGCAACCATCGTGGACCAGCAATTCTTCAAAATCCCACAGAATACTCTGCAGAATCGGCATGTCGATATGCTCGCGATACAAATCCCGGTGCCCGGACTGGGCATAGTCGTGACTCGTTTCGAGCACCACATCGACCACCGGCCCCAACGGGTCAAGTAGTTCCAGGAAGGTGTCGAAAAGTTTCTCCTTGGATGCGGCCGCCATCAGCACGGGCACATTCTGCCGCGTGGTTTCATCCCGGTAGGTGTCATGCCGAAAACCGGCCGAGGGCACCACCTCGAGATCGTACGAAGGCCTGACCGCGTCGCTCAGCGAAAAACTCCCATAGCGATTGACGCCCAAATGGGCCTCCAGCGTACTTTCGTCCAGACACTCGAAACTACTGCCGCTGGATTGCGGGACAATGTCTTCTTCGAACACATTGCGAAAGAACTTTTTCAGAAATCCCATCGATACACTCTTTGCTGGGTCCTAGCAAATATAAGTGAAAGCTAAACTACACGTGCTCTGGTCCGCATTCGGAATTGAATTTTCAAAACACTCGGGCGAAGGGGCTGGAATTTTCTTGCAACCAACCCTGAAACGCTGTCTACCTGGGTGGTAGGCAGGGCCGGAATGATCGCTCCCAGAGGCCGTCTGCCGGCTTCCAATGAAACCTAGGTTACGTTTCCATGCCGCCCGCCAAACGGTGCGAATGGGCTTTCCTTTTCGCGGGTCGAGTGGCCGATAAAATCGGCACAATCGACATGGAAAAGTGTATAACAGGCCCATGGACCATACAAAATCTACAGCCCATCCTCGGCAAGAATCGGTTTTATCCTCCCGGAACCAACCGCCAAGAGGTCCCCGTGGCACTCAGCTGTTGATTTTGCTGCCCGCAGCCCTCAGTGTGGCCGCCTTGTTGGCGATCCTGGTATGGGTCGAAGATTTCCTGCCTGAGAGCGAGCTGCAACTTCCTCCGCTGCACGATTCGTGGAGCGTCTTGTCGATTGATGGCGTACGCGTAGGAAGCAGTCATCAGCGTCAATGGCAAACGGGCCAACGACAAATGGGCCAGTGGCAAACGGGCCAGCGACAAACGGACCAGTCAGGCCAGCCGAGAATCGTGACCGAGGCGACCGAACATTTGCGGGTGCTGCGCCAAGGCCAGGCCGTCCACCTGGAAGTTGCCTACCGGTGCGAAGCGACACCCAGCGGCGAACTACTGGCTTGCTACTCACAGCAACAGACCGGCACCGGCACCCCGCTCGTCCAGACCGGACAGGTGGCAGGCGGTCAGCTCCATCTGCGGCAGTTGCTGGCCACGGGGCCCAGCGAACGCAACATCGATTGGCCTGCTGCGACCCGGGGATATTTTGGCATCGAGGAGTCGCTGCGCGAACAGATGCTCGTGCCGGGTGAGCGGCGCACGCTGCAGTACCTCGTCCCCTTGCTCAACCAGATCGCCCAAGTCGACCTGCGTGCCATCGAGTTCGAAACCATTGAAATGGCTGCCGGCATGACTCGCCTGTTACGCATCGACTGCACGACCCGCCGCGAAGGAACCACTTCCCGCCGAACCTTGTGGTGCGATGGGGCTGGCGAAGTCATTCGCTCGTTCGAACCGACCATGAATCTGACCAGTGAGCGGACGACGCGTGAAGTAGCGCAGTGGAAATCTCCTGCGCCCCAGTACGACATCATGTCCGGCTCGCGAGTGCCGATCGATCCCGCCATTCTGGACCCTTTCGGGCAGGCGAAGCTCGTCTACCAGGTGCAACTCAGGGACCACCCTCCGGCAGACCTGTTTGCCACGGACGAGCGGCAGCAAATCGAACCACTCGATCCCCGGCGGGCGCGACTGACGGTCCAGGCCGCCTGGTTGACCAGGGAAAAAGACGATCTGCAACCAAAAGCTGCCGGGCAGTCACGGACACCTGCCGATACCTTGTCGAGATCGTTGCCGGCAGCGGAAACCATGGCCCCATCGCGCTTCATCCAGTCCGACGACCCCCAGGTTATCGCTTTGGCACGGCGGGTTTCGGCCGGCCAGCCGGAAGCTAGCGCCAGACGAGTGGCCTTGGGCCTCGAAAAGCTGGTCCACGACTGGATCGACAAGAAAAGTTACCAGCAAATCTTCGCCTCCGCCCGTGAAGCCTGCCAATCGCGCCAAGGCGACTGCACGGAACATGCGCTCCTGCTGGCCGCCGTCTGCCGGGCCCGCAAGATCCCCGCCCGGCTGGCGATAGGCCTGGTCTACGTACCCGAACAACAAGGCTTTCTCTTCCACCTATGGACCGAAGGCTGGTGGGGTGGCCGCTGGCATGGACTCGACGCCACCCTCGGCCGCGGCGGCATCGGTGCCACCCATTTGAAACTGCATGCATTCACGCTCGCCAATGACAACCTGATGGCGGAAATTACCCCGGTCAGTCAGGTGATCGGCCAACTGAAAATTCGCGTGGTTACGGCGGACAGCAACATGAGCCAAGACAATGCGCAACGCCAACCAGCCGCGGAGCGGCGAAAGCAGATAGCCTGGGGCGCGAGCCCAATGGCACTCACTTTGAGCCGTAGGCGCTAGCCCCAATACCACTTACTTTGAGCCGTAGGCGCTAGCCTCGGGTGCCTTGAGGACAACGCAAACACTACAAAACGTGGCTAGCGACTACGGCTCAAGGGGCACAGAGATGTGTAATATGGCTAAGGTCGGTAACCGGCGATTAGCAAAATAGATACATCACACCCTTTTCATCTACGTACTTTCCACGTACGTATT
>JAJRWS010000154.1 GCA_024276705.1 Planctomycetota bacterium | reverse complement strand
TGGAACCCACCGGCCGTATGCAATTGTCTTAGAACGTGTGTTAAAATTCAGAAAATCGGCCGCGCAGCAACTCCTCTAGTCCCCTCGCCCGCTTGCGGGAGAGGGCCAGGGTGAGGGTATTTGAATTTTAACACACGTTCTTAGGAATCCACCGTCTCCACGCGGATCGGCCGGATATCAAATTTAGGGCACTGGCCAAGAAATCGGCATGGGTTGTTGTGAAACACTTCCACCGCCTCTTGCAATGAGTGGCCGCGGCGGCGGTACTCGAAGATGCACTGTTGCAGGGTAAATGGATCGCTCGGCCCCCAATCGGCTGACGAATTAACCAGAATCCGTTCGGAGCCATATTTTTCTAGCATGTCTACAGCTCGTTTTGGAGAGCATTTGGTAATCGGGTAAAGCGTAAACCCAACCCAATACCCCGCATCCAGCGGTTCGCGGATTGTATGCTCCTCGACATGATCGATCCAGATCCGAGCTGGATCAACATCCATGGTTCTCAACACTTCCAAGGTGCGACGTGTCCCTCGCACCTTGTCCTGCAAATGAGGTGTGTGAATCAGAACCAGTTGGTCATGTTGGAGCGCCAGTTCCAACTGGGCTGCAAAAATCTCCTCTTCGTTCCTGGTTGTCTTGTGAAAACCGATCTCGCCGATGCCTAGTACGGTCGGTTGTTTGAAAAACTCCGGCATATGCCGCAGCACTTCGCGGCTCAACGATGGGTTCTCCGCCTCCTTCGGATTCACGGCAACCCAGCAGAAGTGGCGAATTCCATATTGGGCCGCTCGAGTCGGCTCGAATTCGCTGATCTGACGAAAATAGTCCAGGAATGTTTCGGGGTATTTGCGGTCAAAACCGGCCCAGAATGCCGGTTCCGCCACTGCAACCACGCCGGACATCGCCATCCGTTCATAGTCCTGTGTCGTTCGCGCGATGCCATGGTAGTGAGGTTGGATAATTTGCATGTTCAAGGTTCCTTGCGCGGACGTGTCAAGCCAGCTCGGTAAACAGATTCAGCAAGCGTTCACTCCGATCGTTGACGTCTCGATGGGTCAACATGACCAGCGCTTGATGGATCTTCTCCAACCGCGGGTCTCCAGACGTTGACTCCGTACCGCCCGAGGGTGCCCGATCGTACCGATCAAGGGTCGCCGCAATCTCGACCAACATGCAGCGAACTTCCAAAAATTCGTTTTCCAGTACCTGCTGAGACGTCTGCATTGGCTTGATGCCTTTATCGGTTTCAGTACTTCCAAATGGTTACTCAGCCTTACAGCCTAACGGAAATTGTCCGGATTGTGACGCCCTATGAGAAGAATTCGATCCCACACCCACTGCAACCGCGTTTACAGCCTCCATGGCCTTTCGCGCAATCCTGTTGCACGGGTTGTTCGGCCAATCCGAATCCTACGCATCCTGGGGGCCAGGCAATACTTCCCGCGTCCCATGGCGTAACTAATTCACAGCGTATCTCCATGCCGAATCCAATCGTAGCGTCTCGGTACGCGCCAACAACCTGTCGACCGCGGCGACTCGCCAGCGACCACCCCGAAACGGGTGGCCTCACGACGTGAAAAACGGTACCGAAGATAAGTCATGGGGCATGGATGCGCCCTGCAAACGAATATCCCAGCCAATACGAGCCAATGATGGCTCGACGGTTGGGCGACCGGTCCCGACCGTGGTATGCATCCATGTTTGAAAAACGCAGCCTGAAATTCGATCTTTTGACTTTGTTGCTGCTGGCGTGTTGCCTCTTCCTGGGCGTGTCACTCGGAAGTTACCACCCATCCGATCCTCCTGGAACGCTGATCACTCCACCTCCCGCCGAGGTTGTGAACGCCTGCGGCTGGGTTGGCGCCTATGCCAGCAATTTCCTGCTGGAAAACCTGGGGCTGGGTGCCTACTACCTGGTAGGCTCCCTGGCAGTCGTGGTCTATTTGATGGTTACCGTGCGAAAGCCCGATCAGCCCATACTCCGCACGGTGGGTTGGTCCATGTCACTGATGGCCCTCTGCACCATTGCCTCCATGGGACTACCCACCATGAGTCCAGGGCCGGAAATTGGAGCCGGTGGTTACCTGGGGGCCATGGGCCAGGCTTTGTTGGAGAACCATTTTGCCAGTACAGGTGCCTATATCCTGGCCGCAAGCGTCCTGCTGGCCGGCCTCCTACTGGCTACCGACTATTTGCTGTTGCAATTGGCAGCCACCACGACCCTCGCTTCCGGGCGAGGCTTGATGCAACTGAGTCAACTGGGGCATCGCGCCAGAACGCATGGTGGCCAACGTCCAGTTGCCGATCACGAAGAAGAGTATGCTGGGGACGAGGACGAGGAGGAGGAGGACGAGTGGGAGTACGAAGAGGAAGAAGAGGAAGGAGAGGAGGAGGAAGAAACCAGCGCTGACGACACGGACAATACGGCCACTCTGAGAATTCGCACTCCCGACCAACATCGCAGTGAGGACGAGGCCAGTACCACCGAAGAGGACCCGGAACAGACGGAACAGGATTCCCAAGCTCTTTCGGCCTCCGACAAAGAACCGGCCACGGCCTCGACACCTTTGCAAAACAAGCTCACCAATGCTCTACGATTTAAAAAACCGAAAAAAGCGAAAAATTCGGCTCACGACGAAATCATCGATCAGCTCGAAGCGGCGGCGGAGCAGACCGGAACGGATGTCGACTACCAACTTCCTTCACTCGACCTGCTGCTACCAGGTGACGAAATCTCCTACGAACAACACGAGCTCGAAGTCCGCCGCAAGGCCAAGATCCTGGAAAAAACGTTTCGAAATTTCAATCTAAATGTTCGGGTGGTCGAAATCGAAACCGGACCGGTCATCGCCCAGTATGAAGTCGAACTGGAAGCCGGTCTGCGACTGTCGAAAATAACCGGTCTGGCGGACGATTTGGCCATTGCTCTCCGAGTGCCCAGTGTCCGGATCGTGGCTCCGATACCCGGCAAGAATTCCGTCGGGATCGAGGTGCCCAATGAAACCCGCCAACTGGTTCGGATGCGCGATGTGATCGAAGAGACCAACGGCCGCGCCAATCGCATGAAGCTTCCTCTCTATCTGGGCAAAGACGTGGCAGGCAAGCCGTTGGTGGTCGATCTGGCGGCGATGCCCCACCTGCTGATCGCCGGCCGC
The DNA here is from genome assembly GCA_024276705.1 of Planctomycetota bacterium. Taxonomy (GTDB): domain Bacteria; phylum Planctomycetota; class Planctomycetia; order Pirellulales; family Lacipirellulaceae; genus JAJRWS01. Next base: position 2,961 of record JAJRWS010000154.1, on the reverse strand, counting down.
ACGGGTACCGGAAAAAGTGTCTGCCTCAACTCGATCATCTTGTCGATCCTCATGAGTCGGGGCCCCGACGAGGTGCGGCTACTGATGATCGACCCCAAGATGGTCGAACTGTCCGGTTTTCGGAAGCTGCCCCACCTGATGCATCCGGTGGTGACCGACATGCGTAAAGCCGAGGCGATCCTCTCCTGGAGCGTCGACAAGATGGAGGAGCGTTACCAACTGCTTGCTCGAGCGGGCGTGCGGCATGTGAGCGTCTACAACCAGCTCAGCGAAGAGGAATTACGCGAGCGGATCGAACCGGAAAGCGAGGAAGAGTGGCAACAGATTCCCAGGCAAATTCCTTTCATTGTGATCATCGCCGATGAAATTGCCGACCTGATGATGACTGCGGGCAAGGATGTGGAACAACACATCATCCGCCTGGCCCAAAAAAGCCGGGCCGTCGGCATCCACCTGATCCTGGCCACGCAGAAACCGACCGTGGATGTCATCACCGGCCTGATCAAGTCGAACCTGCCCGCAAGAATCGCCTTCCAGGTCGCCAGCCGTACCGACAGCCGAGTGGTACTCGACGAGATGGGAGCCGACAAGTTACTGGGCAACGGAGACATGCTCTTCCTCTCCCCTGGAACCAGTGCCTTGCTACGGGGTCAAGGCACCTACCTCTCCGACGATGAAATTACCCGCGTGGTCGACGCGATCGGTACGGACACACCTCAGTTTGCCCAGGAGCTGGTCGAACTGAAGACTCCGGAAGATGAGGAAGCCACCGCTCCAGGAAAATTGAAAAATCGGGATGAGTTGTACGAAAGTGCAGTTGACATCGTTGTGCGGGAACAGCGAGGCAGCGTCTCGCTGCTGCAGCGGCACCTTGGCATTGGCTATGGCCGCGCGGCCCGTTTGGTCGACTACATGGCGGAAGATGGCATCGTCGGCGAATACAACGGCTCTCAAGCTCGTGAGGTCATGCTTTCGGTCACGGAGTGGGAAGCAATGAATGGCGAAGGAGAAGAGAGCGACAACGCAAATAGTACCGTGACTGCCGTCAACGTACCGGCCAAACCTTCCCGTAGCAATAAAATTCTACCCGGGGTCGACCAGCCGAGTGACCTGGAAGAAGAACCACCGGTGCCTTCGGCAGGCAGTCGTGCCGGCTTATCCACTCCACAACCGGCCGCGCCATGGGAAGATGAACCTGCGGCACGGGTCGAGGAAAACCATGAATCCGAACTCCTGGAAGAAGAAGAGGAGGAGGAAGATGAAGCCGATGCGTGGGAAGAGGACGAGGAGACCGAACTAACAGACGACGATTCAGCCGAGGAGGACGAAGAGCTCGGCGAAGACGAGGAGTGGGAGTATGAAGAAGTGGAGGAGGACGACGACGAGGAGGGTGCAGAAAGTGATGCGGAAGACGAATTAGAAGACGAAGAGGAGTGGGAATATGAAGAGGAGGAAGAGGACGAGGAAGAAGAACAATACGCGGACAGCGCGTGAAATCAGCGGGCATTGACCAAACCGGTGGCTTGAGGAAAGCCCCTAAAAGGGGCTAGAGAATAAATATCGTACTCGTACTCAGCCCAGCGGTACTCGTACTCGAATCCAAGTCAGAGGCAAGGTCGGTCATCATCAATATCCATGGCCTCCTGTTTCGTTTGCGTCCAATGGTTCCATTCGAGTACGAGTACGAGTACGAGCACGAGCACGACGAAACGGCGGAGCCTGATGGGTACTCACCAGCAGAGCTGGTGGTTTACGGACGGGAATCAGCGGGCATTGACAGAACGAGAAGTCGCATATTAGAATTACTCGATTATTCTGCGGTAACCGATAATATTCGAATAAGATACCTTCCCCAGACCATGGCGACTTCACGACAAATTTTGACTTCAATGCCTAATACGTCTTCGATTCCTGGCACTTCATTTCCTGACCTTATCGGCGTCATTGTGAAGATTGTCTGCACGTAGCCGAAGGGGTTGGAGCCGGTCAAACCAAAGCAATCACAGCCCTGAGCCCGAAGGCTGCAGGGTTTTTTCTTTTACGGCCCATTTTATTTCTCCTATCCCAAGCCCCCAGTCCATGACCGTAATCCAAATCTACGACACGACTCTCCGCGATGGAGCCCAGGGTGAAGGCATCAGTTTTTCACTGGAAGACAAGCTGCTCATTGCCCGCCGTCTTGATCAGCTCGGCTTCGATTTCGTTGAGGGTGGCTACCCGCTAAGCAACCCCAAGGATGCGGAGTTCTTCCAACGCCTTCTCCAGGAACCACTCACCCAGGCTCGCCTCTGTGCGTTCGGCATGACGCGCCGCCGAGGCATGAAAGCTGCGGACGACCCGGGCATGCGAGCCTTGCTCGAATCGCGCGCACCGGTCATCACCATCGTTGGCAAAACCTCGGATTTCCATGTCCGGGAAGTTCTTGGAGTTTCACCAGAAGAAAACCTGGCCATGATCCGCGAAACGGTGGCCTACCTGCACGATGAAGGCCGTGAAGTGATCTACGATGCCGAACACTTTTTCGACGGCTGGAAGGCCAACGCCGACTATGCCGCCAAAACAATCCAGGCCGCGGTCGCGGGCGGCGCGTCGACCATCGTGATGTGTGACACCAACGGGGGTAGCCTGCCTTAAGAGGTCGCCTCGATCACCCAGGATGCAGGTGCCACGGTCGATGTACCCCTGGGCATCCATACCCACAACGACTGCGATCTGTCGGTCGCCAATTCGCTGGCAGCGATCGATGCCGGCGCGATCCATGTACAGGGTACGATCAATGGCCTGGGAGAACGCTGCGGCAATGCCGACCTGATTTCCGTCCTGGGGAACCTGGCTCTCAAAAAGAAAGGCTACCAGGTTCTGGGAGGTGGCCGGGCGGAGGCCCAATCGGTCCAGCACCTTACTGAGCTGGCCCGGTATGTCTACGAAATCGCCAACATGAATTACCCAGGAGACCAACCC
>JAJRWS010000153.1 GCA_024276705.1 Planctomycetota bacterium | reverse complement strand
CATGGTCTCCTATTTCGTTTGCATCCAATGGTTCTATTCGAGGAGGAGTACGAGTACGACGGAACGGCGGAGCCTGATGGGTACTCACCAGCAGAGCTGGTGGTTTACGGACAGGAATTAGCGGCCTTTCCGGCTTCTCTTGGCATGTATTTTTTCCGCAAGCCGCATTTCCAAACGTGCGGTATAATCAATAGCGACGGAAATGACACCAGAACCTGACATTGAGGCGGAACTTGCCGGGATGCCGATGATGGTAAAGAATAGATTACTATGACCATGTTCAGGACGGCACCACGACAACATCCCCGTGGCTTCACTCTGATCGAATTGCTAGTGGTGATTGCCATCATCGGGATCTTGACGGCCCTCTTGTTGCCGGCCATCCAGGCCTCGCGAGAGGCTGCCCGCCGTACGCATTGCATCAACAACATGAAGCAACTGGCGTTGGGAATGCACCAGTTCCATGACGCGCTTGGCCGTTTCCCTGCCGCCCACCAGATTGGCATGAACTGGTACTCCCAATACCAGCGCGAGCGCCCTCCAGGAGGCGTGTTCCCCCAAGGCGATCCGAGAGAAGGAGCTTTCTGGAGTTGGGCCATGAGAATCGCGCCCCACATTGAACTGTCTACTTTTTCGGACGCCGTGGACCTTTCAGCCTGGCCTTGGTGGCAAACGATGCCCGACGGTTCGGATGTCGTCGCCTACAAGTCTCCGACTTTCATTTGCCCCACAGGCATTCGTGAACGCAACGAGTCGACGAATGGAAAACATGTCTCGTCGCTCACCTCCTACCTTGCCGTCACGGGTCGCAACCAGTTCCTGGAAGCGGGTGGCCAGGATGGAATGGTCTATGTGAATTCCGGCGTGAAGATGGCGGAGGTCACCGACGGCACGAGCCATACGTTCTTGATCGGCGAACGCCCCCCTTCCAATAACTTGCTATACGGCTGGCAATGGGCCGGAGCCGGCGATCATCCAAGCTTCGGCACGACGGACGTTGCGTTAGGAGTCCTCGAACGCCCTATCACTCCAAGTGCCGCTCCCGATTTCTTTCGGGACGGAACACTCGACGATCCGCAAGATTCCCATCGGTATCATTTCTGGAGTTTGCACCCGGGCGGGGCGAACTGGGCAATGACCGACGGTTCCGTACGGTTTCTCACTTACGCGGCTGGCGGGCCGCAGGCAACCTCGGGAGAGTCCGTCACGCCAACGATCATCGAAGCACTGGCCACCCGGGCCGGGGGAGAATTCCTCGACAGCCCGAACTAAGGCAAACCGTAACTCTTACCGTGGAAATTTTCATGTTGCGTTGCATACTCCTACTGCTACTGCTGGAAACGTTCATGATGGGCTGTTCAAAAACGGAGCACCCCGCCCCGGCGGGCGTTCCCCCGATCCCTCCCGGCCGATCGCAAGGGGCGCCTGCTGGTAGTGTTTCCGCCGACCCGGACGCCAGCGGTCCCATGCCCGCGCATCCCAGCCAGGACCGGTCGACCCAATGAGCTGAGCCTCCGCGTCAGCCCTTATTACTAGCGTTTATCAACATCTTGCATTTTCGGTAAAACGGGGTAACCTTTCTCGACTATGAGCAATTACGTACCACCAGCAGAGCTGGTGGTTTACGGACGGGAATTACCCCGCGGGCAGCACCCTATCGCGGACCACGGGCTGGACGGTGTCGACGATCCATTCGCGCATCACCTGGCCTGGCTCGGTTTGCTGGGGATAGGACATAAACCGCAGCTCCAGGTTGAGCCGCTGGGCTACTTCGCTGGCGAGGATTGGCCACAACTGGCCGATATCGCCGATCAGTGGGATGCTTCCCGGCAAGCGGGCAAAGCCAGACATTTCCATCCGGAAAGGGACTTCCAGTAGCTTGGTCTTGGGTAAGCCCTGGTCGATTGCCTGCTGGACCGACGCGCTGCTTCGCTCCATCTGACAAACCTTCTCCAGGTTCGGGTCGAGGTCGAGGCGGATCAAACTCTTCTCACGCAAGGAATAGGTGGGATGGCCGTCCCAACCGGCCCAGACTCCGTGCCCCGTGTACGTTTCGAACGGGCCATCGTGAATTTCCTGGGTCAGGGCGACTGCCGATTCGATGATCACATCAGCCGCGTCCAGCAGCCGAGCCACTCTTTCGCTCCGCTCGGAAATGGAGATGCTGTCGCCAATGGCCAGGCCGACCCCTCCCCCACCCACCAGCTGCGGAATGGTGACCAGCACCGGCACCCCACGCCGCTGCCCAGCGCCAAGCATCGTTCGTGGATCGGCGCCCCGACCGGCAATCTCTTCCAACGGAGCGTTCTCGGCTCGGGCCATCGCGAGAATTTCGAGGGCCAATTTTTCGGTTCGATACCCCATCGGGTAGGCCATGTTTCCAGCAGCCTTGATAATCTGGTCTCCTGGAGCAGCCGCCAAACGCTGCAGCAGGTCGTCGTCCAGAGGGTACTCACGACCGATGGCGTGCAATGCTTCGGCAGCCATCACCGTCAGTTCAAAGTGGCCGCCATGCGGCAAACTCGCCGCGGGCAAACCGAGCGTCAGACCATCGACCCGTTTCACTCGATCGAGCGTACCGGCCATTTCGTGAGCGATGACCGCCGAACTGGTGGTCACCCCATCGACCACACCAACGCGTATCAGCTCGGCAAGGAGCGTGGTCACCCCTTCGTGTAGATTCGGTCCACTTCCGGTCACCACGACGACCTGGCCACCACGTTGTTTGGCTTCGACAATATGGTCCACGGCGGTTTGCACATTTTGCCGCACCCGCTCGGGCAAATCCGCTTTCAAGTGAGCGATCAAACTCGGGTCGGTCGTGGTTGGCAAGGCATTCACGGCTGATTACTCCAATCCGCGTTGACGAAGCATCGCCTCGCCCCGACGGACGTCGTCAGGGGTATCGATACTGAATCCACTCAATTCGCTATCTTCGCATTGGGTCACGACACACCGCAGGCGGTAACCATGCTCCAGGACGCGCAGTTGCTCCAGCCCTTCGACCCGTTCCAGGACCGTTTGTGGCAAATTGGCCAGGGTGAATAAAAAATCACGCCGATAGACATACAACCCGACATGCTCGTACACCACATGGGCAACCTCGTGGTGAGGAGCGGGAATCAACGAACGTGAAAAATACATGCCGTTGCCACATCCGTCGATGACCGCCTTCACAACCCCCGGATCCTGCAGGTCGGCCACTTTATGGATCGGATGGATCAGCGTTGCCATCGGCAATTCCGGCTCCGTGAAAAGCGGCCCAACCGCCTCGTCGATCATCCGCGGATCAATGAACGGCTGATCCCCCTGGACGTTGACAATCAGATCGGCTTCGATCTGTCGGGCAGCTTCCGCCAGGCGGTCGGTGCCGCTGGCGCAGTCGGGTGAAGTCATGATCGAGCGGCCGCCAAAGGACGCCACGGCATCAGCAATCCGCGAATCGTCGGTCGCCACCCAAACCTCATCGACCGATTCGGCCCGCAAGGTCTGCCGGTAAACTCGCTGAATCATCGATTTACCCAAGATTGAAGCGAGCGGTTTGCCTGGCATCCGCGAGGAAGCATAACGGGCGGGAATCATGCCGATCACTTTCATGCGGGGCCTCTTTCAGCTTAAGAACGAACAAAAATAACTTCGGTATTTCAGGGAACTGTTCACCGTTCAATAAAAGAGTAAACCGCTAATAAAAAGTAAAAAACGACCTGGTGAACGCACTCCGTCTGCTGATTTATCTTGATGCGATTGACTTGAACGACACTGCTATTCGTGTCAATTTGTGTTATTCGTGGTTCGTTCCGTTTTCAGTGTGCGTAGATATCCGACCGCCATGGATCAACCACCTCGATCCCGGAGCCACTGCACGGCCAGGTCGATATCTTGTTGGGTATCGATGGAGATACGGGGATAATCCAAGTCGGTCTCGATCACCCGAATCCTCATATCCGCTTCCAGGGCCCGTAACTGCTCCAGGCCCTCGGCTAATTCCAATTCCGAAGGCCCCAGTTCGGCAAACCGTTGCAAGGATTCCATGCGATAGGCATAAATGCCGATGTGCTGCAAGGTGGTTCGTTGCTGCTGGTAGCGCGGATAGGGAATGATTGCCCGTGAAAAATAGAGGGCCCGTCCCGTGGCCGACGAACGAGCAATCTTTACCGTGAAGGGGGAACCGAACACTGCCTCGTCGTCGGAGGAGCAGCCCAGTGTGGCCATATCCCAGTTCGAATCGGCAACAATCGGCTCGAGAACCTGAGCGATCATCCCGGGATTCAGAAACGGCTCGTCCGCCTGGATATTGACGATCCGCTCGGCAGCGGGAAAAACCTCACGGGCCGCCTCCGCCACCCGGTCGGTTCCACAAACATGCTCCTGCCGGGTTCGATAGGTGATCGCGCCGAATTGGTGAGCCACTTCGAGGATCCTCGGGTGATCGGCAGCGATCAGCACTTCATCCAAGAGCCCCGAGGCGACCACTTTCTCATAGACATGGGCAATGACCGGCTTGCCACCCAGATCGACCAGCACCTTGGCATGCACCTCCTCCGAACCAAGTCGAGCCGGAATGATCCCTACCGTTTTCGAATTCCTCTTCGGCTGTCGGTTTTTCATCGCCCGTTTTCCATCACGTTCTCTCAAGACGTCCAATTGCATAAACTTGTCAATAATTCGCAGCCGTTCACGGCCGGAGGCCGTGTTAGGCTTTTCTTAATCGTAATCTTACTCTTAATCTTAATCCAAGGGGGGGACTGACCGGGGATTTAGAGTAAGAGTAAGATTAAGAACGAAAATTACGCCCTTTTACCGTGAACGCTTACCCGAAAAGGTACGTTTGACAAAAGAAGCTTAATTTTTGTGCGTAAGGATTGTTCGAGAAATAACTGGCATATTTCCAGGCCCCTCACCCTGCCCTCTCCCCAAAGAGGCGAGGGGACATCGGACAGTTATTTCTCGAACAATCCTAACGCACATCACGAAAACCAAGAAAGAAAAGACTGGATACCATGACAACTCGCCTGCGTTGGGGAATTCTAGGCACCGCAACCATTGCCAGGGAGGCGGTCATCCCGGCGCTGCGGAAAGCGCCCTATTGCCAACATGCGGAAATCGTAGCGATTGCGTCGAGGCAAAGCGACCAAGCGAGGGAGGTTGCGAAGCAATTCGAGATCCCCAAAGCCCATGGCTCGTACGAATCTCTATTGGACGATCCGGACATCGACGTGGTCTACCTGCCGCTACCCAACCACCTCCATGTGCCATATGCCATCCGAGCCCTCGAAGCCGGCAAACACGTACTGTGTGAAAAACCGATTGGCCTCTCCGCGGCCGAAGCGGAACAACTCATGGAAGCCGCCTCGCTGCATCCACACCTGAAAGTGATGGAAGCATTCATGTACCGCTTCCATCCCCAATGGCAGTGGGCCCGGCAAATGGTTGAAGAAGGACGAATTGGCACCTTACGGACGATTCACACTTTCTTCTCATTTTACGAAGACAATCCGGTAAGCATCCTGAACCACCCGGAGTGGGGTGGCGGGGGTCTGATGGACATTGGCTGCTATGCGCTCTCGCTCTCACGATTTCTCTTTCGCGCCGAGCCAGAACGGGTCATGGGCATCCTGGAGGAGGACTCCCGGTTCGGTGTCGATCGATTGACTTCCGGGATCCTGCGGTTTGCAGCCGGAACCTCGACCTTTACCTGTGCGACGCAACTCGCACCGTACGAGCGGGTGCAAGTGCTGGGAACCAAAGGCCGGCTGGAATTGGAAACGCCCTTCATTCCGCCGACCGACCAGCCTTGCCGGGCATGGCTGGAAATTGAGGAGACACTCGAAGAAATTCGATTCGACCCCTGCGATCATTACGGAATCCAGGCCGACCTCTTTTCTCGAGCCATCCTCGACGACACCCCGGTCCCCACCCCACTCGCAGATGCCGTGGCCAACATGAAAGCAATCGATGCCATCGTGCGGAGCGGGAAAACCCAACAGTGGGAAACGGTCCGCTGACAACGCTTGGACTGTAAAACAAGAAAAACACCGCCCCGACCAGGTGGCTCCCTGGCTGTACGAGTGCACTTTCATTGCTTCTCCACCGAAAAAGAGTTTAGGCTTGGTATAACGTTAGTCTTGATGCTACAATGGACCTTCGCCCATCGTCCGATATCCTCAACATTCCCAGGAATTCCGATGCGAAATGTATTGCGCGGGATTTTTGGTTTCACGCTTGTCGAACTGGTGGTGGTCATCGCCATTATCGGAATCCTGGTCGCCCTGTTGCTGCCAGCCATCCAGGCAGCGCGCGAATCGGCCAGACGGGCCATGTGCACCAACCATTTGAAGCAATTTGGTCTGGCCATGCAGAATTATCATGGTCTACAAGGACATTTCCCCTATGGTTCGCATAATCCACCAGACAGCCCTACCAACCAGACCCCAAGGCCGGGACCGCCCCTATGGTCTCCTGGCCCCCATCGGAAGGGGAGCCGACTGGTAAAATTGTTGCCCTTTCTCGAACAGCAAAGTTTGTACAATCAGCTCGATTTTAGCGGCGATGTTGCCACCCAGTTCAAAACCTTGGGCTTTGGTCCCAAGCAGGTCCCCGGCTTCCGCTGCCCCAGTGACGACTATGAGCCCATTCGCGAGGACTTAATCCACACCAACTACGCCCCCTCGATGGGTTTTCAAGCCATGGGCCCTGGAGCAGGAGGCTCTTGCACCCAATACCCTGGAAACGGATTTGGTACCGGAGAAGCGTCGCATGGATTCTATTACCAAATCAGTAGCATTCCTCCCCGCGAGCGTTACGACCCGACGCCGTCGGTCATCTCTGGTGTTTTTGCCCGGCTCTACTGGGCAGCGGGTATCCGGGAAGTTACCGATGGCACTTCCAACGTGATCTTAATGGGCGAAGTTCTGCCGAAATGTGGCGACCACAGCCGTTCGATCAGTTGGACCGAAAGCAACGGGATCTGGACCGCCACGACAGCCCCCATCAACTTCCCCACCTGCGCGGATGAAGCACCCGGTCATGACACGGGGACGGTGGACTGTTTCCACACCAATAGTTGGATGACCGGCATGGGCTTCAAATCACGACATCCGGGCGGAGCTAACTTTGTGGCGGTCGACGCATCGGTCCATTTTCTGCCGGAATCCATCGATTACTTGACCTATCAGCGGTTGGGAGACCGCAGTGACGGGCAAGTGGTGGGTGGCTGGGAGCAATAATGCCAGGAGCCTAAAGGGATGTTCATTTCGCCTCGAACCAGCCTGTTCTCAACTCTGATCGTCGCCTTGTTGGCCGGTTGCAACTCGAGTGATTTTCCGCCCACCATGCCCGTGTCGGGAACGGTCACCATGGCAGGCAAGCCGCTGGAGCGGTTGTCCATATCCTTCCAACTGGAAGGCGCGGCGGCCCGAACCGGATTCGGGGTCACCAATGAGAAGGGCGAATTCCAAATTTCCACCTTCGACCAGAACGATGGTGCCTTGCTGGGAACCCATACCGTGACCATTTCCGACCTGCCCGAAAAATCGGCGGCGGCGGAGAAAAACACCGATCCCACGGCCCTCTATGGCCAACCAGGCGGCATGTTCGGCAAGCCGGTTAAAAAGAAGAGCCGCATCCCCGAAAAATATGCCCACCCGAAGACCTCCGGCCTGCAAGCTACCGTAACCGAAGCTGGGCCGAACCAGTTCACCTTCGAGTTGAAGGACTAGTCCTGCCTTCCACGATGGTCAGGCATTGGTCCACCTCGATATTCTCCAGCATGTCACGCTTGCCACCCAGCCAGGTGACCTCAATGCGGTCGATGTGCGTTTGTTGGCCCAGGCCGAAGTGCAACCGCGTCCCCCAGTGACTCTGGTATCCCCGGCCGCTATGGACCTCGTCCACTTGCACCAGGGGCCCCGCGCGGACGCGCACACGCGCGCCAATGCCGGCACGATTGCTCGTGGTACCTTGCAGCTTGAGCTGCAACCAGTGGTTGCCGTTTGCGGTGTCATTCCGCAAGAGCGTCGGCCCACTGCGCGAATTCAGAACCACGACATCGATGTCGCCATCTTGGTCCAAGTCGCCGAACGCTGCGCCTCGACTGCATTTTCGTACCGACATACCACTTCCAGAACCTTGAGTGACGTTGACAAACCGGCCCTTCCGAGCCCCTTCCTGGCAGTTGAGAAGCAAGAGATTGCATGCCTCATAGGAAGTGCTCAGGCGGACCTGATCGATATTCGACTCGGTATGCCCGCAGGCAATGAACAAGTCCCGATCACCATCTTGATCAAAATCGACCCAGCCATTGCCCCAGGTGACATCGCCCAACGTGCCCAGACCGGCTCCCGTCAAACGGGTAATATCCTGAAACAGTCCTTTGCCCAAATTGCGATAGAGGGAAGCGATTTCCCCATCGTAGGAGGTGACGTGAACGTCAAGCAATCCGTCATTGTCATAATCGGCGACATCCACGCCCATGCTTCCCTGAGGCATCCCGGTCAAGTCATACGCGACACCCGACAATACCCCCACTTCCTTAAATGCTCCCTTTCCATCATTTTGCAAAAGCATGTTGGCCATTTCGTCATTGGCGACGTACAGGTCCGTGTCACCGTCGCCGTCATAATCGCAGGCCGTGATCCCCATCCCGGTACGCACCCGATCCGGCAGGTTGGCAAGTTCGCTGATGTCCAGAAAAGTTCCATCGCCCAGATTGCGGTAGAGCGTATCCGCTTCCGGCGTATGCTCGAGCGGTCCCGGGTAAAAGGCCTTTCCCCGGATCATGGTCGGACGATGCGACGCATAAGAGAATTTTACGTAGTTGGCCACGTAAAGATCCAGGTCTCCATCCGCGTCGATATCGAGGAAGCTAGCGCCAGCACCCACCTTGTTGCCGTCGCCCACTCCTGCCTCTCGTGTCACATCGGTGAAAGTTCCGTCTCCATTATTGCGATAGAGCAGGTTGGGGCCAAAATTGGTAATGTACAGGTCGGGATACCCATCATTATTGTAATCGCCGACCGTAACCCCCAGCCCAAAACCGGTATCCCCCACGCCAGCTTGTTCAGTCACATCGGTAAATTTCCAGTTCCCCTCATTCCGATAGAGCGCATTGGCGGGCCGATAGAGCGCATTGGCGGGTGTGCGGGATTCGGCAAACGACTGCGGAGAACTCCCTTCATGCCGGGGATATTGCAGAGGCGCCCCATTGGGAAAATAGATGTCCTCGTCCCCATCAAGATCGTAATCAAACAGTGCCAGCCCGGCACTCATGGCTTCGACGATGTAATGCTTGCCCTGGCTGCCGTTGGTATGAACGAAGGTAATGCCAGTCTGGTCCGTCACGTCAAGCAGCCGAATTCTCGTGGCAACGGGCCGCTCAACCTCTTCCTCCGCAAGCACCGTGGGCTCGTCAGGAATACCGGTCGGGCTGGTCCGCCCACCCGCACGTGAGCCAGGCAAACATCTTTGTCTGGTAAGCATCCGGTTTCCTCCGAGCAGTATCAGCAAGCCGAGGAACAGCCAAAAATATACGTCACGAGTCATTCGTCGCACGGCACATCACCTCGAATAGCGCGCACGGTGCGCGCCTGTTGTAGGATAAGACTCGAATGGCTCATCCGAAAAACCTCCGGGCAATAAATGCGTCAGGGCCTGCCGGGCACCCTGGTGATCCGGCTGCAGGTCCAAAACCGTCCGCAACCACTTGCTGCCGTCCTCGGGTGAACCATACTGCAACAACGTCATGCCAATTTCGTATCGCAACTCAACATTATCGGGCTGGTCCACTACTTCGCGTAATTGTCGCTCCATGCGAGTCAGGGATTCTTCCGCCTCGGCGACGTAGTCCAGGTGAGGTTTCGCCTCAGCCATGCGACCCAACGAACGAAGGACGGATCCCAGCGTATTGTGAGCCGTCGTGTCGTAGGGGCGAAGTCTGACCGCTTCGGCCACGGGTTGCAGGGCTTGTTTAAAATTCCCCCGTGCCAGCTCGACTTCTCCCAGCATTCGCAGTGCCTTGAAATCGTTCGGGCTTCTCGAGAGTATTCGCCGTAGTCCTGCCGCCGCCTCCCCGGCCTTCCCCTGGTCGAACCTCCAGCGGGCCTGCGTAAACAGAACTTCCGGAGCGTCGGGCTGCCGTTTCATGCAGAGATGAATCTGCTGGCCAGCTTCTTCGAACTTCTGTTGTTCCATAAGCACTTCCGCCAATTGACAACGCATGAGGCTGTTGTGTGGCGCCCGACGCAAACCTTCTCGATAGGCGGCCGCCGATGCTTTCCTGTCCCCGATACTCTGCATCATGTAACCGCGCATGAAATACGGTTTTGCGTCAGCCGGATATTGGCTTTGCCAGACATCCAACAGTTGGGTCGCTTCATGCACGCGCAAATTGGTAAAATATCCCTGGACATACGCTTCGCAAATGTCCATTCCGTCCGCACGTGGATCGAGCAACAATTCCGAAAGATGCGGCAACGCTTCACGCAGGCGTCCGGTTTGAGCCTGGAGCAGCCAACTTTCCCGGTTCGTACGATCCGGATCGATTCCGTGGTTCCTGGCATAACCCAGCAGGGCGCCGGACCGTTCAACCTGTCCCAGCCGACGATGCGATCGGGCCAGCAGCAGAATGGCCTCTTCCCGGTCAGGCGCCAAACGCAATGCGGCTCGCAACGGAACCAGGGCTTGACGGTTCTCACGCGTTTCCAATCGTTGCCGCCCTTGCTGAAGCCGCCAATGGACGAGAGCCGGTTTCCAGGTAAAAAGCAAGAGCGTCAACAGCGCGCAGGTACTCACCAGGAGCACGAATTCCGCACCTCCCTGAACAGGACGACGACCCAGGATCCCTGTTCGTGCCTGAACACCCCCAGGGCAATCGTATTCGCCAACCTGGTTCTTTCTACAGAGCCCGTTCTTTCTACAGAGCCCGTTCTCTATTCGGAGCCCGTCTGCGGACATGCCTCCGAACCTTTCTCTCGATTCAGCGAACTGGGGATCAACAGGCCCATCAAAATTGCGGAAATTCCAATCCACCACAGTCGGGAACTCCATTCCTTGGGCAAGATCAGCGACGTATTGGCGGCAGGGTGCAAAATGGCAATCACCATGGGATAGGCCATGGCTCCGAGGAGACCCGCCAGGACGCCATGGAGCAGGCAGCGGCCAGTGGCCCCACCTCCTCTGGCAAAAGCACCAAAGACAACGCCAATTCCCGCCCCCAGGGTGATCCATAGCACACCCTGACCAATTATTGTTTTTACGAGTGGTGAGAGGCCGGTTGTTGTTTTCATGAATTCACTGACGAGATGCCCCAATTCTCCCGCGACGCAACCTACCACGCCCCCCACCACAACCGAGAAGACCATTCCGCTCCAAGTCGATGCGCCAGCTTGTCCCATCTCCGTGGGATACCGGCAGAATCGCTCGGTCATGGCCAGCAGACCTCCTAGCAAGGCGCCGTACAGCCCGATAAACATGATCATATTATAATTTCCGGCCGTCGCTTTGGCACTTTTCATTTCAGCAAACTGAGCCGACGATGGTGGCGTGCTGGTCGGCATGCGATCGATCAGTTCCTGAGGAACGGTAAAGACAGGATGGCCGAATTGGACAATCCCAAAGAAGATAGCGCCGGCAACCAGAGCACTCACCAACCCGGGCCAAGGGCCACAAGCCGGACGAAACGTCTTGCTCTCCTTCGCTCCCGTACGAATCTGCGTAGTGTTCTGAGCTGGCTTCTCTGACATTGGGAATTCCTTCACCAAGGATTTCTAGGCTTCATCGGCCATTCTTGGAACTGATGCGTATTGTAAACCATCGCCTGGAAGGCAGCAATTGGGCGTTTGCGAGGGTGTCTTTGCCGAGCTCCCAGAGAGCGTCTACAATGAGCGAATGAACCCGTCGGAACTCAGAACCGCAACTCGGCGCAAGCGTCTGGCCCATGGGTGGCTGTGGCTATTGTTGGGGCTACTGTTCACGCTGGCATTCTATCGGTCTGCCCATCACCCTGCGTTGGCGGACCAATTTCAAAATGCCAAAACTGCCTACCGGGAGGGCAAGCTAGATGTCGTACTCATTGCCGCGGAGACCTTTCAGGGCTTAGAGCTATACCTCCCTCACGCTCACCTGTTGGATGGCATGCTCCTTCTCCAAAGGGAACACTTGCCGCAAGCACTGGCCGAATTTCGCCTGGCCCGGGAACACCAGGACACACGCGTATTGGCTCATGTGCTGGCCGGTGAAACCTTGTACAAAATGAAAAAATTTGGCGAAGCTCAGCAATACCTCAAGAAGGCTATCGTACTGGAGCCGAAGCAACTCGAAGCACGACGCTTGCTTGCCGCCATCCATTACAACATCGGCGCCATGAATCAGGCTGTGGCAGAGCTGGAGGAAATCGCCCGACTGGCCCCGAGCGATCCACGTCCTCATCGATTGCTGGGGCTCATTCAAAAAGATTTTGAAAACTACGAGCAAGCCATTGTCTGTTACCAGGAATCCTTGCGCCGCGACCCCAATCAGGCGGAACGGTTTCCGTTACGCGTCGAACTGGCGGAGTGTCACCTCAAGGAGCTTCATTATCGCGGAGTACTGGCGACCCTGAAGCAGGTACCTGCTTCAGCCAACACGTTATGGCTGCAGGCAGTCTGCCACCATGCCCAACAGGATACCCAAACCGCGCACCGGCTCATCAAGAAGTCATTGAAGCTCAACCCGGAACACTTGGGAGCCCAGCAACTCCAGGCCATCATGGCGTTGGAAGCGGATGACGTGCCAAGAGCCGTGAGCGTGCTCGAACAGGCACTCCAGCAACACCCAAAGGAATTTGAGTTGCATTACCACCTGGCCAGAGCTTACCAGCGTCTGGGGCAACAGGCAAAAGCCGAGAATCATCAGCAGAAGATGGAGCAATTACGAACACTGCGTAAGCAATTCACTCAGTTGCATGAACAGGCGATGCGCGAACCCAATAACGCGGAGCTACGATACCAGTTGGGGCTTGCCGCCATGCAACTGGATAGGAACGATCTTGCCCAAGACTGGTTCACCGCAGCGGTGGCCATGGATGCCCAACACCAGGCGGCCCGCAAAGCATTGCGAAAATTGTTGATGTTTCCGTAGCAGGAGGCCGCAGCATGCCATAATGCTCAGTAGCTGCGTACCTGGCTCAGGGATGGCCGTGGAAGCGACGACTACAGCAGATGTATCTGTCCATTATTGCTAAGGCTTGGCCGATAAATAACTATCCGGTTTTCTGTAGGGAACGTTCAAGAAAAAAACTTCGGTAAATCGTGGCGTTCTGATAATGCACCTTCGTACTCGTACTCAGCCGCTTGCGGCGGTACTCGTACTCGAGTCGCAT
>JAJRWS010000152.1 GCA_024276705.1 Planctomycetota bacterium | reverse complement strand
CATTGAACAGCTAACCATGATGCCGATCCTGCAGTTCGAACAGCTTGACGCATTGCACCGCCTCCTCAAAGACGGGAGAGCTTGCACGATTGACCTTTCGGACCTGGTCATCGCACATTCTTCATTTGCTGCTGGCTGCAAGCAAGTAATTACGTTTGATAAGCGGGCAGCAAAACACCAGCTCTTTATTTTGCCCTGAATTGGGTTGCGACACACTGCGGCCGGGCAAGCCGAGTCAATGAGATCCATTGTGATGTTCTGGCTAAAAATCCCCACAAGCAGCACGAAAATCAGTAGTGGTGCGTGGAGGTTCATCATTTAGTTTTCCGCCGACTTTGGAGGTAAGGTGTTTGCCGTGGCGGCAATAAATCGGGCCAGCGTCATGATGTTCGCCGCGAAAGTGCGACATCCGATCGAGGGCGCACCGGTGGCCAGGTTGGTACGGTTTCGATAGTGGGCAGGTTCTACCCATGCGCCACGTGCGTCTTGTCCGGCGATAATTTTGGCGGCGGCGTTGGCGAGCTCATCGGTCAGCTTCGGCTGAGTTCGTGGATTCAATATTTTCACCGGCCGGAAGTCGGCCGGTTTCTGGCCAGCGAGGCGATCGTACTCAGCTTCGATTTCGTCGAGACGGCTGGTTGATTTGAAACTGTAGTGGGTGTGGAGATCGGTATCGCGATGCGTGAGGTGGTAGTCCTTGGTGAAAAAAAGGGGACGGTTGGTCTGGAGCTCGTAAAAGCGAGCCAGTTGGCCATTGTCGAGCAGCGAACGGCGAAAGTAGGCGATGGCTCGAGGCACCGGTTCGAGGTATTTGCGCTCACCCGTCCATTGATACAAACGAAGCAACGTTTTCAGTACGTTCTGCGACTCGCCTCCGGTAATGCTGGGAGGCTCGAATTTCCTGGCCCAGGCGGGATGCATGGCGGCGTTGTATTGCTGCGCCCAACCGGGTTGGGGCTCGGGCATTTGGGCCAGCAGGATGAAATCGCCTCCACGCCGGGCCGCGGCAGCGAATTTTTCATCCGCATAGATTTCCGCCGCAAGGAACATCATTTTGATCGTGTCGGCTATCGTGTTGTCGTTGAAGGTATAGTAAGAGATATAATTGATTGCAGGATACTTGCGCGACCAGTCCGTGGGGTAGCTGGCGGGAAGGACCGGATATTTTTTCGGATCGGGAGATCGGTCAAAGCGCTGCGGCCAGGCACCATTGGGATATTGGGCGTCTAGTAGCGACCGGAGCGCAAATTGGGCAGCTTCGTGCAGCACTTCGTCCTTAAAATCGAGTACCTGGTCGACCTGCATGATAAAGCTTAACGCAGCTTGTGTGGTGTTGTCGTCCAGGGTGGAAGTATTGCGCGCCTTCTTCTTGCTGTCTCGTTTGTTGGCATCCACCCGATAAGCGAATTGACCGCGGGCCGGTTCGGAGAATTCGATACGGTAGTCCCAGCAACCGGACTCAAGTTGGCCTTGAGTCAGCGCATGGGCGGATTCGCAAGCCGCCTGCAGGCAAGTTTTATCACCTGTGATCTTGTAGGCAGCGAGGTAAGCCATGCCGACGGCAGGGGTGCCGGGAGGCTGCACCCAAGCGGTGGTGGGCGAAGCAGGAATTTCGCCCTCGCGTTCGGACAAATCGGCGGCGTAACGCCACAGGTAGCCGCCGTGAATGGAAACTTCGTTGCAAAAGAACGCAATGCCTCGGTGGAACGAATCGACCGCTTGCTGGCGCGTGGGAACTTGCTCGGCAGTTGCAACCGTGGCAAAGAGTATTGAAGTGAGTATAAAGATCGCGTTTCGTAACATGACATTCGTTGTTGAGTAGGACTCAGATAGCCGCGAAGCGGCGGAATCGTCTAGCCGTGAGTGCTAACCCACGGGCTTGCGTGTGCCAAAGAGCCTGAACCGCGTAGCGGTGGCATCATTTTTTCATGGGCATGGTTACTTATTCGATGTCGCCGCTACGCGGCTTTGTGGTTTTAAAAACCCAGTCTAGCCCGTGGCCGCTTTCACCTCCAGCGGAACCGTTTGAATTCGATTGTTTCCCGATTTCGGCAACGGGCGTGGCATCGGCTGGGCGTACCCGTTGGCGTCGATGGTTCGACAACGGAGTTCGTATTGGCCCGGTTTGGCGGGAGGCAGAAGCGCCGCCCAGTGCACGATCGTATCGCGCAAAGGCCACGTGAGCGGCGCATGGGTTGTGTCGCTGAACCGGTTGACGTTTGGCGGCAATTTCCCATCAGGCAAGCCGCCTCCCCAATCTTTGGGCGGAGGCAGGATCTCGGCCTCATGCCAACCGGGTGATGGGTAAACCGAATCGTCATCGGCAGGCACACCGCCCTTTGGCAAACAGGACCACTGTACTTTTGCCAAACCCGACATGCCCACTTGGGCCAGGCCCGTAATGGGAATGTCCTGCCCAGCATCGACCTCGGCGGGTGCGTGGATCAATCGAGCGTATGTTTTCGTGTGACTGACCGTGTCGTTATTCCACTCCGCGTACGTATCGTTGGCTCGAAATTGATTGGTCAGCAAGATGCGCTGCAACCATTTGACCGATTTATTTCCGTACGCGTCGGGCACGATCATGCGTACCGGCGCACCGCTCTCCGGGGTCAGCCATTTGCCGTTGAGCTTGTAGCAAAGGATGACCGGCTCCTCCCCGGGCGGATCCTCGAGGACACGCCCAATGGGAAGCGAGCTTTGAAATCGCTGCTGCGCATCATCATTGTGATAGCCATAATAAAAGACTCGGCGGACATTCGAGACCGGCCGTGCCTGCCAGATCAGGTGACGCAGCGGCACCCCTTCCCAGAGCCCCATCCCGCATGGCTGGGCGATGTTGGTGCAGGTCATGACCTTCATGAACCGCACGGCATGTTTTTCAGCCATGGCCATCAATTGGTCCCAATCGAACGCCGTACCCGCTTCCAGGGTCAAAGGTCGTTCGACTTGGGCATCGCTTTCCGGGTCGGCCAGCACCTCGAGCTTCCAAGTCTTTGGATCGAGTCCAACCTTGAGACGCTGCTCGGGCGACAGCGTGTGAGGCTTAGGATCGCCTCGTCCGACAATATTAAAGTCTTCTGCTTTGGTCAGGTACTCAAGCCGACTGATGACATCCGACAAGGCGTATTTGCCTTTTTTTGTGCTCTTCTTTGCGGCAGCCCAGGCTGGAACCGCGTTCAAGCCAGCCATGCCCGCAACGCCCAACCTGGCGAAATATCGCCGGGTGATTTCAACATGCTGCCTGGCCAGATCGATTGAGTCGTTCATGCTTTACACCTTGGATGCTTAACGGCATCGTTCTGCTCGTGTGGGGAATTTTCAATCGTCCTTGAAGAGTTCCGGGTTTTTCTCATCGAAATCACGATCGGTATAATGGTTTGTTGATCTTCAGCTTCAAATAGCTATAGGAATGCTCCACGAACTGGACGTCCTCATTGGAACGTCAGTATAATCGGACGATTCGTTTCGCAATACCGCCGGGCGTCCATTCCACAACGCGGGTTTTCCCGCAACCTGATAGATAAGCCATAACCTGCATGAAATCCGAATACAAAAATACGCCATGATGCAGAGTAAGACTCTAAAACGGCCGTTCGTGGCTTAGGATCGGCGCATCAATAACTGTCGCATTTGCATTGATCGGCGAGAATAAGGAACCTCGAATGGTCATTCTACTCGCATCTGCGTTATCTGCGCCATCCGCGGGCCCTTTCTTCTTGTTAGCCTCAAAGAATGGCCGTTGAATAGGATGCGTTTCTTCTTGGGAAGGGAACCATACCGACATGCTATCTCCTAGGGATTCCTATTCAAAGGAGCCCGCAGATAACGCGGATTGACGCAGATGATGGTCAAGTGAGGCTCTGGCAGAGCCCTTATCGTACCCCATAAGCTAAGCCGCAGTGGCCTTCCATTTTCAGGCCCGAAGGGTCGATACATCCCTAGCCGGTGGCGAGAACCACCGGGATGGAATGGAAAACGGCCAGCAGGCCCGGAGGGCCGACACATCGGTCGTTGTCGCACTTGTGTCGGCCCTCCGGGCCTAATGCCAAGGGAGCCACCAAATCCGGTGCCGCACGGCACCGGCTAGGGTTGTATCAGCCCTCCGGGCTTAATGATTG
>JAJRWS010000151.1 GCA_024276705.1 Planctomycetota bacterium | reverse complement strand
TTCACGCATGAGAATTACCCCGGCCATCCCGACACGATTCTGAAGTTCCTGTCGCGGCTGTAAGCCCATTATCGATTCCCGTCTCCATCACGCCTCTCCTGCTTCTTGGTTGCTGGGAAACTCGCCTTAGGAAGTCTGTTATGAAAATCTCCACCAAACTAATTGTCTTACCCTCGTGGGTTCTCATCGTTTCGCTGGGGATCCGTATCCCGGCCGAAGCAAGGGCCGCAAGTCATTCCGATTCGACAGCGACGATCCGGCTCGTCGAGAAACCGAATGATGTCGTGGCGGATCGGCCCGCACGCCACCAGCCCACCGTACCGGACAACTACAAGGAAATCCCCTATATCGAAAAGGCGCCAAAACCGACACCGACACCGTCGGAACGCCAACGAGGATACCTGTTGTTCCAGCGGCCGATCATGGAGCCGGTTTACACCAACACGCATCCCCTGGCCGAGGAGCGACTGGAACGGTTGACCGCTTTTGTGACACCGGGAGAATACGAACCGCTAACCTTCAGCGTCTATCCGTTGCGCGATCTTAAAAATTTCCGTGTTCGGGTATCGGAGCTGACCGGGCCGGCCGGCGTCATTCCCGAAGCAGAAATCTCGATCCGGCTGCTGACCTACTGGAACATCGGTTTTCCGCGTTACACGTCACGGGAGACGTTCCGCCGTCTGCCCGAATTGCTGGAACGCGTCACCGTGCACTCGTCTCCCACCGGCGAATGTCAACGCTGGTGGCTGCGTTTGCATATCCCCGAAGACGCTCAGCCGGGTCTCTACCGGGGGACCGTGACCGCATGGGACGACGGCTTCGATCGGGCCGTGGTGATTCCGATCGCAGTCCGGGTCCTTGGATTCCGCCTGGAACGCGACTTGGCCAGGCATTACTCAGCCTACTACCGGGTGCGAAACCCTGTCCAGTTCCGCGGCAAGAACGCTGCCTTCATCCGCAAGGCCACCGGTAACGAGTACCGGGCGATGGTCGAGTACGGACTCGACATGCTCCCCACCTTCTACCTGCGCACCGATTCGCGTCATGAAAAACTTGAAGTCGCCCATGCGGAGGAACTTGAGCGGATGCTGGCCGCCGGGCTGCGAGGCCCCCTGCCCTTGGCCGGCGGAAATGCCATCGAGCAGATCTACCTGGCAACCACTCCGGGAGGCAAACGGGAAGCTCACTGGAAAATCAGCAAAGCGCCGCCACCCGCGTTTTATCGGCGCGTCACCGCCCTGTTCAAGGATCTCGAGGCTACACGACGCGCCCGGGGCTGGCCCGAAATCGTCTGTTGTCCTCTGGACGAAGTCGACCCAGCCAGCCGGGAATTTGGCACTCGCGTCTACCATGCGGTCCGCGCTGCGGGAATTCGCACCTACATCACCAAGAACCCCCTGGCGGCGGATGCGGACCTCTACCGTTCCGGCATCGATATCTGGTGCTCCCAGCCCTACTCCATGCCTTATGACAAGATCGTAAACCAGGGCCGTTATGAATATTGGTCCTACCCGAACCACAACGCGGGCGAAATCAAGGACCGCCGGGTCATGTGCCTGGGAGGACGGATGACCTATGGATTCGGCTTCTGGCGCAGCGGTTATACCACCCTGATCCCGTGGCATTGGGCCTGGACTCCGGGCTCGGACCCTTTCGATTATTTGGGCGGCAGCCGCTCGGGTTGCGGCCAGCGCATCGCCGACGACGGCACGGTGATTCCCGCGGTCTATTGGGAGTGCTTCCGCGAAGGTCGTGATGACGCCCGCTACCTCTATACGCTTCAGCAAGCCCTTTTTGAGCGTGAGAAATCGACGGATCCGGCATGTCGTCAGGCGGTAGCAGCCGCGCAAGGACTGCTGCAGGAAACCTGGAACGCGATTCACGTCCA
This sequence comes from Planctomycetota bacterium, assembly GCA_024276705.1. Lineage (GTDB taxonomy): Bacteria > Planctomycetota > Planctomycetia > Pirellulales > Lacipirellulaceae > JAJRWS01. The sequence goes on along the minus strand of JAJRWS010000151.1, from coordinate 27,824 downwards.
ACAGAAATACCTCGCCGCCGGCATGTGGCCCTCCTCGGAATTCAACGCCCGGCGTTGGCGCATCGCCACGACAATCGCCGACTTGCTCAACTATCCGAAGGTTCGCGATGGCGTGGCGCCCTCGGTCCTGGTGGAAGATCCAGCGGACAAGACCGTTTCTGACGAAACAGATCTGGTCAAGGAAGCCGTGCGGCAGCGCATTCTAAAAACGAAAGACCTCGGCTCCGTCCGCTTGCTTCGCTTCAAGGAGCCAATGATTTCGCGGCTTGAAGCGCCCCGTTTCGTCCTCCTTCCCAAGTCCACGCTCCCGGTCCCATTCGAATGCGTTGGGGCGGGAACGGTCCGACCAGGAAGCCACCGCTTGCAGGTGCGGCTGATCGACCGGCAAGGGAACGTCGGTACCCAAGGTTCGCACGACCTGGCGCAGGGCCGCAGCATCGCACTCGACACGTCCCGATTAAGGCCCGGCAAATACACGCTGAAGGCAGCCATTCAGAACGCCGCTGGTAAAAAAGGCTCGCCCCGAGAGACCGTGGTCGATTGCCTGGCTGGGCCTTTGTTCAGGGACGATTAAAACGGTGCGTCGCCCTCATCCTGCGATGCGTCGGCAAACGCGTCGTTGGCCGCGACGCTTCCGCCTCCCACGCCCCCTCCATCGGCCCCCTCTTGAGAATGGGCTCCGTGCACCTGGAAGCTGGAGGCTTCGGCATTCAAAAAGAACCGCACCTCGCTAGCGGGATCCTTTTGCCACTTGCGACCGCTCAGACGATAGTTGACCTCCACGTCGTCTCCCACTTTCAGCTGGTCGACCTGGTCACAGCCTTCACGAATGAAATCGAGCGGAATGTAATTGGTAAACCGGTCATTTTCCTGTTCCAACACCACCAACCGCTTACGAAAACCGTTCTGGCCATAGGTCTTGGTCTCTTCGATGAGGTGGACCTTGCCGCGTACACTTGCTTCACTCATGGCAATCTCTTGTTTCGTTCCTGCGAAAATTGGGGTTACCGAGCACCATTGCCGGCCGGAATGTTATCGTAGCGAAATTCCGGCTGAAGAAAAAGCGGCGTCCCACACACACTGGCATGCAAACTGGCAGTGGCACCCAGCGTCCTTCAGGGCTCAACCCTTCATTGCCGGAATCCCAGGATTGGGAAACAGAGCACCGGGATCACCAGCGATGCCAGCCCAATCGTCCACCGCAAGGGCCCCAGGGGCACGCGATCGTTGGCGGTGGGAGGGTGGTGGATGCCCATCAGGATCACCAGGATCAGCATGGGCGTCCACATCACGGCCTGGTCCAAATTGATCACGACATAGACGATCGTAAAGGAAATAAAGAGCCGTGCGAACGTATACGCTCGCTCCAGAAAGAGTGCATAGATGGTATGCCCCCCATCGAGCTGGCTGATGGGCAACATATTCAAGCCGGTGATCAACATGCCGACCCAACCAGCCATGAAGTACGGATTCACCCGCGATAGAGGAACCCAAACCTGGTCGGTCCACTGGGGATGTGCCCACTGGAGCATCCACTGACCGATTAGTGGCAGATAAAGCTGCAATTCGCCCACCTGGGCTGCCTTTTCCAGGTGCAATTCCTGGATACCCCACCACAATACGGGCACGGCCACCACGAGACCCGCCAGCGGGCCGGCGATACCGATGTCAAAAATCTGCCGCCGGTCGGCCCGCATACCATCCATGCCTATCACCGCGCCCATCGTGCCAATGGCATTGAATGGCACCGGGATGCAGAGGGGGTAACTGGCCGGAATACGATATTTCACCGTTTGCAGAAAATGGCCCATCTCGTGGGTGAGCAGAATGGCCAGCACGGCCGCCATGTACTTCAGCCCGATCGGCCAATGGACTCGTATCGTTTGCCACATCGCCTCATAACTGGCCAGATAACGCATCTCCAAAGGTTGCCACCTGGTCGAACCAACCCAAAAAGTCGATGCGCAGGTGGCCAAAAACAGCAGCAGGGGCAACCAGGTTCGCCGTTGGGGTCGAAAATGCAAATCCGACACCTTCAATTCCTGCAGATGCGACAAATCCGGGTCATGAAAATCGTTCAGCGGGGACGACTCGGCAGTTGACGGAGGAACTGTCGGCGGCACGCCCATCGACGGAGCAACTGTCGACGGAGCAACTGTCGACGGAGCAACTGTCGACGGAACTGGCGGTGTGGCCTTGGGTTCTGGCCGGTCGGTGGGAAGCGGAGTACTCATCGCTGGAATCATAACAGAGTTGTGAGTTGAGAGTCCAGAGTCGAGATCCGTCCCCAGGCACCTATCGGATACTGGGCCATCCCGCTCTGGGGCCCTCCCGCTCTGGGGCCCTCCCGCTCTGGGGCCCTCCCGCTCTGGGGCCCTCCCGCTCGGGACCTCGCCACTCAATAGATTTCCAAGCTCTTGACCGTTCCCCCCGGCGTCCGCCCAGCCGCATCGAGACAGCGCTGGGCCGTTTCCAGCAAACTGGCGGGTTGAAAATTTCTGAGTGGGATTCCGACCGAAGCCACCCCGGCGCTGAAATTCCAGGAATTTTGGCCTGGCCGCTCTTCTTGATAATCTGACTGTAACCTGCTAACCAGCCTCTGTAATTGCCGGAGCATCGTCTGGGAGAGTGCTACCGCCTTCTCACGTGGGCAGTCGGACAGTACCAGGAAACGGCGGTCCGGAGCACATGCTTCGACAAAACAGGGCTTGTGATCCACACCGCGACAGACCGCCTCGAGTGCCTGCTGAATCAGCCGTTCGAATTCGGTCGGCTTACCGTGTGCTTGCTTCGCTTCCACTCCTTCACTCGCCACCAGAATGACGCTCAATCCCTGCCGTTTTGCCCGACATTGACCTGCCACCAGGGTCAAATGATCCACCAGGCTGCCAGCGTTCAGGGAGACCGTTGCCGACAGCGGCTCAAGCCTTTCAGTTGCCTGCCCCACTCTCCCGTGCCCCACTCTCCCGAGAGGCATTCCACCATCGTCAGCCACGGGTTGGGAATCGACCGTCTGCGCGGCCAGGTGGAGAAATTGCCGGACCGATTCCCTCAGTTCCGACGAATTGGCCAACGCTTCTCCAGCCAAGTCATTACCGTCCAAGGCGCTGGCGCGTGGCTCACCACGGCTCAGTGGCTGCGCTACTCCTTCGACTATCTGTGCCATTTGCTGATGGGCGTCGATCAATGCCTGCTGGTAGTCGACCCCCTGGGGCAATTCCAGGGAAAGCACTTCCGCCAATTGGTCGACCTTGGGCTGCAAACCGGCAACCAGCTCATTCAATCGGACCTTGTCCAGGTCGCAATATGCCGCGCCTGCTTCCAGTAATTCGGGTAACGCACTTAAGCGATTCTGGCCCACCAGTTGGGCCAGCAATTCGGCCAGATGGAGTACCTGAGCCAATTGCCCATGCGCCGTTTTCTCTCGCTGCAACTTCCGATAGTTCCTCAATTCGCCTATGGGCCGTACCAACCACCGAGGCATGTTCCATTGTTCGAGCAAAGCCGCGCTGAGCTGGGTGTGATCAAAGCCGAGGGATTCGACTTGTAGACGATGGACATCGTAATGTTCTTCAATCACGCGACCTAAAAAACGGGCGTAGGGTTCGCGCAATTCACCTAAGAGCACCAGCACGCCAATGTCTTGCAACAAGCCTGCCAGGAAGGCATCGTCCCCGGGGAGTTGCCAAAGCTGTGTGCTCAACTCCCGGGCCGCGACCGCGCGGGTGAGCGTCGTCCGCCAATACCAATCGAGCTGATCTCGGGCCACTTCGCCGAACAAATTGTCAGGCAGACTGAAACCGAGCACCAGCAATTTCAGCGGTTTGATGCCCAGCAGGGCAATCGCCTGGTTCAGGTCGCCCACTTCGCGACTGAGACCAAACAGGGAACTATTGACCACCCGCAGTATTTTCACCGTCAAGGCCGGATCGTGTTCAATGCACTCCTTGAGAGCCCGCACATCGACCCGTGGATTGCTGGTCAGTTGCAACACTTCAGCCGCCACCATCGGTAACGAATAGAGTGCCCGCGCCTGATGAATGAGCCGCTGCATCAGTTCAGCCGGATCGGTGCCGGCTGGAAGCAGATCACTGGGGCCAGGGGATTCGAGGGTGGAGGGCATGGAAATTCGGAATGCGGAATTCGGAATGCGGAATACTCAGGCAGTGAAACTATAGCTCACGGCTAGAATGTGCCTGCTAGCACGACTGTCATAAACCGGACAATAGTGCCGGCGAATCACGCAGGGCGGCACCGGTTTAGCCTAGGTCCCAATGGCGGCAGGGATTAGAATATCGGGCAGATCCAAGCTGTGGCCGATGAAGCCGACCCGGGCAAAGTGCTAACCATTGCAACGTCGGTCCCCGGGCGGCTTATCGCCCTCGCTCCACGTAGAGCTCAGTGGCAATTTGGAAGTACTGAATAGATGCCGCGAACCAGCGTTCCAGGGTAAGGATGACCATGACCGAGACGCAGCGGAGAAGTGGCTGGCACCTGTTGGGGTTCATGCTGACCGGATGGTTGTTAAGCGGATCCCTGCCGCCTGGTGAACTGGCTGCCAGCGATGAAACGGTACCAGCACCGCCCCCTTGGCTCGAAGACGCGGCACTCTACGACCTTGCTTGCCCCGATCCGCAGCACGCCTGGGCGGTCGGCGATCAGGGGGCCATCTGGCACACCGACGACGGCGGCGGCGAATGGCAGCCACAGATTTCAGGGGTCCGCACACCAATTCATGGAGTCTGGTTTATCAACGCCCAGATCGGTTGGGCCGTGGGTGGCCAGTGGTCGCCTTACGCTGAGACAACCAGCGCGGTGGTATTGCACACCGGTGATGGAGGAAAATCGTGGCATCTTTTACCAACCCGTTTACCGGCACTCCGGCAGGTGCAATTTTTCGACGCACAGCATGGGATGGCCTGGGGACACGGCTCGAGTAGCGACCCGGCCGGCCTGTTTGCCACCAACGACGGCGGCCGTAGCTGGCGATCGCTGGGGGACGGGCCTCAGCAAGGGTGGCTCGGTGGCCATTTTGTGCGGGAAGCTGGGACGAAACCGGCCGACCCGGGCGGCCACCGTGAGGCACCCGCACATGGTATTGTCGTCGGCCGGGGTGGCCGCGTTGCCCAATGGGCCGCCGGAGAGCTACGTCCTTTGAGAGCCGATCCTTTCGCGGGCCGGCCGCTGCGCGATGTGGTCCTGCTGCCGCCAACTGGCGGCTGGCTGGTGGGCGACCGCGGCCTGGTAATGCAAACCGACGATCTGGGGCATGGGTGGCAGGCGGTCTCCACAATGGCCGCCGGACAACATGGGGCCGCCGGACAACATGGGGCCGCCGGACAACATGGGGCCGCCGGACAACGTGGGACCATTCGGCAACCAGACCGGTGGGACTTTCACACGGTGGCCGTACAAGATAAGCAGATATGGCTTGCCGGCAGTCCCGGCACTCACATTCTACATTCGCCCGACGAGGGTCAAACCTGGCAGCAGCAACCAACCGGCAGCCAGATCCCCATCCACCGCCTGCGCTTTGCCAACGTCCGGCAAGGCTGGGCGGTTGGCAGCCTGGGCACAATCCTGGCCACGGTTGACGGTGGCCAGAGCTGGCAGATCCAGCGTCAGGCAGGCCGGCGAGTCGCCCTGCTGGGGCTATTCGCCACGGCCGACAATCTGCCGCTGCTGGCGTTGGCCAAGCTCTGCCGAAAAGATGGATATCGCGTTGCGGTACGGGTGCTGTTCGAGCCCCTGGCCGACTCCACGCAACCTGACCCAGGCCTGGAAACTCGCTTAAGCGCAGGGCTTTCCTCGTTGTACGTCAACAGTGCGACAGCCGCCTGGCAGTTCCCACTTTCCTCCACCCGGCTGCGGCTCACATCGGCCGAAGTCGCCGCGGAACTGAATCGTCGCCATGACGGCCAGGCCGCCGGGCGGTTGGTCGCCGACCTGGTCCGACAAATCCGCCTCTGGCGTCCCGAGGCGGTACTGATTCCCGGCAACGACTCGAATCAACTAGAACCACGGCCACTGGATACCATCCTCAGGCAGGCCGTGCTGGCCGCGGTCGAACAGGCCGCCGACCCGACCCAGCAAATCGATCAGATGACCCATTTGGGGCTCGCTCCATGGCGGGTCGGACGGGTCCTCGGCTGGCTGCCCCACGACCAGCCAAACGCGGGTCCTGCCGCAATGCGCCCCCAACGGGTGCGGATCAACGCCGAAGAAATTGTCTACCACGATGGCCAAACGTTGGGCGATCTGACCCGAATCGCCCGCGGCCTGCTCGGTGGCAACCGGACCGACTGGGCGGGCCAGTCAGCGCCATGGGATCGATTACCGGAATTGGCGGAGTCATTTATTGTCCTGGCCAACCGGCGTGGCGGACCTGCGGGCGGCGATCTGCTGGCCGGGTTGAACTTGCCTCCTGGTGGCGCGGTACGGCGCCGGCCAGCGACACTCTTGGCAGGACTCCTGGCGGGCGGTGGATTCAGCACATTGCAAAAGCAGGTCGAGCGGCAGCGGAATCTGCGCCATTTGGTGCGTCGTGCCGCCGGCGTTAAGTCTCAGGAAGGCCTGCTGACCCAGGTGGCTCAACAAGCCGATACGTTGAACCGAGCAGCCGGCGCGGTGTTACTCCAGGAACTGGCTCAGCGGTACCGCGCCGAGGGCCAACTCGATCGAGCAGCCAACGTGCTGCAACGACTGCTTCAGCGTAATCCTGAAGATCCACTGGCCGAATCGGCCCTGCGGTGGCTGGTCACTTATTACGCCAGCGGCGAAGTCGCCCACGGCCGCCGTCACGTCGAGGCCAGCTCCGTGCGCCAAGCCGCCACAACCGAAGACGGACCACCCTCGGCAGCCGTACCCTCCGTCCAGCCGGCGCTGGCAACCAGCAACTTTGCCGGCAACCTGTCGTCCGAAGACCGGTTGACGCTGGCGGTCCAGTTGGCCAAATCGGTTACGGCTCCCACGCTGACCGCCGATCCGACCATCCGCTGGCCCCAGGCGGTCGCCCAACGCAAACGGGGTTTTACCAAGAACGCCAACCGCACGCTGCTCGCACTGTCCCACCGCGCTGCGGGTAATCCCTGGCAGGCATGCGCCCAAGCCGAAGTGTGGCTGGCCCGTCCCGGACTCGACCCGCCTCGCAAACCGATCGCCACCTGTCGCCGAACGGAAACAAGGCCCCATCTGGATGGACGTTTGGATGAGTCGCTGTGGCAAACGGCCCGGCCCATGCGACTGTCGGGAGAGGCGTGGGAGGAATGGAAAGTGGAGAGCGAAGAGCGGAGGGCGGAGAGCCGAGAGCAGAGAGCGGAGAGCGGAGGGCGGAAAGGGGAAGAAGGGGTAGTGAACACCGGACGGGAAAAGCTGCAAGCGAACGTCCGAGTCGCCTACGACCGTGAGTATCTTTACCTGGCGATCCAGTGTCCCAAAGTGGCGGGCCTCGACTATCCGGACGACGACCGGCCTCGTCCCCACGATGGCGACCTGACGGCCCGCGACCGGGTGCGATTGCTCGTGGACATCGATCGGGATTACCGTTCGTACTATTTGTTGACCATCGACTCGCGTGGCTGGACTGCCGAAAGCTGTTACGGCAATACCCACTGGAACCCGCAGTGGTTTGTTGCCTCGGGGGGCGACGGCCAAACCTGGACCGCCGAAGGGGCGATCCCTCTCGACGAGCTGGTCGGCGACCCGGTCGAGCCGCGGCATGTCTGGGCCATCGCGATCGACCGGGTCGTGCCCGGCGCGGGCCTGCAAACGTGGACCGGGCCAACGTTCGATCAGCCGGGCCCGGAGAATTTCGGCCTGCTGATCTTTGAGTGATGCTCGCCAATATCTGGCTTAAGCGCCATGGAAAAAGGCCCATCGAGTGGCCTGAAGCCGAGCCGGGCAATCTGGCAAGCGAAGTTCGAATCGAGTACCTGGCTGCATTGAAAGAAGCGGATCAGTTCAACATCAACCCATTAACGGAATTGCACCGACGATTCTGGCCCTCATGACTCTGTTAATTGGCATCGACGAAGCAGGCTACGGACCCAACCTGGGGCCGCTGGTTGTTGCGGCTTCGGCGTGGGAGGTGGAGCGGAAAGCGGAAAGCGGAAAGCAGAGAGCAGAGAGCTCGGCAGAGCCAATCCTCGCAGATCTTTACGAGTTGCTGGAGGATTCGGTTTCACTCAAAGCGGTGAAGGGACGGATTGCCATTGCCGACTCCAAACGGCTCTACCAGCCGGGGGGCGGACTGGGGCGGCTGGAACGGGCTGTCCACGCAGCCCTGGTGGCCAGCGGGCAAACGGGGGGAAGTTGGTCGGCCCTTTTGGAATCGCTCGGAGCCGATCCCGACGGGCGGCGACATGCGTTGCCGTGGCAGGGCTCTTTCAACGGTCCGCTGCCGGTCGACATCGAAGCCGGCGAGGTCAACCGGTTGGGCAAGCGGCTGTGCGACTCGTGCCGGACCGCAGGCGTGCGACTGCTTGGATTACGTGGACGGCTTGTGTTTCCACCCCAATTTAACGATCTGACCACGCAGTACGACAGTAAAGGGGCCGCCCTGTCGCATACCACGCTGGAACTGTTACGAGAAACGCTTGCTCAGGTCGCCTGGAACCGGGAAGATTCCCAGCCTCCGGCCTCCACCAGGATCGTCTGCGACAAACATGGAGGCCGGAACCGATACGGCCAGTTGCTGGCAGTCCATTTTCCGGCCGAGACGATTCGCATGCTCGAGGAGGGCCGGGCCAAGAGCCGCTACCGATGGGGCAACGACGAATCTCCGGTCGAAATCTCTTTTCGCGTCCGCGGCGAAGCGTTTCTACCCACGGCCCTGGCCTCGATGACGGCCAAGTACCTGCGGGAGCTGGCCATGGGCTGTTTCAACCGTTTCTGGTGCATGCACGTGCCTGGGATCCGGCCCACGGCCGGCTACCCGGCAGATGCCAAACGTTTCCAGACAGAGATCCGCATGGTACAACAGCGGCTGGGTATCGCCGATCACGATCTATGGAGAAACCGATGAGCGCCACTTATGTCTACATTGCCCGTCATGGCTGGGCAGGCAATTTTGGCGATCCCCAGTGGCCATGTGATTCGTTGCGAGAACTCGACCCGGAAGGCGCCGACCGTTACCGGCAAGTGGTCGAGCGGCTTGCCGAGCGCGGCTTCGCCCCGGAGATCGTCGCCACTAGCCCGTACGCCCGCTGCCGGCAAACGGCCGAACTGATCGCCCGGCATACTCCCGCACAACCCGAAGTGGTGGAACTGGGCGCCTTGGAACCCGGCAGTGACATCGGTGCCCTGATCGAATGGTCGCGCAATACGGCTTGCCAGCAGATATGCTGGGTTGGCCATGCGCCCGACGTCAACACCATGGCTGCAGTCCTGGTGGGCGACGGCCAAGCAAATATCCGTTTCGCCAAGGGAACAGTTGCCGCCATCCGGCTCTTTTCCGACATCGGTTACGGGGCGGGGGAGCTCTATTGGCACGCCACGGCCAAGCTGCTGGGAGTGTGACCATTGACGCCTGCCTCCTTTTTGGCTGCCTCCCTTTTGGCTAAATGGGTAAATTCAGCATTACCCTAAACCTCCAAAAAGGAGGCAGACATCAATTTTTCCCAAGGGAGCCTTCCTGCCATCCCGATCTGCATACTAGAGGTCTGCCAGCATCGCATCGACCCACCCAAACATTCAGAGCAGGCAAGCCACCAGAGCACTCAATAGTTAGCGCCTTCCCTTTCAACGGAACAATACAAGTGCCACAATCGGAAAAATACGACTGCATCATCATCGGCGGCGGCCACAACGGGCTGGTCTGTGCGGCGACACTTGCCAGGCAGGGGCGACAGGTCTGCGTGCTGGAACGACGCGGTGTGTTGGGAGGTTGCGCAGCGACCGAGTCGCTGTGGCCCGGTTACCGAGTTTCGACGGCCGCCTACGTGATCAGCCTGTTCCAAATGGACATTCTCCGCCAGCTCAAGCTGAAGGAGTATGGGCTGAAAATACTGCCTCGTTCACCTTCGTCCTTCACCCCCCTGGCCGACGGGCGCAGCTTGACGATGGGCCCCGACCCGACCCTGAACCAGGGTGAAATCGCCAAATTCAGCGCGGCCGACGCAGCCGCCTACCCGCGCTATTCGGCCTTATTGGAACGAGTCGCGGCGGCCCTGGAGCCGGTCCTAGAGCAGACAGCGCCCGACCCGCTGCCGCTACCTCGCAGTTGGAGGTCGATTGGGTTGGGCAAAAAAGTACGTGACGGTAAGAAACTGTGGAACGTCTACCAGGCATTGCAGCGTCTGGGAGCCGATCTGCCCGAGGCGGTGGAAATCCTGACCGGCGCGGCCCGCCCGATCCTCGAACGCTGGTTCGACGCCGAGGTACTCAAGGCAACGCTCGCCACCGACGCGATCATCGGCGCGTTCACGTCAATCAGTTCCCCCGGCAGTGCCTACGTCTTGCTCCACCATGTGATGGGCGAAGCAGGTGGAGCGCGAGGCGTGTGGGGCTTTGTCGAGGGGGGCATGGGAGGCCTGGCCGATGCGTTGGAGAGCGTGTGCGAGGATCTGGGCGTGAAAATCATCCGCGAGGCACCCGTGCATGCCATCCACACCGACCGTCATGGCGTGGTCGGCGTAGGCCTGGAAGATGGCCGGCAGTTCGACGCCCCGGTGGTGGCCTCGAGCGTGGATGCCCATCTGACTTTCGAAAAGCTGGTCTCACCCGAAGTACTACCCGAAGAATTTCGCGCGGCGGTCTCACGGATCGACTACGCCTCCGCCTCGGCCAAAGTCAATCTGGCACTCAGCCAGCCACCCTGTTTTACCAGCATGCCGACCGACGGAGTGGGCCCCCACCATCACGGCACCATGCATGTGGGACCCACCCTCGATTACCTCGACCGAGCCTACGACGATGCCAAGTATGGCCGGCCCAGCACGGAACCGGTACTGGAAATCACCATGCCCACCAGCGTCGACCGGACCATCGCCCCGAGGGGAAAGCACATCCTTTCGATGTTCGTGCAATACGCCCCCTACCAGTTGGCCGAAGGCTCTTGGGATGATATCCGGGAATCGTTCGGCGACCGGTGTGTCGAAATGCTGGCCCGCTATGCACCCAACGTTCCGGCCGCGATCGAACACCGCCAGGTGTTAAGCCCGCTGGACCTGGAGCGAATTTACGGCATTACCGGCGGCAACATCATGCAAGGAGCCATGGTACCCCACCAACTCTATTGTTTCCGCCCGGTCGCCGGTTGGGCCGACCACCGAAGCCCGGTGCCGGGACTCTACCTGTGCGGAGCCGCCAGCCATCCGGGAGGCGGCGTGATGGGCACCTGCGGCAGAAACGCCGCGGTGGAGATCCTGCGGGACAAGAGGTGAGAAACGGGGCGGGGACTTTTTTTCGGGAATATTTATTGGCATGGCCTCGATCCACCTCGGGCCGATGCCTGTTGTTTCGCAAAACAGGTTCCCGCCCCATTTCTCACCTTCGCTTGCCGTCCGATGGATCGGCTTCTAAACTAAAGGAATGCTGGGTTTGCTCACTACCTAGTATTGACTACGGAACTATCAAATTCTGCCAGTCCCCCGGCAAAGCCGGGGATTTTCTCAGAAGAATAATGCCCCCCCACATATTCCTGCCATGGCCAACGAAGAAGATCTCTACCAAGAACACATCCTCGACCACTACGAGGACCCGTTCCATCGCGGCCATTTGGCTGCCGCGACTCATGCACACGAGGATAAAAATCCGCTCTGTGGCGATGTCATCCGCATCGAACTGAAACTGGACGATCAAGGCCTCATTGAAGACCTCTGGTTTTCGGGAGACGGTTGCGTCATCAGCCAGGCCTCGGCCTCGATGCTGCTGGAGGAGTTGCAGGGCAAAACGGCCCGGGAGGCAATGCAATTTTCGGCCGAGGACATGCTAAAACTGTACGGCCCCCGGCTGACCCCCAACCGGCAGAAATGCTGCCTGCTGTCATGGCGAGTCCTGCAATCAGCCATCCACTCCCCGGTAAGCGAATCCGCCGGGACAGGCAGCTCCGCATGAGTTCCACCACGGATACGAATCTGGAGTCGGCCGGTCTGGAAGCGACCGACAGGAAGGGGGCACTGCTCGATCCGGCCCTGCGGAATGATTTTCCGATCTTCGGCACCGAAATTGCCGGTGGCCTGCCGCTGGTTTTTCTCGATAGCGCCGCCAGCACCCAGCGGCCGGCGGCCGTGATTGATGCCATCAGCCATGTCTACCAGCATGACTATGCCAACGTCCATCGAGGAATCCACACGCTGAGCGAACGGAGTACGGAACTTTACGAGCAAGCACGTGAAAAAGTGCGTGCCTTCATCGGCGCCGAACGAGCCCACGAGGTCCTGTTCACGCAAGGCACCACCGGCTCGATCAACTGCATCGCCCGCAGTTGGGGCGACGCGAATCTGCACGCGGGAGATGAAATATTGCTCACGGTGATGGAACACCATTCCAACCTGGTTCCCTGGCAGCAAACGGCCAAGCGGACTGGCGCCCGCCTGCGGCATCTGCCGCTCACGGGCGATGGGCAACTTGACCTGGAGACGCTCGACGGGCTCCTCTCGGAACGGACCCGTCTGGTCGCCTTCACGGCCGTCTCCAACGTGTTGGGCACAATCAACCCGGTCGCGGAAATGGTCCACCGGGCGCACGCGGCCGGGGCGGTGGTACTGGTCGACGCGGCCCAAAGCGTACCCCACATGCGGACCGACGTCCGCCAATGGAATGCCGACTTCGTCGCGTTCAGTGGCCACAAAATGCTCGGTCCCTCAGGGGTCGGCGTACTCTACGGCAAGGAGTCGCTCCTCGACGCGATGCCTCCATTCCTGGGTGGAGGGAGCATGATCGACCAGGTGCGATTGGATGGTTTTACGCCAGCGGAATTGCCGGCCAAGTTCGAGGCGGGCACACCGCCGATCGTACCAGCGATCGGCATGTCGGCCGCCATCGATTACTTGAACCGAATTGGCATCGATTCGATCGGCACGCACGAGCAGGCATTGACCCGATATGCTTACGAACAGATGCAGGCAATCGACGGCTTGCGGATTCTGGGCCCGACTCCCGAGCATCGAGCCGGTCTGGTCAGCTTTGCCTTCGAACAGGTCCACGCCCATGAATTTGCCCAGGTGCTCAACGACCGCTTCGGCATCGCGGTCCGCGCGGGGCACCACTGCACCCAGCCGCTCCACGCCCAGCTCGGCATCACCGCCAGCACCCGCGCCAGCTTCTATCTTTACAATACGCTTGAGGAAGTCGACCAACTTATCGAGGGGATCCGGACGGTACAGGCCATGTTCGCCCCGCAAGGCCGGAAACGTCGGAAACGCCGACCTTAGCCCGAGGAGTCCACCGGATGTCCCATCGCCAGTCTCTTGCTGCGTGCCATGCTCTCCTGTCTCTGGTGCTCTGCTGCACACAGGCTGCGGCGGCCCCTCCGACTTCGGCAGCCGTGGCCATGCCCAGGGATCCCCCGGCGCAAGACACTTATCGGGGACGAAAAATTGCCCAGACGATGCACTACCAGGGGGCTCCCTGGCTGATCCGCGAATCGCGTGAACGGGAAGAACAATGTGCTACGCTGCTGGCCACGTTGAAGGTGAAGGGGGGCGATACCGTATGCGATTTGGGTTGTGGCAACGGATTTTACAGCCTCAAGCTGGCCAGACGGGTGGGCGACCAGGGCGTCATCCTGGCAGTTGATATTCAGCAGGAAATGCTCGGCCTGCTGCGGGCCCGAGCCGAATCGGAAAACATTCATAACATCCGCCCGATCCTCGCCTCGGTCGTCGATCCGGGCCTTCCTTCGGGCCAGATCGACCTGGTGCTCCTGGTTGACGTCTACCATGAATTCTCCCATCCGGCCGCGATGTTGCAAGCGATCCATTGCAGCCTGAAGCCGACCGGCCGGGTGGCGCTGGTGGAATTTCGCCAGGAAGATCCTCAAGTGCCGATCAAACCGCTGCACAAGATGAGTAAGGCGCAGATCATGAAAGAATTTCCCCCGGCAGGATTCAAACTGGTTGGGCAGTTCGACGGCTTGCCCTGGCAGCATGTGATGCTGTTTGCCCGAGCCGATTCACCACTGACGGAAGTTCAAGCCAGCCCGTGGCCGACGGAGATATCGCCATAGTGTTATTTCTTTCGTGTTCTTTCGTCTGTTTCGTAGTTCTATATGTTTTCCGTTTGAGTAAGTTATAATTGTGTTTATGAATGGCCTCTCTTGACTTGTCATGGCGATATCGAAATGGAGAATCCACCCTTGAACGGCCCACTCTTACCCGCCACCTGGCCCTGGCTTGTTCGCCTGTTTTCCTGCAGCATCCTACTGCTGTGGGGATTCGCGACTCCAACCCAAGGCCAGATTTCTTTCGAAAAAGAACCCATTCTTTACAGCACCGCACCGGTCCACGATCCGATTGCCGAACTGCAGCGAAAGATCGATTCGGGCGAAGTGAAGCTCGCCTACGATCCGCAACAGGAATACTTACCCGCGTTGCTGGAGGCTTTGGCCGTCCCCCGTTCTTCGCAGATGCTGGTCTTTTCCCAAACGAGCTTCCAACTACAAAAAATCAACCCCAGGCGGCCACGTGCCCTCTATTTTAACGACCGAATCTATCTGGGCTGGGTGCAGCAGGGCGACCTCATTGAAGTTGCCTCGATCGACCCCGAGTTGGGCCCGATTTTCTACACCCTCGATATCCAACAATCCGACCGGCCACGATTTATACGAGATCAGGGACAATGCCTGGTCTGCCACGCCTCCTCACGAACCCAGGGCGTGCCCGGACTGCTGGTTCGATCGGTGTTCGCCGATCGGAGTGGCCACCCGATCATCGGCTCGGGCACCTTCACGATCGACCATTCCAGCCCGCTCAGCAAGCGTTGGGGAGGCTGGTACGTAACCGGCACCCACGGTCCGCAGCGCCACCTGGGCAACCAGGTAGCCGACAAACTGGCCCGGCCAGTCACCATCGACCAGGAAGCAGGCGCAAACGTTACCGATCTGAGCAATCGGCTCAACACTCAGCCCTACTTGACTTCGCATAGCGACCTGATCGCCCTGATGGTACTGGAACATCAAACGCAAATGCAAAACTACCTGACCCGTGCCACTTACGAAGCGCGTTCCGCGATGGCGTATGACCAGGTCATGAACAAGGCCCTCGACCGACCGGCCGATACGATGAGCGATAGCACCGGGCGACGGATCGAATCGGCCGTGGAAAAACTGATTCGTTACCTGCTGTTTGCCGAAGAAGTTCATCTCACTGCTCCGCTGGCAGGCACTTCAGCCTTCGCCACCGATTTCTCCCAGGTCGGCCCGCGCGATTCCCAGGGCCGTTCCCTGCGTGATTTTGACTTGCGAACCCGCCTGTTCAAGTATCCATGCAGTTACCTGATCTACTCCGCATCGTTCGATGCCATGCCGCCGGAAGTCCGGCAGCGAGTCTATCAACGCCTGTGGGATATCCTGACCAGCCAGGAGACTGCCACCGATTTCTCCCATCTATCGACGGAAGATCGACAAGCGATCCTGGAAATTCTGCGTGAAACCAAGCCCAATCTGCCTGCCTACTGGGCGCCGACAGCTGGGTAGTATTCCACTCCATCGCAAGGATGCCAGAACAATTGGATACAAAGGGTTGTCACCATTTTTCCGCAGTTATTTTAAGCTGCCCCTAAGCACCCTAAACCCGACAACCAACCGAGCGGATGCAAACTATCATCGATACGGATGGCACTTATCGAACAGCGGCCCACCACGTTTCGTGGTGGGCCGGGAACTTCCCAACCGTAGCGTTTTACAGTCATTTTCTGGTCAATGTCCTGGGCAGCAGCAGGCAAGCCAAACGGGGCCAGTACGATGGAAGTCAATGGTGCCAGAGCAGCCTGGACGTGCTCCGCCGACTGGAGTCGGTAGGAGTCGAATTCGAGATTACCGGCGTCAACCATGTCCGCCAGCTCGCCTCTCCCTGCTTGGTGGTTGGCAACCACATGGGGATGCTGGAAACGACTGTCCTGCCCGCGATCTTGCAACCCATTTATAATTTCACCTTCATCATCAAACCGAGCCTGTTGGAATATCCATTTTTCCAACATATCATGCGCAGCCGCGATCCGATTGCCGTCACTCAGGCCAATCCCCGGCAAGATTTGAAAATTGTCCTGGAAGGTGGCACGGACCGTTTGAGTCGAGGTACTTCCATTGTCGCTTTTCCTCAGGGTGCCCGGTCACATCGGTTTGACCCCGACCAGTTCAACACCCTGGGCATCAAATTAGCCAAACGGGCTGGCGTGCCAATCGTGCCCTTGGCCCTGAAGACCGACGCCTGGGGCATCGGTTCCTGGATCAAAGACATGGGAAGAATCGATCCCACTAAAAAGGTCCACTTCGCCTTTGGCCCGCCGTTGTCCATCCATGGACGCGGAACGGACGAGCACCAGACGATCATTCGTTTCATTCAGGAGAAGCTGGCCGCCTGGAGGGAGGAAGACCAACCTTGACCACTGATCGGGACGGGAAGCAAACGCTTGTTTCGGTGGCGGGGCAACCGTCCACGCGGTTGACGATCGTATCAGGCGGCCAAACCGGCGCAGACCGGGCGGCACTCGACTTCGCTCGGGAGCAGGATTTTCCGTACGACGGTTGGTGCCCTCGCGGTCGACTGGCGGAGGACGGAGTCATTCCCTCTTGCTACAAACTTCGGGAAACGACCAGCGGCCGCTATCCGCAACGAACCCGGTGGAATATCCGCGACTCAGATGTCACGGTTCTACTGACCCTATCCCCCCTCCTGCGTGGTGGCACCGCACTCACCGCCCGTTTGGCGGAACGACTGGAGAAGCCATGGATTCATTTATGCCGCGACCAGGGCGAATCGCCGGAGATACTGGGCGCGCGACTCCGCCATTTCATTGCCATGCACCAGGCACGGCGGGTCAATATTGCCGGCCCCCGCGCATCGCAAGCATCCCAGATCAGCCCCTTTGTCCACGAGGTACTTGCCGCAGGGCTGATTCGGTAGCCATTGCCCGCCGGCACCGGTCCATCTACGATTGCTCCAGAGGGCTACTTTCCAATATTCCATCTTTCCAGTGTCCCATGGTCAGGACGCTGTTCCATTTAATACCGGGAAGTTAATTTTCGGCTGCCCCTTAACACCGACTTTGCGATGTCTCCATTACTTCTATTGTTCATCCTGTTCAGCGCTATTCCCCTGGTGGAGCTGTGGCTCTTGTTCCAGTTAAGCGGCTGGTTCGGATTCTGGACCACCATCGGCCTGGTCCTGGGCACCGGTTTTATCGGGGCCGCACTGGCCCGCTGGCAAGGATGGCAAGTCATGCAGCGAGTCCAGATGGAGATGCGCCAGGGAATGCTCCCCGCTGGCGCGCTCGGAGACGGGGCGCTGATCCTGGTGGCTGGCGTATTGCTGATCACTCCAGGTGTGCTGACCGATCTGGCCGGACTGTCGCTGCTGATCCCACCGATCCGGTCGCTGGTCAAACGGGCTGTTGGCTGGTGGTGGGCTCACAATGTGCGTACCGAAACCGTCAACTATTGGCAGACCCAGGCAGGCCCCCAGGCAAACCCATTCCAGCAAAATACGGCGCACGACAGAATCATCGACGTCCAGGTGATCAGCTCGGAAGTGGTGGAGGACCCTTGACCCTTGTTCTGGCTCCGAATCGTACTCGTACTCAGGCGCTAGCCGGTACACGTACTCGTACTCGAAAGGAATGACGATGACAGAACCGGTTTGTGATCTCGATCGACTGGATGTTGATCGCCTCTCGATCGATTACGTGGCGTCCTCGTTCGCGGTCGCAAAAGAACTCAGCGGCCTTCATCGTCATGCGCGCGACCAATCGCTTCACGCCGCCCAATCGAGTACGAGTACCGCGATGCTGAGTACGAGTACGAGATCCAAGGCAAAACACAATGATGCCAGACCAAGGCGATGCGCGCGAGCGGGAACAGCGCAGCGCGTTCGCTTCGCTCGGCAACATCAACTCCCCGCCGCGTGATCGCAGACGATAGGATGACCCTTGGTAGGGTGATAGGCCGATAGGGCTACTGCGGCAACCGTCCCTGCTCAACCTTCGGGAATGGTCCAGTCAGCGCCTGCATGAATTCAACCAGATCTTTTTGATCCTGATCGCTGAGTGACAACTCCTTGACTTTCTCACTCAGATGTTCGTTGGGATGCCCGCCCTGGTCGTACCAGGCGACCACTTCCTCGAGTGTCTACTGCGAACCATCGTGCATGTAGGGAGCTGTCAAGGTGATATTGCGCACCGTCGGCGTTTTGAACGCTCCTCGGTCCTTGTCATCCTTGGTCACTTCGAAACGGCCCCAGTCGATCTTATCGGCCGGCTTGTCCATGCCAACCCCCAGATTGTGATACTTTTCGTCCGTGAAATTCGCCCCAACATGACAGGCCGTACAGCCACCCTGGTCACCAAAAAACAGCTCGCCTCCATGAATTGCACTGGGACTGATCGGCAGGGCCGCACTGGCCTCCTTGAGCTGCTGGTACTCGCTGTACAGTTGCTCGTCTTCTTTCTTCAGCTCGTCGAGATCCGCAATGTCATCCGCGTAAGCCTTTTCAAAATCGGCCAACTGCTGATAGGCATCCCACGGAGATGGCCCCGTGACAAGGACCCGCTCAAAGGTAGCCAGGGCTCGACCGATATTATCGATGGTGACTCCTTCCTCGCCAAAGATGGCCACAAACTGCTTGCGGTAGCCTTCGATGGCCTTGACCGTGACCACGCACGCTTCGTGGGTATTGCCCATCTCGATGGGATTGGCGATGGGCCCGACGGCTTGCGCTTCGAGTGATTCGGCCCGACCATCCCAAAATTGGGGACCACTGAGGATTCGATTGTAAGCAACTGGGGAGTTTCGGTTGCCGGTCTGGCCATCGATCCCGACGCCAAATTGCGTGTTGAAGGCGTAGCCAAACTGAGGATCGTGGCAACTGGCACAACTTACCGTGCCGTCCGAGGAGAGTCGCTTGTCGAAATAGAGCTGACGTCCCAGTTCAATTTTTGCGCGGGTTAACGGATTTGCATCCAATCCTGTAATCTGGCCAGCACCGGCAGCCAGACCTGGCGGCAGCTCGGGCTTCAGTACCACATGCTGCTTCGGGTCCTTGAGCCATGAATCTATCTGCACCAGGGTCAACTCGCCTGCCCCCGGAATACCCGCGGTAAGCTCCGCCGCACCCAACATCACGGTCTGCGGCTCGGACACCTTGGAAGCAGGCACAGCGGCCTGTTCCTTGGACTCGCTCGTTGCGGCCTGCTCACCTTCCGCGGGTGTCGCCTCGGCGGATTTTCCCGACTCCGATTCATCCGATTTCGATTCGCCCGATTTCGATTCACCAGGAGGCGATTCGGCCGCTGGGGTAGCAGGAGCAACTTCAGCCGAGGATTCCTTTGCGGGTGTCGCAACTTTTTCCTGCTGAGCCTGGCCCTTGGGTTGCGCAGTTCCAGGCTTTTCCGTCCGATCCGTTTTCGCACACGACACCAACTGGCTGACAAGGAACCCCGTGGCCATCAACACGACAATGACAGTAACAGATCGACCCATGATTGTTCTCCCGTTAATCGAGCCCTGAGACACACGCCTCCAGGCTATCCAATACCGCCGATCCATGGCTTGTTGATTCCATCCCTGCCGTCACGTTTAGCAGTCCTCCCGCTGGCACTACGACAAGTTCGTTTGGCCAGACCTCAGCCGTCAAACGAATCCTGGCGTTTGCCAGCGCCAGCCAGCATCGCCATATTTACAGTCCTCCCGCTGGCACTACGACAAGTTCGTTTGGCCAGACTCAAGCATACTCCTTGCCAAAGAACTCCTGGCTGCCCGCCGGATCGGGCTTGATAGTGGCACTACCCTTTTTCCAGTTGGCCGGGCAGACTTCACCATGCTCTTCGAAATACTGCAGCGCTTCGACCATCCGCAAAGCTTCGTCGACGCTTCGGCCCAATGGCAAATCGTTGACGACCTGGTGCCGTACGACCCCCTCCTTGTCAATCAAGAACAGGCCTCGCAGGGCAATGCCGCCCTCCAGCAGCACGTCATAATCCGCCGCGATCTTTTTATCCAGGTCCGCCACCATTGGGTACTGAATATCACCCAGGCCACCCGCGTTGCGAGGCGTGTTACGCCAGGCCAGATGGGTAAAATGGCTGTCAATGGAACAACTGAGCAACTGCACTCCGGCGGCCTCGAACTCTTTCGCCGCATCGCTGAAGGCAATAATTTCCGTTGGACAGACAAAGGTGAAATCGAGTGGGTAGAAAAAGAGCAGCACGTATTTCCCACGGTACTGCGATAGTGAAATCTCCTGGAATGAGCCATCGGGCATCACGGCTTGGGCCGTAAAATCAGGAGCCTGATGCGTTACAAGGCAAGTCATGATATGAGGGTTCCTTATGTCGTGGTTCTCTTTAGCGCATTGAATTCGTATATCAAATAAGGGCTCTCGCCCAACCGTGCTGAACCCAACTTACGACTTCAACGCCGCCAGCGCCGCTTCGTAATCGGGTTCGTCCGTCACTTCATCCACGTATTGGACATGAAGCACTTTGCCGTCGGCATCAAGCACGAATATGGCTCGGCACTCAATCAACAACTCTTCTATCAGCGTGCCCCAATTCTTACCAAAATTGCGGTTTTGGTAATCGCTGGCCGAACGGAGATTCGTAATATTCTCGGCCCCGCAAAAACGATTCATCGCAAACGGCAAGTCCAGGCTCACGGTCAGTGCATTGACTTGATCGCCCATCTGGCCGATCGTTTCATTGAACTTTTTCGTCTGGATTTGACAGACTCCCGTATCGAGTGAAGGCACAACACTCAACAAGGTCGGTTTGCCTTTCACATCGGCCAAGGTAATCGGCTGCATGCCATCTTCAAAGTAATGCAGCGTGAAATCAGGCGCATCCTGCCCAACCGTAACCGCATCACCGGCCAGCGTGAGGGGGGCCCCCTTGAATGTAACCGCTCCGGGTCGTGACATGACATTAGCTCATTTTCGGGAATATATGGCTGGAAAAAGCCCATTATCGACATTTCATGACAGGTCGGCAAGGGGCCTGCGCAACCGTTTACTGGTCGGTGAGCCTATAAAAACACCTGCTTTTCTGAGCCCTCAGAATATGCTGTCGTAGAAAGCAGCCGTGTTGTACAAGGATTGGGCAATCAAGTCCCGAACCAGAATTCAATAACGCACAAAACACGGCAGAGTCAGTATTGGATCAAACTGCAATGGATTGTACGTCCGACCTGCCAGTTAGCATGAGCGGCTACAACCTATCTGCGTTATCTGCGTTATCTGCGGGCTTCTCTTTTCTTGCTGACATCAAAGCAGGCGCCGAGGATCTGCAAGGTTTCTTCTTGAAGAAGGTATTCATCGCTCATGCTGTCTCCCATGGGCTCTTATTCAAAGGAGGCCCGCAGATGACGCAGATTGACGCAGATGATTCGATACCTCAGGGCGTTCCACGCATCCGAGGATCGTTGTCCTACCTGCCAAGACCAAGACCCAATGGCATCGCCTGGGAAATTGGGGCTTCTCCGGCAGAGCCTGGTGCGGAATCCGTTCCCTTTACCGGCGCTGGTCTCCTGTTTCCGCCGGCTCATGCTGGCTGGCCAGACGGGCATAGCGAGTGGCGGGCTGCTGCTCACCCTCGGCTTTATACATGGCCGACAAATTGCCGTACGGTACAGCCAAAGCATCGGTGGGAAGAATGCCTCCCGCTACCGCTTCTTCGACCAGATCTGCTCCAGCTTGGGTTAATTCCAGGGCCCGTTCTCGCCGACCCGTATTCCAGTAGGAAACCCCCATGCTCACCAGTGCGTCCCCATGCTGGCCAGGTACCGCCATACTTGTCACAGGAACCTGCTTAAGCAACCGCCCGGCAGCCTTGTCGTACCAATGGCACGCTTCGACATGATCTTGCCGATGAACCGCATAGACTGCCCCCAATTGAAAATAGACTCTTCCTAACAAGTGCTCGGTATCCGGCAGGCCACTACGGCTGCTGGCCAGCGGGGCCAGTAATGCCTCGGCTTGCTGTCCATACTGAAGCGCCTGCTCCCACAGTCCGCGGCGATGTTCGATCTGGGCCGCTTGAAAGTAGGCGATGCCCAGCTCCCAGTCGATTTGCTGTCGAGCCAATGGGTCGGGGAGTAATTCGTGCAACTCGGCGGAGGTCGCAGCAGCTTCCTCGGCCCAAAGCTCTGGATCGATGGGAGAATCGAGACTGGCCACGGCCGTCAATGCACTGACAGCAACCTGCAAACGTGCACGTAAGCCCTGATCTTTAGGATCCGCCAACTCTTCGGCCAAAGCTGAGCCTCGGGCAATCCATTGAGCCACATATTCTTTCTTTTGCTGCCAATGGCCTCGGGCCACTTCGATCGCGACCGCCAGATGAGCATCGATCAACAACTGCTGCGCGGCTTGCTGAACTTTGTCGTTTTTTGTCGTCGCCAGTCGATCGGCAATCTCGATGGACTTCAGGTACAAGGCGATTGCCCGCCGGGCAATTTTTTTAGATCCCAGCGAAGCAAGCTGGCCCATTTGATAGAGTGCCTGAGCACGCACCAACGGGGTAGCACTGGCTCCTTCCAACACCTGGCGAGTTTGCTCCACCGCCGCATCGTAGCGTGCCTGTTTTTTCAAGCATTTCGCCCATTGCAATCGATACCCATCTTCACGCGGAGCCAACTCCACCGCTCGGGCCGCCAGGCGCTCGGCCTCGTTCGCTTGCCCAATGTGCAAGCGAACGATGGAAAGCAACCAATGGGCGCGGGCGGATCGCGAATCCAGTTCCAAAGCCTGCTGGAGATCTTCAATGTTCGCCTGGCACGTACCATCCAGATCGTTTTCGGCGCGCAGGATAAAAGCTGCCGCCTCAATCGGTCGAATGGCAATCTCTTGAATCCAAGGTCCGTCACCCGACGGTACCTGGGCTTCGGACTGATTCCTGTCCGTGGAAAGAAAACTCAGTTCAACTCCACGTTCTGGATAGACCAAGGCGACCGGATCGCCCTGCTCCCCGTGCAGAATGGCGGACTTGAAATCACCAAGATGCAGACAATTCACCAAATCCTTTACGGCCCGTGGCTTGGACAAGGAAATACGAATCATGCGGACCCGTTCGCGTTCAAAATAAACCAATACCTTGTAGAGGCTATCGAATTGGTAGCCCAATATTCCCCCGTGATCAGAGCCCGCACGGTCTGTGTCTGTGCTGTCAGGTTCCGAATCTGGCTCACCCCATCTGGCAAGAACTTCGTGTCGACTACTGATTCCCGGCTGCACTCCACTGAATCCGGCGACCGGAGACTGGTTATCCAACGGCTCGATGCGCGGTCTGGAATCCGTGGTTTGAGCTGGGCCATCCGGCTCTGGAGTGGAAGAAGCTGCGATTTGGTTCGCCGAACCATCGCTCACTTCGACATTTTCATGGACCACTTCAGGCTCACTGTCGGCCAGCTCCGGTTCGGCCAGTTCCGGTTCATAATCCGAAACTCGAGCAACCGGCTCCAGCGGTTTTTCCGTGGTCGTAGTTTCCTGCTTTTGTCGATCCGACGCCACGACATCGGCCTCTGCTGACGGATTCTGGCTGTCGCGTGCGGTCTGATCGGTTGCCACTGACATTTTACCAGGAGTAACAACAATCGACTTTTCTGGCACCTCTTCAGTTCGACAATCAGGCCTCCCTGCCTGGGCATACACGGATTGTCCTACGACAAGCGTCCACAAGAATAAGAATTGAAACGCGCAACCCACGAAAGGTCGGAGCTTTTCAAACCAACTTCCATGGTGCCAGTTCCTGGCGCGCACAGGACCTTGTTTCCCCCCAACCATGCTTCCCCCTCCTGAAAATAAGCGGCGAACCGAGGCATTTTTTTCTGCCAGGCGCCCGGATTACTGATCCATCGGTCACAACACAAACAAGCATCACGGGCAATTGCTAGTGACTCTCGTTGGCTCCGGTTTACCCCAATCTGTAAACTCCGCCATCTTCCCTTATCGGCCGCACCGGATGAGCCCTTTGTAGCAATTGGAACGATTGTCTGAAAAACAGGCCCTCTCAAGAAGAAATTCAAGCCAGCACTGCCAACAGTTCATCGAGCGCAGCGATGGTTTGCTGGTAATTGGCTTGCTGGAACAGGTCCCGCGTGCGCTGCAGTAAACGCCGCTGGCGATCGCTAAACGGAATGGCATCTCCGGGGGCCGGCGACCAGGGAACCAAACAAGTGGCAATTGCCGTCACCAAGGACGCGATTCCGACACCGGTGGTAGCACTGGTACGCAACACGCCCAGAACTCCCGTTTCCCTCCGACAGGCCCCCTCGCTCCTCACCCTTCGCTCTTCATTCCTTAGGAAACTGATCGGTTCCTCTTCATTCAGAGCACCAACATGACCGGCCCTATCCATCTTGTTCAGTACCACCAGAACCGGCAAACCTGGAGGATGCTCCCACGCCATGTCCGCCAATTCCTGTTGGGCCAAACGTTGTGCCTCCAGGCGGAAATCCCCCTGCGTCCTGCGGCCCAACACCGATCCATCCAATACCCATACGACCATGTCCGCCTGTTCCAATTGTGCCTTGGCCAGGCGGATCCCTTGCAGCTCGACCGGATCGGCCGTTTCCTGCATGCCCGCGGTATCGCTCAATTGCACGGGCCAACCATCCATGGCAGTGGTCGCCGAAAGGACATCCCGCGTCGTACCGGGCTGAGCGAAGACGATGGCCCGTTCGTAGCCCAATAACGCATTGATGAGGCTGCTTTTGCCGACATTCGGCCGCCCCGCTAACAGAACCTGCCACGGCCGCACGAGATGTTCCCCTAAGTCCACGCGGGCAAGTAGTGTGTCGATTTTCCGCCCAACATGACGACCATGGCCGTGAGGCTGGTCGCGACAGGCGGCAATCTCCCTTTGCAAAGCCAATACCTCCCGAGCCAAAGCCCCCTGATATTGATCCAGCAGAATCGCAGCCGTACGCTGGGTCTTGGCAGCGGCCAACGCCGTATGGGCCTCAGCTTGCAGGAGTTCATCAGCCCGCTGCCGGACCCAGGTCTGCCAGGGGAACACCTGGCACCCATTGGCAATCAGCATGTCGAGAATTCGATCGGCCGCCTGTCGGCCGCCGTGACAATGGACTTCCACGTACTGGTCCCCTTCATACCACGGGACTCCAGCACTCGGGCGGGCTCCTTCAGCCCGATGAGACGGCCGCCGACAAACAATCACTTCCTCACCCTGCGGTCCACCCCAACGGCCAAAAAAAATGCGGCCCTCTCCGCGTGCTCCCAGCAACCCTTCTTCATCCGTCCGACCTCGGACCGAACGCCAAGATTGCAGGGTCGAGTAAAAATGGGATTCAACCAATCGCGCCGCCTGTGGGCCGACTACGGCAAGGACCGCCACGGCCGAACGTCCCGGAGGCGTAAGCAGGGCAACACCGGCAGGCGGAGATTCCTTCATGACCCTTGCTGCCCGACGAGCCAGATACCAGCCAGTACCATTTGCTCTTGATAGTGCACCATCCTGTCCCGGAACCGTAAGCCACCGGCGAGATACATGGCATCGCCACCGGTGAGAAACAATTCACACGGCAAGTCCCCCTCTGCCATTTGCAACCGTATGATCTCACGAACGGCTCCGACTGCCCCCCAATACAACCCGGCAGCCATGGCAGCGGTTGTATTTTTTCCTACGACGGCAGGCTGCTGCGTTTCACTCAGTGATATTCGTGGCAACAGATCGGTTTCCGTTTGCAGTGCGTGAGCCGACAAGGCAAGGCCTGGCAGAATGGCCCCCCCTTCAAACGCCCCATCCACGGCCACTCGATCGACCGTGATCGCCGATCCCATATCCACAATAATGGCTGGTTGTTCAGGCTGGCGCAAGTAATTGGCCGACACACCATTGAGCAACCGGTCGATGCCGACCTGCTCTGGCTGATCCGTACGGATGGCAAGGGGCAAGTCGTCATGCCGAAGGACATGGGGCGGAAGCAGACGGCCGTCCAACCGGTCGCTCGCCAATTGGCCAAGCATCCGCTCCAGCCTGGCGGATTGGACCGAGGAAATCAAACAACGGGCAGAAGACAAAGGCAATGCATCAAGCCACCGGCTAAGCAACTCTCCTGAACGTGGGTCATTCTCGGATCCACCTTCAAGTGCCAGTTGCCGGTCAGGCATGGGCAAAGATCTGGCATGTGTTGGACCGCCGGGCAACAGGCCCATGGCTGACGGATTGGGACCGGTATCTCGGGGCGCGTACCAGCCCAATTTCACCCGGCTGTTACCGATATCGATGGCCAACAGGCCCGTGGAAAGTGGGGTGGGCATGACACTTTAGGAGTCCACCGGATGCAACATCGCGTAGGTACGGCGCATCAGCCCATTCAACCCTTGTCCCGTTACCGAGGAAAAGAGCGACACCTCTTTTCCAACCTCCTGCTGAAGTTGCTGCTGGAGCGTCTGGGCACCTGGCAATTCCGCCTTACTGATGGCAATCAATTCTGGCCGTCGAGCCAGATCTTCATGGTATTGAGTCAACTCTTCACGGATGGTCCAATAATTCCGCAGTGGATCGGTTCCATCCATCGGCAGGGGCTCAACCAAGTGGACCAGCACTCGGCAGCGTTGAACATGTCGCAGGAATTCATGCCCCAAACCGGCACCCGCATGAGCCCCTTCGATCAAACCTGGAATGTCCGCCATAACCATCGTATGGTCGAAATCGACTTGCACGATCCCCAGGTTGGGAATCTTGGTGGTGAACGGGTAGTCAGCGATATCGGGTCGCGCACGCGAGACCCGGCTGAGCAAGGTACTTTTACCGGCATTCGGTTTACCGAGCAGGCCCACATCGGCAATCACCTTCAACTCGAAAGTCACACTCCGCGTCTGCCCGCTGCCACCACGCGTTGATTCTCGCGGAGCGCGGTTGGTAGACGACTTGAATCGCTTGTTTCCCTTCCCACCACGGCCGCCTTGGGCGGCAATCACAAAATCCAGGTCCCCTACCAGATCCTTGAGGACATACTGGCCATCCGCATCGATCACGACCGTACCAGGCGGAACATGAATCACCAAATCGCTCGCATTGGCACCATGCCGATTGGCCCCACTGCCAGGAACTCCGGATTTGGCCCGCCAATGCTTGCGGTGCACCAGCGCGGCCAGACTATCAACCCCCGCCTTGGCCTGAATCAGAACGCTTCCCCCATGACCACCGTCTCCCCCATCCGGTCCGCCACGAGGAACAAATTTTTCGCGACGAAAGCTGACGCAACCATCCCCGCCTTTGCCAGACTCGATCTGGACGGTGACCCGATCAACAAACATTCAGACGATATTCACCCGGCGGCCATCGCGGTCGAACTGCACATGCCCGTCGACCAAGGCAAAAAGCGTATAATCCTTGCCTTGCCCGACTCCTTTGCCTGGGTGGAATTTATTACCCAATTGACGAATCAGGATATTACCCGCGATCACGCGTTCGCCGCCATATTTTTTCACACCACGCCGCTGGGCGTTGGAATCTCGACCGTTCCGACTGGAACCTTGTCCTTTTTTATGTGCCATGATAGGGACTGGGGGTTTGGGACTGGGGGTTTGGCCTGACCAGGCATCGCCAGAGCGATTCTCAGTACTTCCAAATTACCACCCTGTGGGACACGTATGCCAGGGCGATAAGCCGCCCGAGAGCCGACATTTTTAGCAGCTGGCACGTTGTTCGGGTCG
>JAJRWS010000150.1 GCA_024276705.1 Planctomycetota bacterium | reverse complement strand
TCGGGTGTCAGGTGTCAGGTGTCAGGTGTCAGGTGTCAGGTGTCAGGTGTCGGGTGTCGGGTGTCGGGTGTCGGGTGTCGGGTGTCGGGTGTCAGGTGTCGGGTGTCGGGTGTCGGGTGTCGGGTGTCAGGTGTCAGGTGTCAGGTGTCAGGGTTCAGGGTTCAGGGTTCAGGGTTCAGGAAAGAAGGGGCGGCTGAAAGGGCAAGGGTCGGATGGAGGATGTCAGGAATCAGGAGGGCGGGGTCTGGTCCAATTTTCGGCCAACAATGTCTCCAATCCGATGGACGTGCAAGCCGAAAACTTGGACCTGACCCCTTCATGCCCGGTTGCCCCTACACGCCCAGGTTCAGGTGTCGGGCAGTGTAACGTTTTGCTACCAAACCGAAACATCGAACTACCGGCCATCAGCGTCTGGCGATCAACAGACTGGCCCCGGCTATGCCAATCACGCCCAGGGTGAACAATACCAGCAACCCCACCATCAGCGGGCTGGTCCCATCCCCATGGGTTTGCGATCGTGGCACCTCGAATTCCGCTGCGACTTCATCCACCCTCATGGACGTGCCGTCGGGATGGGGAGGCGGGGTCGATACCGGGCCTGTAGCCATGGTCGCAACTGCATCGGCCGGTTTCCCAAGCTCCTGAACTGCCACCGAATCAACTTCCATGGGCTCAACCGCCAAGGGTTCCACCTCAATGGACTCATCCAGTTTATCCATGGATTCGTCCCGTTCTTCCAAGGGTCCATCCAGACCCGCCAGACCGGTCAAAGGAGGCAGCGGTTTATCGACCTGGGCCGAGAGCTGGACCAGCCGATCCCAGGCAACCGCCATCAACAAATCGGCTCCCAGATTTTGGGCTTTGACCTGACATGTGCAAGGACCGGTCAGTTCGACACAAGCCGCATGGATATTCTCGGCACTGATCCCTTCACCCACCAATGCATAGAGGACCCGCCCTCGGCCAAAGATGGGAAACGCCATTGGCTGTTGAAATTCGACCAGATCGTCTTCGGTGGCCAGCAACATCTCACGCAACGTCTGCTCCCGTTCATCATCCCGGGACAACCGCAATACGGAAAAAGCGATTTTCAATTCGGCCGGATCGATATCGACCAGGCCATTCTGGATGTCGGCTTCATCGATTTCCGGCAACTTCAACTGCGTCTGTTCCTCGGCAAGGCGCTGCTTCATAAGCGCCAAGGCCGCCTCGTCGCGCAGCCGGACGCCCTCCTTGACGCTTTCCTCTGACGCATGAGGTCCTTCGAGTAGCACCCAGACCGCGGTCTGGCCGGAGAGCAGACGCCTGGCGATCTCTCGACGCATGGGCGAGTCGAACACGTTTTCGGCAGCCAGGTTTACCAGCTTGCCCGCCCAGACTTCCCTCCGAGTTGCCGGACTTTGTACCACTAGCCAGGGCAATTCGGCGGACCGCTGCGACTCCCAGAGTTCGTGCGCCGGCCCCTCGGAATCGGCGACCGATTCCACCTCAACCAGGCGCCACCGCATATTCGCTTCGCGACCAGGCCCCGCCGATTGCAAATGCTCCAACAAAGACTGTTGCGCGGCTGATATTTCGCCCTGGTAAAAAAGAGTCGCCTCATAGGGATCGGCTTCCCAGCGTTCCAGCGCGTAGCGAAAGACGGGCACCGAACAAGCCCACAACGGAGCCCATGCGACCGCGAGTGCGGTTCCTGCAAGAATCGCCACAAAACGATTATTGCTTGCTGATTTCATCATCGGTTCTACTCCTGTCATCGGGTCCCCGACAAAAAGCTCCTGGCCCGTATCGGTCAGACCGTTTTACCGATCGCCCCACGACTCCTCTCTGCCGATGGCTGCATCGGCATAAATCCTCCATCATCGTAGGTGACACGACCCTGTTCGTCCACCAGATAGATCCCTTCACAAGCCGCCAGGGAAGTCAGGCAAGGGGTGGAAAGCGATTGATGCAGAAATGCCTTGCTGTCGCGCTCGAGCCATTGGCGGGTCGCCTCTTCGTTGTGGCTCTCCTGCCACTGGCTGCGCTGCGGAGTACGATTCACGTCGCCTTCAACTGCCAGCCAGGTGGCGTCCCGCTGCTGGCCCCCAGCCGTTTTCTCCCGCATCTCGAAGGCCAGCGATGCGGTTGACTCCCTTAGCTCGGTCCCTGACTCCACCTGCGAATCAGGCTGTTGTCCCAAATGGGACGGGCCGGTCTCCCAACTGGCGGCAAGCGTTCCCTGCGCACGTAGGGCGGCGCCATTTTTTACATTCGGCGGAAGTTTTCCAGTTAGCAGATTCTGCACCGCCCGCCCACACTCCTCTTCCAAACGTTGATGCGCCTCCAGGGCATGATCGGCAACCGTATCGGCTCCATAGTCGGGACAATGGACAACGGGTATGCCCCGGGCCGTGGCCGCTTCCAAGTCGATACTATCCGTACCTGCTCCATATTTGACGATCCCCCGCAAGCGCGTCGCGGCGGCGATCACCTCCGCGGTGATTGGTGCATAACAGGTGTGGATCAGATCCGCCTCCGGCGCCAGGCGGAGAATTGTTTCCAACCGATCGTCCGCGGCAGTCACAAGACAAAAGGATCGAGTAATCGGCTCTGGCCAACTGTCGCCCATGTTCAAATCGGCATCGGTCCGCAATACGGTCGGCAGCGACATGGCTTCCATGGTTCCAAAACGCAAGGAGGACGATGGCCACAACCTGGGCAATAGGACGCGAACATTACTGCTTCCCGCCATCCAGGCCGCGCGTGAATCCGCCCGCCGGTTGACCTGTAGCAACAACCTCAAGCAAATCGGTTTAGCCCTGCAAAACTACCATGATGCAACACGTATTTAACCATGCTCAACGGAGAGCGGCACAAATGGATGGAGCAGCTCGATGGCGTCCTCAGTGGCATTCTGGTCAATGAAAAAAAGCTTACAAGATTCACCAAGGAACCGGTCAGCATGCGGATGATCACCGACGGCACCTCCAACACACTGCTGGTGGGAGAAGCAGTCCCCGACATGGCCGCCATCGAGCGGAGCACGACCTCAACCGGTTATTCGGCTCCCGAGCATGAACTTGGGTCGCGCAAAGACCATTGGTACATCGGCAGCGACAGCATCGACGGACCTCAGGAGTCCGACGTTTCCGAAGCGGTCGGTTCGACCGGTGTACCTCCCAATCTGCACCAGCAGCCCGCCCTGTTTCACTGCAATGGCTCGCCCCGCGACCCTGCCTGCCAGGCATTGCAGCTCTCTTTTTCGAGCGAACACCCAGGAGTCGTCCAAGCCGCCATGGGTGACGGGTCGGTCCAAACCATCCAGGAAAGCATCGATACCGCCGTCTGGTCGCAAATGGGAACACGTTCGTCAGAATTTGACCGCCCGTAGCGTAACCTCAGTCCCCGAATGGAGAAAAAGAGTTTTCTATCTCAATCCTTGAATTCCACCCCAGTTGATTGGAGTCGCACCATGACCATGCATTTTCGTCAAATTTGTCTCAATCTCTTCTGCCACGGAATCGTCATTGCTTGCTGTATCGCCCCGTCCCACGCCCAAGACACAAACTGGGTGGGCACGGTCGACACCAATTTCTTCAACGACGCCAACTGGGACAACACGGCGCCCGACACCGTCAACGAATTTGGATTTATCGACAGCACCGACGTCAACCAGGTTGCTATCATCGACGCCGGCACCGGCAGCGTAAGCCTCGATGGAATGAACCTGGGTGATTTTGCTGGTGGCGGCAATGTCATCCAAAACGGCGGCGAGCTCAACTTCGATGCTTTTACGACCACGAAGCTTGGCGGCAACGGCCCCAACCCTTCCACTTGGATCATGAACGGCAGCGCCGTGATCTTGTACGATGGCCCGCTCGATGGCGCTGGCGGCGGCTATGGGTTTGACGGCGGTGGGACCGATTTCGACGTCGGCAACGGAGCCAGCCTGGCGACGTTGGAACTCCACGACACGGCCACCTTGCGAATCGCCGACGATTTGAAAATCAGCGACAATGGGACCGCAGCCGGAGCGACCGGACCAGTGAAGTTTCCGAAGGGCCGGGGGATAAAACGACCATCACGATCAAGAACAACGGCGCCATGACGGTCGATAGCAAACCTGATGGCAGCACTTGGACCGGCTTGGCCCTCTCGGGCGGGAACAACCGCGGCGGTAATAAAGGGGGCGGAGAAACATTGCTCGAAGTGCGGGACCAGGGCAGCTTCACGGTCCAACAGGACCTCAACCTGACGCTTGGCACTGACCCCAACGCAACCTCGACACTCAAGGTCCGCGGGCCCGATGCGGCCGTGGCGATCCAAGGCGACCTGCGGATGGCCCTTGACCCTTCGGGGGCTGTGAATCCGGGAATCGCGAACCTCTACGCCGTGATCACCGCCGCAACCCAAAGCACCATCCAGGTCGGCGGCGATGTCAACATCGACAATGGCAACCTGATTGTCGAGCTCGATGGGTTCACCCCGCTCGGCGGCGAATCGTTTGAACTCATCACGGCCGGCAGCGTCACCGGAACGGCTTTCAAGAGCGAAGATTTTTCTCTGGCATCCTTGCTCGACGGTCTCTCCTGGGAGGTTGCGGTCAGTGGCACGTCGGTCTTGCTCAACGTGCTGGGATCGGCCGGATTACCCGGCGATTTCGATGCCGATGGCGACGTCGATGGCGCCGACTTTCTCGTCTGGCAACGGGGCGGGTCGCCCAATGGAGCCAGCGCGGAGGATTTGAACACCTGGCGGGCAAACTTTGGCGATGTCGCTAGCGTGGCAGCCACGACTTCCGTACCCGAGCCAACCAGCTTCCTCCTCGCTTTCCTGGGGCTGGCAGCCTGCGCTCATGGGCTGCGCAAGGTATCGTAGCGCCCGCCGACTCGGCCCCACGGGGAGTCCATCACGTTGAAAAGTAACTGCCCATTATAAATGGCCCATCCCTGAACTATTTTGAACAGGAGGAAACAGAGAAAACGAAGAGTCCGCTCCTCTGTTATCTCTGTTA
>JAJRWS010000149.1 GCA_024276705.1 Planctomycetota bacterium | reverse complement strand
ATTATATACGGCAACTTGTGGAAAGTCACAAAATATCACTCCGTAACACCTATTTCCTCCATCGGTTCAGCCGGAGCCGCTGGGGACAGTTCCGCTGGGCGTGTCCCCTCCGGCAGACGCCGCCGCTCGCCTACATGCACTCTGCCCGAGATGCCAACCACCGCCAGCTCGATGGCATACCCAGATGGATCGACCACGAATAGTCGGCCGTCACTGGCGCGACCATCTGGATAAAACAGTATGGGAGCCGACCATTGCCCGGCTGACGAATCTTCCTGCAAAGAAACATCCAAGGGGAATCCAGTCTGGCTACCGTCCTGGGAACCGCCACGTGAGTCAACCAAGGTTGCACTCGTCAAATCGTCAGCCGCCGCGATTTCCGTTGCTATCGACGG
Organism: Planctomycetota bacterium; assembly: GCA_024276705.1. Lineage (GTDB taxonomy): Bacteria > Planctomycetota > Planctomycetia > Pirellulales > Lacipirellulaceae > JAJRWS01. The sequence continues at coordinate 17,533 of JAJRWS010000149.1, read as the reverse complement.
CACTTGTAAAACAATCACCATATCGCCGGCCAATTGACGACGATCGATCTGCTCTCCTTCCCTGCTTGCTTTCACCGAGTCCTCTTCCACGGCATGAGTTAGAGTGTCCGCACCAGCCCAATCAACAAGCTTTCCTCCAATTGCACGAGGATCGTAAATTCCCCCTTCGTCTGGTTGCTCCAAACTGTCGTCCAACAGCGGACTGGCGGCAGGAGTCAGTTCGTCAAAATCGATCTGTCGAACTTCGTCATCGGCTTCCGCCCGCATCTCAAAAAGACCCGTTCCCGGCACAAAGCGAAACGAATGGGATTGCCCTGTTTGGATCGCTCGCAGCCGGAGCCCTGACAGGGCCGCCCGCAAACCATCGGCCGCCGCTCGATGTTCGGCCTTGGCCAGCATGCGACTGACACGTGGCAGCGCGATCGCGCTGAGCGTCGCCATCACCGCCAGTACCAGCAACAACTCCAGGAGCGTGAATGCCAGAAATTTCCCCACTCGCCTCATTATATTTCACCTCCGCCATCGCCGCCTCCCAGACCGAGATCGCCTCCCTCCAAGCTGCTGCCGTCTTCTCCCTCGCTATCCTTCTTCCAGTTGACGATATCATCTTCCGTTCCATCCTCACCATCGGGTCCCCACGACCAGATGTCTGGATAGTCCTTCTTTCCGTGCGTGGAAGGAAACTCGTACTGGTACGCATTGTTCCATGGATCCAGCGGCACTCCTTCGGTTTCCAGGTAGGGTCCGTCCCAGGGACTACCATCTCCCATGTCCTCCGGCTCTTCGCTCAGCGCCAGCAGGCCCTGTTCGGTCGTCGGAAATTTTTTCATGTCCAGGTGGTACATCTTCAGTACCTCTTTGAACGCAGCGATGTCAACTTGAGCCTTTTTAACGTTGGCCTTCTCACCACTTTTGAGCACCCGGGGCGCCACCAGGGCCATGAGCATGGCCAGAATGCCCAGCACAATCAACAGTTCCACCAGCGTGAAGCCACCAGGATCGCGATGTTGTTTCGGTAAAGTTTTCATGGTTCGTTTTTCCTTAGGGTTCGTGGTTATTCTTTTCACTTTGAGTAAATGACAAACGATAAATCCCTGCCCTCTACGTCTTTTTGCTCTCCGCTCTTCGCATTTATCCTTACGAGGCGTGTAGGGGCCACACGACGAAGAGGTCCCCACTCTCTCACGCTCTACGTCTTCTATGCGTCATTCTCCATTGTCCGGGCTGATCCTCCTACGGGGCGTGCAGGGGCCACCTGGGCGAAGGGGTCAGGTCTAAGTTTTCGGCTTGTGCGTCCATCGGGGGGGATGCCCATCTGGCCGAAAATTAGACCAGACCCCGCCCTCTTGTGCTCTACGTCTTTTTTACTTTTCATTCCGCATTCCGCAATCCGAATTCCGCATTTCACTTACCCTACTGCTGATCCCATGTCGAATACCGGCAGCAGTAAAGCTACAATCACAAACAACATCGCGCTGCCCATGAGCAGCAAAAGGGCCGGTTCCACCAGGCGGACCAGGATATCGAGCTTCTGGACATTACGCCGCTCGGTCCGATCGGCTATTTGCAGCAGGACCACGTCCAGGTTGTTCGACTGCTCGGCCACGCGCACCATGGCCATGATTTCCGGCGGAAATAACCCACTGGCGGCGAGCGGTTCCGACAGGGTCTCTCCCGAAGAGACGTTGCTCGCCGCGGATCGGATCGCCGCGGAAAATATTTTGTTACCGGCCGCATCGGCACTGATAGCCAGCGATTTGAGCAGTGGCACGCCATTGCGGAGCAGTGTTCCCAGAACCCTGCAGCAGCGGGAGACGGCAAACCCGCGAATGATCGGCCCCATCAATGGCAACCGTAGCCGTACATCATCCATGACTTCTTGACCGCGTGGAGTCCCCATCCAGCGGCGGCCCCAGGCAATCAGGGCAAACAAGCCGATGGCAAGGAAAATGCCGTATTTCCACAGCACATCGCTGAGCCATAACAGGGCGATCGTCGTCCATGGCAGGCCCCCCGCCTCTTCGAGTTTTGTGAACAACGGGGCAAATTTTGGCACAAAGAATACGACCAGGGCAACCGTTACGCAAGTGCCCATAATGGCCAGAAAAACGGGATAGGCCATCGCCCCTTTCACTCGCGATTTCATCTCCTCCTGCATACCCAGAAAATCGGCCGTACGTGCCAGTGCATCCTCCAGGAAGGCGCCCGCACTGCCGGCGCGGACAATACTGATAATCAAATCAGGAAAGACACGCGGATGCCGTGCCAGAGCCTCATCGAGGGAAGTTCCGTCGGCCACATCGTCGCGGATCTGGGTCAGGACTTTCTGCAAAGTGGGATGGGTAGCCTGCGATGCCAGGATATCCATTCCGTCCAGCAGTGGTACGCCACTGGCTAATAAATCGGCTAACTGCGAAAGCGCATTTGCCACCAGCTCGGATTTCACTCGAGGCATTCGCCCTCCCAGCAGGCCCTCCAGTACGGAAGCCCCTTTTTTGCCCGCTGCCTCCACCCGCATGGGAAAAAGGGCCTGCTGGGAAAGTGCGGCAATCGCCTCACGCGTGCCGGCAGCAGTGATCGATCCCTGCACTTGCTGGCCCTGGGCATTCTTCGCGGTATAGACAAACTCAGGCATGGGATTTCGCTTGTCGATCAGCACGGGTAACACGGAGTACTTCGGCAATCGATGTTCTCCCTTCCAGAACGCGCTTCCATCCATCTTCTCGTAATGAACGCATGCCCGCATCGCGGGCAGCCTGGGCGATGATGGGCGATGCGGCTCGCTCACTCGCCAGGTGACGTATCTCTTCGTTGGTCTTCATTAATTCAAACAGTCCCAATCGGCCTGAGTAACCAGTCCCCCGGCAGGCACGGCAACCCACGGGTCGATAGATGGGACCCATCTCAGCCATTTGAGCACGCGGAAAATCGTCTGGTAAGTCTTCAAGAATTGGCGTAAAAGGCTCGCGACATGCTTCGCAAAAGGTGCGTACCAGACGCTGCGCCATGATACCTTCCACCGTACTGCTGACCAGGTACGGTTCGACCCCCATGTCCACCAAACGCATGAAGGCACTGGCCGCGTCGTTCGTATGGAGCGTGCTGAACACCAGATGGCCCGTCAACGAAGCCTGAATGGCATTTTCCGCCGTTTCGAAATCACGAATTTCACCGACCAGCACCACATCGGGGTCATGCCTCAGGATGCTCCGCAAACTGGCAGCAAAGGTCATCCCCACCTTCGCATTGACTTGAATCTGGTTGATCCCTTCGAGCTGGTATTCGATAGGATCTTCCGTCGTGATAATTTTAATCTCATCGCTCTGAATCTCGCTGAGCGCGCTGTAGAGGGTCGTCGTTTTCCCCGAGCCGGTGGGCCCCGTCACCAAAATGATGCCATGCGGCATTTTGATCATCTCATGGAACTGGGCATGGCAGTCCTCGGCCATGCCGACTCCCATCAGCGAGAAGTTCATGCTCTCCTTGTCCAGCACGCGCATCACGATCCCCTCGCCATGCATCATCGGGATAATCGATACCCGCACATCCACTTCGCGGCCGGCAACGCGAATTTTAATTCGACCATCCTGCGGTATACGGCGTTCGGCAATATTCAGATGCGCCATGATTTTCAATCGGCTGACTATCGCCGCCCGAAACCGATTGATTTCCGCTGGCATCGGTTGGCGCAGCAAGACTCCGTCAATACGATAGCGAATCACGATACTGTGGGCTTGCGCCTCGATATGAATATCACTGGCCCGCAATTCCACCGCCTCGGTAAGAATTTCGTTGACCAGGCGTACGACCGACGCCTCCTGCGCCATTTCCGCAGCTTCCGAATCGTCCCAGTCGCCTTCCTCAAGCAACTCCACCCCTTCGGGATCCGTATCGTTTTGGGCCAACATGCCCTCGACCGTCTCCGCGCCAACGCCTAAATGCTCTCGTATCAATCGACTTACATCACGCGGGCGAGCAAGCGCTGGGCGGATGGGTTGGCCAGCCACCGCCGCGAACGCATCGACCGCGCCCACATCGAAAGGATCGCCCAAAACCACAACCAGCGTATCGCCATCCCGCTTCAGCGGAAAAACACGTCGGCGATGTATAAGCCGGGCGGGAAAACTGGCCAGCAGATCGCTGTCGATTTCCATTTCACCCAATTCCACCACTTCCATCCGCAGCGCAGCGCCAACCGAAGCCAGAAAAGAATCTTCGTCCGTGAAACCGAGTTCTTTAGCCACTCGGACTGCATCGCCACCCTCCACGAACGCGGCCCGCGCCGCCCCCAAGCTTCCCACGTCCAGCGCATCGCTCGCTGCTTCCGCGGAGGATTCCGTGGAATGAGAACTGGAATCAGCAGCAAGGGTTTTAGGTTGGGTCATCCTGGGTCGCCAGTGCTCACCGTAAGTGCCCGATTCGGCATGTTACGACAGCAGGTGCAAATGGACTCGATCCGTACGAAACTCGCTCAGCAAACCGGACCGATCAGAATCCTGGTTGGCTGGAAGTGGAGATATTGGAGGGAACGATGCGGGAGGGGAAAATGTAAAAGGTGGGAATTGTTATGCCCCCAGATTCCTTGGCCAGCCCCATTTCATGGGCAAACCGTACTGGGAGGAGAAACGATCGGGAACCGGCATGCTAATCCACGTCTTGGACTCCTCAAGGATGATACCAAAAAATCGTCCCATAAGTCAAGATTTATTGGCCCGTACCCCAAGTCCGAGCATAGCTCTATCCTCTTACAGAGACAGTACTTAAACCCACTTCACCACACTTACCCAATTCCCCATTTTCATACACCCAGACGGAAACCTTATGGACCTGTCTTGGCATACCTTCCCCACACCCACTACCATGAGGCTGTCTCGATTCACGCCCGGTACCCAAAACTGCCCGGTACCCAATACTGCCCGGTACCCAATACTGCAAGTGCCCAATACTGCAAGCATGTCCCCAATCGCGACCATTGCCATCCTGACTTTATTGGCCCCGTGGGCGGTCAGCGCGACGGTCCTCTCCGCGGCTGGAACCTCCGGGACTGGAACCAACACTTCCGCTGAACCGCCAGCGAAGATCGTCCGCTACACCGGTCGGCTATTCGTCCACTACGACACCGATGGCAACGGCAAGCTCGACCCTGCCGAGTGGGACCACATGCAAGGCCGCCCCGCAAGCATGGACCGCAATCAGGATGGCCAGATTACCTTGGCGGAAATGATCCTCCACTTCAACGATTATGCCCGTACCCGGAGATTGGGATACTCGACTCCAAACAACTCCTCGAACTCACCGGAGCCAGCGGGACAGGAAACGACAGGACAGGCACCCATTCCGCCAGGCCCCGGGCAAGACCAAACCTCTGGCAAACTCCCCATCACATCCAACCACCGTGGGCTGGCCAGATCGGGCACAACCACCGAGGACCAGGCAGAGACCGGAGGCCCCAACGCCCCCTTTTATGTCCCGGCCAGGCTCCGACCCAACAATTTGCCAGGCTGGTTTTCCCAACGCGACCGCAATGGCGATCTGCAACTATCGCAAGAGGAATTCGCCCCCACGCACTCCCGTGAGGCGATCAAGTCATTCGAGCAGCTCGACACCAATCAAGACGGCTTGCTAACTCCCAAGGAAGCGACCAGCGCTCGCAAGACAAAATCGAAGAAACCGGCACAACCCGCGGCGAAAGCAACCGGTGGCACGGAGTAAATCAGCGTTAGGAAGTGAGGGCGGCCCTTTTTCTAGCGTTTATCAACTTCCTGCATTTGCGGAAATACGGAATAACCTTTCTCGACTGTCCCAATTCGTGGTCCGTGATTCGCTCAATCACCCTAAGGTACACGACCACCAATTTTCCATAAGCGATCAGGTCGTTCAGGACTTCCATGGCGCACCCCACGATCTCATACACCTCTTCCTTGAGAATCAATTCGTGTCCATTCGTGTCCATTCGTGGTTCCTTTTCCGTGAACGGCTCACCCATGGGTTACCAACCGTGGTGGCCTGGCGCGCGCAGCGACTTCCTGTTCCTGCTCCATCAATCGTGGCCTGACCCGTTCCTCGAACCAGGGGCCATCCTCTCCGTCGATGCCGCCCCCCCGGCCCATGATCGTGCCGTAGATCAGGTAAAAGGCTGGCACCAGCACCAGCACCAAAGTGGTCGAGAACACCAACCCAAAGCAAAGGCTGTTGGCCATCGGAATCAGCAACTGCGCCTGCATGGACTTTTCGGTCAACAGCGGCAGCATGCCGGCGACCGTGGTGAGCGATGTCAACAACACGGGCCGAAAACGCCGTTGACCACTCTCGAGCAGCGCTTGCCGGAGCGGTAAGCCGGCGCGAATTCGGGCATTGACAAAGTCGACCAGCACGATCGAATCATTGACGATAATTCCCGTCAAGGCGACCAGCCCCAGGACACTGAACAATGTCAGCGGCAGCCCCATCGCCGCGTGTCCCCAGATTGCGCCCATCATACCAAAAGGAATAACGGCCATGATGATTGCCGGCTGGGCATACGAAGTGAATTCCATCGTCAGCAACACATACATCGCCAACAGGGCGATTAGCAGGCCGACAAACAGGCTCTCGATCGATTCGACCGTCTGCTCCTGCTGGCCTTCCCAGCGAACATGCAGTTGCGGGTGCTCTGCCAATAGCCGAGGCATAAAATGGTTTTTCATATCACTCACGATCCGGGCAGCATTGGCCTGGGCTTCGTCGACATCCGCACTGAGGGTGATTGCCCTCATCTGGTCAAGTCGATTGATCTCCGAGTAACCCTGAGCGACCTGCACGGTTGCCAATTCCGTGAGCGGACGCTTGACTCCATCCCCCGTATCGACCCGCAAATTGTTAAAAACGGCCAACGATTGCCGCTGTTGTTGCGGATAACGGACCATCAGTTTCACTTCGTGTCGGCCACGCTGCAAGCGCATGACTTCTTCGCCGTAGTAGGCAGCCCGTACCGATTGGGCAATCGTCTCCAGGGGAATGCCCAGATCCCGGGCTCGGTCCTTGACCTGTAACTGCAACTCCCATTTTCCAGGTCGCGAATCGTCGGCGATGTCGTAGACACCGGGATATTCTGCCAGTTTCCGTTTGCAGGCCTCAACCGCGGCTTCCAGCAATTTCATCTGTGGCGCGGGCGCAAGCAGTTTGAACTCGATCGCCTGACCACCTGGCCCCATCGAAATCGACCGAAACGTCAAACTCTCGACTCCGGGCAAAAGCCCCACCGCCTTACGCCACTGATCGATGATCTCCTGGCTGGTAACATCTCGCAACCGATTGTCCACCAGCTCGACATGGACCAAACCGGCATGGGAGCCCGCTGGCAGTTCCCCATCCCCTCCTGGCGACTCCGACGTGCCCTGCCCCACCATACGGTAAATCAAACGTACCACGGGCTTCCCTTGCTGCTGGTAATGCCGGTTGATCGAACCAATCGCCTCCTCGATCCGTCGAGTCGCCTCGTCGGTGATACTTTCGGGCGTGCCGTCGGGAAACAGGACGGTCGCCCGAATCTGCCGGGCATCCAATTTCGGAAAGATGATCCAGGGAACCGTGCCATTGCGGACCAGACTGAAAGAGAGGATCAGCAGGGCCAGCGCGGTACTGATGGGGATCGCCGGCCGCCTCAGGCAAAATTGCAAAAGCGGCGTGTAACGACGATAGATGACATGGTCCAGAAACCTGTTGAAATGGCCATTCACCCAAGCCACACCCGAGCCAAGCCAACGGCAGGGAATCAACAGATGCTCCCACAACATAGCCGCCAAAACCAGCAAAGGCCCCAGTACCCAATGGGCCAGGAGCCCATCCTGGTGGGCACGCCAACGGTGGGCACGCTCGATTCGTGTCCGCCAGTCGCTATCTCGATGCTCGTGGGCCAGGTGACAAGGGAGGACCAGGGAAGACTCCAGCAGGGAAATCAGCAACATGGCGATCACGGCCAGGGGCATCACCGCGAAAAATTTCCCCATCACCCCCGTCACAAAAAACATCGGCAGGAAGGCAAAGACCGTGGTCGTGACCGAAGCGGCCACCGAGGGCATGACTTCCACCGTCCCCTCCAGGGCGGCCTGCATAAAATTCTTACCCTGCTGACGATGGGCATAAATATTTTCGCCGATCACAATCGCATCATCCACCACAATCCCCAAGGCGATCAGGAATGAAAACATCGACAACATGTTCAAGGTCTGCCCTGTCTGCCACAGGACCGCACACGCTCCCAGCACGGAAACGGGAATGCCGAGCGCCACCCAAAAAGAAAGTCGTAAATCGAGAAACAGTGCCAGGACGATAAACACCAGCACCAATCCCTGCCCGCCATTGCGCAGGAGCAGCTCGAGCCGGTCATGCACATTGATCGACCGGTCGTCCCAGACCTCAAAGTGAAACCCTACCGGCAATTCCTTGCTGGCAACATACTCGCGGACCGCATCGGTCATGGCCAGCATGTCTTCACTCGCGGCAGCTTCCACCGAAATGGCCAGGCCCGGTTGTCCGTTGATTCGGCTGATCGAGGTGGTATCGACAAAATGATCCTGGACAGAGCCCAGATCCGCCGCTGTCAGCACCACGCCACGGGAATCGGTCACGAGAGGAATTTGGGCAATCTCATCCCCATGCAATCGCTTGCTCTTGGCCCGCAGCAGCATGACTTGTGACTGGCTGCGAATCTTCCCTCCTGGCAGCTCCAAGTTTTGGCGCCGGATACGCCGCGCCACTTCCTGGAGTGTCAAGCCATACTTCCGCAGGGTCGTTTCGGAGATTTCCACATCGATCTGATAGTCTCTGGCCCCCTGGATATTCGCCACGGAAATCTCGGGGATCAAGAGCAAATCATCCCGCACCTGCTCGGTTACCGCCCGCAGTTGCAACTGGGCATCGGGCGTTTCACTCACCGTGGTGACCACGCCCACCTTGATGGTCGGGTTGCGGATGGTGAGCTGCTGAATTTCAGGCTCTTCGGCCAGCAAGGGAAAACTCGATATGCGATCGATTTCCGATTCCACTTCGCCCAAAACCTTTTGCACGTCGGGCACATCCGATTGAAGTTCGACGATGACGCTGCCCATGCTCTCCTTGGCAACGGAAGTCACTTTTTTGATCCCATCGATGGCACGAACCGCCTCTTCGATTTTCTGGCAGATACCGCTTTCCACTTCATCGGGACTGGCTCCCGGATAGGGCACCTGAACCAGGATGATCTCCAGTTCAAAACGCGGAAAGTCTTCGCGCCGTAGCGAGTAGGCTGCTAGCATTCCCATGGCCAGGACACTGACCATCAGTGCATTCATGGCCGGCGTGTTTTGAATCGCCCAACGAATGATCGATTTCATCGGGGCGTCTCCCGGATCACGGACATTCCGCGGACCACATGGGGCAACGGTGAGACGATGACTTCGTCTCCGATTTGCAATCCTTGTGTCATCGAAGGTCGCACGAGCACACGATCTTTTTCAATCCGCGGACGATCGACTAGCTCGATGCACAACTTCCCATCCCGGAGGACCCAAACCTGGCCACCGGGATGGAGCGCGGCCGGCGGCAAGGAGAGCATCGGCACCGAGGGTTGGACCGGTATCCGTACCGTGACATACATCCCGGTGAGCAGGGCTGGCAATGATATGCCCGCCTTCCGGGGAGAATCGGCGTGGGTCTTCACCTGAGTCGGCTCATCGACCCGAACACGACAAGGAACCATGCGTGTCTGTCGATCCAATCCATTCCCTTCGAACCGCGACAGGACTCCATCCCACTGACACTCGATCCCTTCAAAGGCAAAGGCTACGGTGACCGGTGTCTGGGGCAGTTCGAGCAACGTCCGCGGGCTGGCTGTTTCGTCCGGGCTGAGTATGCCTGCCTGCAGCCACAACCAGTAGAGTTGGTCCACGCCCAGACTGCACTGAATCTCCATGCGGCTGGTTTCGCTCAACCGCACCAGTGGGCCACCCTTCGCCACGTAGTTATCTTGCTCAACCAGCACTTCAACAATGCTACCCGACACGGGAGAAACGATGTGGGTGCGTTGCAGATCGACCCGGGCCCGCTCAAGATTCACGTTCACCAGTTCACGCGCTGCGGCGAGTGTTTGCGTCCGCTGCCGTAGCGACGTAACCTGATTTCGCAAGGATTGCAGAGAATTTCTCGAAGACAGCTCAAGCCTCTGGCCCTCGTCCAACTCGCTTTCACTCACCGCCTTTTTCTTGTAGAGCACTTTGCGCCGTGCCAGCTCCCTCTGTTGCAATACCAGACTTTCCTTGGCCAACTCGATCAGCGACTCTACGTTGGTGATATCGATTTCCACGGCCTGGATATCCTCGTCTGCCTGCTGCAATTCACTTTGCAAACGCCGCACCTCCAGTTCGTAATCGGTGGGGTCAATCCGCAAAAGGAAATCGTCTCGTTCGACATAGCTGCCTGCTCGACACTTGGGATCCTTCTGGGTAATCCTCCCGGCAATTTCCGCGGACAGCGTCACTTGCCGGTAGGGGACAGCAACCCCTTCCACCTCGAGAATGATGGCATCCTTGAACGACTCCACTCGAGCGGTCCTCACGATGGGTGCCCGAGGTCCGGAGTCCACCCGTTGGGGTATGTGGGGACGCTGGCCAAACACCAAAAACCCTCCAATACCTGCCGCCAGGATGGCCAGCGGCACCGCTCCTCGAGCGGCTTGCTGCAAGATGGAACGTTTTGAACTCATTGCGGTCAACTCCTGGCCAGCGCCTGACGGGTTCGGACTCAGTTCACTTTGATCATCGAATCAACCGGGCAGCTTGCGTCCCTCTTGGGAAGCTCATTGGAACCAGGTTGCCGGGAAAGCTCCGTCAACGCGGCCAGTGAAAATTGGGTGATCTGCTCGGCCAACGGATCGATTTGATAATGACTGGACCGTTCCTCCTCGGAAATCAACAACGCCACGAACTCACCGGCCACCCGATATTGCAGGCACTGGCCGATGATGCTGAAGGCAAACTGATGCAGCCGGTAAAAAGGGGTTTTCGCAGGCACCAGGTCACGGAGAATCGCCAGCAACTGCTCGAACTGGGGCCGAATAAACTGTTCGACCAACGGCTGGCAGGCGTCGGTTGGATGCAACATTTCGCGCAGCATGATCCCCGTCGGCCATGGTACCTGACGCGTATCGAGCATGCGGGTCAAGAGTGTGTGGATATAGAGCCGCAATTTCTCAGCCGGTGCGGTTCCCGCGGGCCACTCGGCGGGCGGAACCTGTTGCAAACGGATTCGCTGGGCAAGCTGGACCACCTCCAGGTAGAGCGAAGCCTTGTCTCGAAAGTGGTAGTTGATCGCAGCCTGGTTGGTACCCGCGGCGGTACAGATTTCACGCACCGTCGCCGCCTGGTAGCCCTTCTCAGCAAAAATGGGCCCCGCAGCCGCTAAAACCCGTTCTTTTGTATCCTCTGGCATAATCGCATCCACATCTGCAGACAAATTGATCGGCCACCGCCACCAGCAAGCAAACAGACGGCTCATACAAGTGTATCATACGCTCGTTTGAAACAGATGTAAAGAAGCTAGCATCCACGGTCTCAATACCGCCCGATGAAGCACTGCTATCGATGTTATTCCTGTCATCCTGATGTGGCCGGGCACCGACGCGCAGCATCCAGTCCCCCAATCCCCAATCCCCAGCCTAGGGCCGTGATGGGCCGCTTTCATTCATGCCAATTTCGGCGCCTGGCCGGCATGATTCTCTGGCACTGACACCGTACTGACCAGCGTGACTATGGTCTGGCCCACGGTCGGAGACAATGGAGCGTCGACCGTGTTGACCAATATCCGACTACCCTCCGTCACGACACACAACAGGTGGACTTGCGTGGTGTATTGGTCCTGAAACTGCTGATAAGTAAAAGAGTCGCTCAGCCTGGTCGATTTGAACGTCGCTCCCGACTGATACATCTCCCGCAGCGTCGAAAACTTGAGCCCTTCTCCGAACAGTTCTCTCCCCATCAAGTTCCTTGTCAGACCTCGTTGGCCCTGCCCCTTCGGGTTTCCAAACGTTAACTGGTACAAGTGCTCACGGTCGGTCCGGTGACAATGAGGATCGCGCCGAGCAGTAGGCTCAGACGCCAGCCAAACCCGAGCATCGACCAGACAGCGAGAGTCGCACCCGCCCAGGTGATCGCCGCGCCTAGAGTCACCAATCGAAGTGCCGCCGTACCCGACTCGCGCAATTCGCTAAGAGCCGGGAAGAGAATATCGTACTCGTACTCAGCAAAGCGGTACTCGTACTCGAACCCGACTGGGAGGCAAGGTCGGTCATCATCAATATCCATGGTCTTATGTTTCTGTTGAATGCAATGGTTCCAGTCGAGTACGAGTACGAGCACGAGTACGAGCACGAACAATATCACTACGGAACTGTCGAATTCTGCCAGTCCCCCGGCAAAGTCGGGGGTTTTCTCAAGGCATTAACTGTCGCATTTGCATTGATCGGCGAGCATAAGGAACCTCGAATGGTCATTCTACTCGCATCTGCGTTATCTGCGGGCCCTTTCTTCTTGTTGGCTTCAAAGAATGGCCGTTGAAAAGAAGGCGTTTCTTCTTGGGAAGGGAGCCATACTGCCATGCTATCTCCTAGGGTTTCCTATTCAAAGGAGCCCGCAGATAACGCAGATTGACGCAGATGATGGTCAAGTGAGGCTCCTCCGGCAAAGCCCTCATCGTACCACACAAGTGTTGGTCAAAAAAATATTTTATTCCGGCCCAAAGGCTTCCCACGCAGTGGACAGATCGTAGGTTCGTTGTAGGCCGACCCAAAGTGTTTGCGTGCCAGGTTCTGTTGACTTGCGATTAACATACCCTCCCAACGATGCGATCATGTGAATGATTTCGTTCAAACGAAGGGGCTTTGACGGCGGATCCTTTTTCTTGACGATCACATAAACCGACTTCCATTCAGATGGTTCGAAGACGACTTCGCAGTCCAGGTCCGGGCACTCGCGTCCGAGGCGACACAAGTACATGATGCGCCACGCAATGATCGAGTACACGGCAACACAATTCATCAAACGATCCAAGGTTTCAAATTGGCGTTCTTCTATGCGACAGCCTGATTTGATCGTGCGGAAATAAATTTCAATTTGTCAGCGAATGCAGTACGCTTGGACAATGGTCTTTACTTGTTCTGGATCATTAATTGGTAAGGTGGTGACCAACAACCATTGAATTGGCTCACATTCCTCCGGTGGCTTGGTCTCCTCAACTAATACGACATTCACCGTGACTTCGGGCAGCTTTCTACCAGGCCGTTTCGGAGGACGCAAGGTGACTGTTGACGCTCGTACTTCAACATCGGCTACGCGTGCATCACGTGATAGTTGACGCTTGGAAGTTTTTATCGCCATCTTGGCGGTACGAGCACTCACGTTAACCGTGCATGTGTACAAACATGCTGTTGAACGGACTTCTTCCAACCAATTACTTTGATCGATTGTGGCTCGAGTTTGACCTACACGAACGAGCAGATGTACTTCACCCTGATTCGTTGAACGTGGCTCAGAAAAGAACTCATAAATGTCAGATTCGCTGTCTCCCACGCAGACGCAAGTGGTTTGTGGGCAGGCTTCAGCGACTTCGCGAGCTGCGCGAATGCCTTCCACCCATCTCACGCTTTCTTTCTCTTCAATCGGAGCTTGCTTGCGCTTTCGAGTTTTTTCTTGCTTCGTAAGTGTTGTTCCAATGTTTTCGCGAGCCCAGTTTTTTTGCCATACGGTCCCCAGCGGCAACCCTGCCAAGTCAAACGCAGCAGGATTAAAATCCCGGGAAGTCCGGTCCGCCAGGCCAACCACTGGGCGAGCACGCCGAGCGTCGGAACCAAGGCCAAATAAAGCAGCAATTCCATGTCGGTTGGTTCCGGATAAAAGATGGCTTAGATACCGAAGCTGCGATGGAGACGTTCTAAATTGTGCAGCGCCACTTTGAATCAAAAACTCGAACAATACAAGCCCGAAGCGCAAGTGAGCAGGAGAACGAATTGCCACCGCTTTCGCTGCCGGGGAAGCCAGTACCGTAAGCCTTATCACGGGCTTCACCTCTATAACTTCTGTCCCCCCGCTTGCCTCGCAAAGGCGGTTTCTAACTTTATGCCCCCTCGCTTGCCCCACAAAGGCGGTATCTAAACTCATCGGCTTCGGTAGCTGGTTTGATGAAGCAAAAGAGAACGCCACCGATATACTTGGCAAAGAAGCTGGGCCATGGGCACGACAAAACATCGATATCATTGTCATGACTACCGTTGTGTTGTCTACTGGTTCAGGTGTCTTGAGAAGAGCGGAGAACCTCCACGCATCAGCCCGACGTTGAGTAGAACTCTGATAGCCGCGAAGCGGCGGCATCGTCTAGGTTGGGAGAAAGCCCGCGTTGCGGACCGGCTTCAGCGCCGCCGCCGCCGTGAGCGCAACACCCGTTGCAGGGCGCGGTCCATTTCGGCGGCGTTTGTTTTCTTCAGGGGTAGAATTCGCACCGCCCGGCGGGGATGTTCGTCGGCTGCCCGGTCAAGTTCTTCGGCGAATCTCCGCACCTCCTCGATCAGAGACGGCGGGGCGACAACCAGGAGCGAATTGGTATCTTCATCGGTCCCCAGGGTCATCAGGGGGCCTTGCCGGATGGCATTGATCTGTTCGATCATGGCGGCCGCCCTGGCATTGGTCCCGCTGGGAATTTCCATCGCTGGCTGCTTGCCACCGGCGAGAAGCTGAGTCTTGTACAACAAACGTAACTGCTTCTCCACGGTCAACGCCCGCGCATGTTGCAAGGGAATCACGACCGGTCGGTGCGTGGCTTGCATGTCGGGGGTTTGCTCCACGTCGAGAATTTCCAATAACTCTTCGATCTCCTGACGGTCACTCCGGCTGGCGAATATCACCAGCGCATTGAGCCTTTCGTCGGCAACAAAAGAGGTCCTCCCTCGTGAGTTCCTTCCCCGTGCTCCCCTCCCCCGACTTGAATTGGGTACGTACCGGTAAAGCTTGTTCAGGGTGTCGGCCAGCCGGGTCGCGCTGGAGCTCTTGAGTGGATAGACAAACATCCGCCGAGTGCCGCGCGACTGCGGCTCTGACATCGCGGACAGCAGTCGCTCCAATTGGTCGAGCGCCTCGGTATCCTCCGACATGATCGTTAATCCCCGCGGGCCAGGGACGATGAAGACGGGCGGAGAGGACGCTGTCTCACCCGTGCCGCGGCGATCCGACAATTCCAAACCCGATGGCTGATCACTGGACTTCGTGCTCCTTTCCTCGGCAACCCCTTGTGGATCCGTCGTCGTTTGACGCCCCGTTACCTGATCTCCAGTCGCCCGATTTTTAGAACCTGGGTTCGCAACCACCTGGCAGAACAAGCTCAGGGGGTGCAACCCGAGTAGCCCTTCCCAGAGCCCCGTTCCCAGCCGATCGGCTGCCGGGCCCAAATTCTGCTGGCCCTGCGAACGACCCGACGAATGGTCCGATGGCCCGGGTACGGACCGCGCCCGGCCAGGCGCCGAAGGGTCAGCCGGTTTCCGTGGCAACGACTTACGGAGTTGCTCCTGGTCCAGTACACGCAAGTCATTCTTCCGCAATTGCGGCCAAATGGCGCGAATCGAATCGAGGGCCTGCCGTTCATCACCCGAAAGGGGCACAAACCGGGTCTTTTTCCGACTGGGTCCCGTCCCCGTTGCATCGAGCTGTTTTTCGCCCATCTTGGTGAGTAAATCTCGAATCTTGGCCAATTGTTTCGGCGTCGCACGAATGTAGAGTCGACTGTTCGCCTGGTCGACCTCAACCACCGGTGCGCTGCCTCCCCCCAGGGCACCGGCAAACAGCCCGATCACCGCATCCTCGGCAATGAGTGGATCGAGCTGCTGCAAGGCAAATACTTCAAAGTCGGTTTCAGGAGGTTGCGTCTGCTCGAGCGCTTCCCGGATCACCGCATGCTGCCGATCTTGAGCCACCACGACCAATTGATTGCCGCCCGGCTCGTACGAAAGGGTCACCGGAACCCGCTCCTTCGCCATCAACTGATGGACCATCTGCTGGGCGATATAACCATTGATGCGTCCCAGAGGGTAGACAACCACATGCTGCATACTTCCCGACTCCGCCGAATCGGCGGCGGCTACGATCTTTTTGATCTCCTCCTGCCGCTGAGCGGGACCGACCACCAGGATCGAACGGGTCCCCGTGTCGTACGAAAATGTCAAGTCGGTTTCGCCCGCATACTTCGTCTGCAACAGCCGCAGTAACGTCTGCGGCTCGGCTTCCACGACCGGAAGCACGCTGACCATTTGATTCTCCAAATGCTCCGTGGCTCGCTCGAGCGCGTCGATTGCATCGGCAACCCGGCGTTGTCCCTGATCGTCGCTGCTCACCGCCACCGAGCGGGCCGAAGGCTGGACGACGATAATCGCCGTGGGCACGATCCCCCGCAACACGACGGCCGCCTCCTGCGGTTGAACATTACGCAGCCGGTACACCTCAACGTGGGGCTCCCGTCCCGTCTCGGCCGAGTCCGCGCTGGCAATGATCTGTTTGATTTCTTCATGCCGACTCGGAGCCCCCACGACCAGAATCGAACGGGTTTTATCATCGTAGGAAAATGCCAGATCCAGCTCCCGGGCATAAATTCTCTGCAGCATACTCAGCAATTGAGTCGGATTGGCCGAATCGATGGGAATCCGCAAGGCCTGGTGTGTTTGTGCTGATTTCGAGTCCGCCTCGGCGATGATCTTCTTGATCTCCGGGTGACGGCCGGAGGGTCCGACCACCAGAATCGAACGGGTCCCCGTATCGTACGAAAAAGTCAAGTCGGTTTCGCCCACGTACCTCGTTTGCAGCAGCCGCAGCAACGTTTGCGGCTCGGCATTCACAATCGGAATCACGCTAACCATTTGGTTCTCGCCATGTTCTGTGGCCCGTTCGAGCGCGTCGAGCGCGTCGGCAACCCGGCGTTGTCCCTGATCGTCGCTGCTCACCGCCAGCGAACGCGCCGAAGCCTGGACCACGATGGTTGCCGTGGGCACGATCCCTCGCAGCACAACGGCAGCCTCCTGCGGTTGAACATTACGCAGCCGGTAAACCTCAACGTGGGGCATGCGTTCCGTCTCAGCCGTGTCCGCGCTGGCAATGATCTGTTTGATTTCTTCATGCCGGTCGGGATCCCCCACGACCAGAATCGAACGGGTTTTGTCATCGTAAGAAAAAGCCAGGTCGCGTTCCCGGGCATAGATTCTCTGCAGCATACTCAACAGTTGGACCGGATTGGCCCGATCGATGGGAACCTGCATGGCCTGGTTCTGCTTGTCTTTCTTACCGGAAAGATCGATCTCCCGCAGCGCTGCGGCAATTCGTCGATGATCCGCGTCGTTGGCCGATACGGCCAACGATTTGGATTTTGGCTGCACGACCATGACCGCTTGGGGCGCAATCGCCCGCAAGACCGTCCACGCCTCCTGGGGATCGACATGTTCCAACTTGTACGATACCATCCGCGGCCTGCCATCCAGGGCGGGCCCGAT
>JAJRWS010000148.1 GCA_024276705.1 Planctomycetota bacterium | reverse complement strand
GGGCATCCTGCGTGTGACCAAAGCCGAAGAGCAAAAAGGGCTCGACATCAGCGAACACGGCATGCATGCCTACGGTTCGCAGGTCGTTTGAGGCACTTCCAGAAGGATGCCCCAATGGCTTGAGCGCAGGTGCCGCCTAACCGCGCTCAAGCTGGGGTGTCTTTATGCGTAACCGTTGCTTGCCCCGCAGAGCGGGGCGTAGGAACGGTAAAAACCTGTACCTACACGGCTGTCGCATTTCTATCGATCAACCTGGTGGTCTGTCGAAGCTTAACATCTGAGAGTGTGGCACGTCCCAGAGCTTCGGGCGATGGGCGTGGTCGATTCACGCATAGTCCACGCCCTTCGTACCTCAGGGACGTGCCACACAGAACCAAAAGGCTTATTCTTTTGTTACGATTCCAACTGAAGGGGGGCCCATTCCTCTGGAGCGGTTGTTCACGGGTCGAAAACCTTTAAAATAGGTGCATGACTTCGGTGAAGAATCATTTTCCTAAACCCTTTCACCCGATATCCGCCATGAAACTCATCATTGCTATCATCCAGCCAAGCAAGCTCGAGGACGTCAAAGCGGCCTTGTCCGAAGTGGAGGTGGTTCGGCTGACCATCATGGACGTGCAAGGTTTTGGCCGGCAAAAGGGGCAGACCGAAATCTACCGGGGCCGCGAAATCAGCATCAATCTGCTCCGGAAGGTCCAATTGCAGATCGCCGTGAACGACGATTTCGTCGAACCGACCATCAACGCCATGATCCAGGGAGGCCGCTCGGGCGAAGCGGGCCAGATTGGCGACGGCAAGATTTTTATTCTGCCGATGGAAGACTGCATCCGCATCCGCACCGGCGAGCATGGGCCGGAAGCGATCTAGCCAGCTAGTAAGCACCAAACTTACTCTGGTCGAACTGCCGGAGTTGATCGCGATCATCGGCATCCTGGTTGCGCTATTTCATTGCAACGGCAAGGTCGGCGGAGGGTTGACCACGCCTGCCCCGCTCATCCCTCCGACCCACCCCGGTTATGGCCCCAGTCTCAGTTGGGGCGGAGGTTGGCCTGGTCAGTTCCCGTGACGCAGTCTTTGGTGCATACGGTCGTCAACGCGTTGGAAGCAACCGCCTTTGGCATTCGCAATTCGGCCGGCAGTTCCTGGTTGTTCGACGTCACCATTACCTGTGGTGGCGCTGGGGCGCCTACCGTCTTTCTCAAGTGTGGGGATCTGCAAGAAGGTTTTGCTCGTGTGCGTTGTTCTGACTGCAAACATGAAATGTTCGTTGCCTATTCATGTAAACAACGCTGCACCTGCCCATCCTGCCACCAGAAAAGGACGCTGCTGACCTCCATTCACGTCGCCGAAGATGTCTGTTTTCCCGTCGCGCATCGGCAAGTTGTCTTTACCATCCCCAAGCGACTAAGAGTTCACGATGGACAGGTTACTGGTGACCTGGCAAGAAGCCGTGTTAGCCTCAGTCGCTTCTGCCGTCTCTCCCTTCTCGAACGGTGGCCACAATTTCCTGGGACGTAATATCCGCTTTTATGGACGGGACGTCCAAAGGTGAAAGAGCGAGCCTTTCCGGAGTCAACGCAAAAGTTCGACCGTCTTTCCTTCGGATGAAAACTTTTCCGGTACTTTCAGCCTGTTCGAGTACTTTTGCGAGTTTTTGCCGGGCTTCTGAATAGGTGTATACTTGCATCTTAGACCGCCATGGTTTCGACATTGAAATTTTGAGCAGCCGCCTTTAGCTTTTGGTCCAGCGTCAATAGGGGGGCTTTATGCCGAATGGCACAATCCAGAAAATAGGCATCGTAAGCGTAGATGTTAGCTTGTTTCGATATTTTCAGGGAATTCACAAAGTCTGGTTCGATATACCGAAGCGGAATCCCAGCGAAAATTACAAGACCCTTCCTGGCTTCCTCAAGCGTCAACCGATTCTGTTTAAACATGGCCGAGAAAGCATTGCCAATTTCCCAGGGAATAGAACCAGGTCCAATGAGCGTGTTTCCCAAGGCGAACTCAACAATTCGACTGCGTTCAGGTTCAGCAACAATCACCGCGATCAATGCGGATGTGTCAACGACTACATTCATATCACCTCTCGAGCATGCACTCTGGACAATTGTACAATACTGAAGGCGTTTGTCAATGGTGTAGCTCTTTTTCCCTGCAATTCAGACGTAAGCGGTGGATCGCGGGGCCGGGCGGATGGGGCCGGGCGGATGGGGCCGGGCGGGATTTCTGGTTCACCGCAGGTTACGCCTGGGGTGGCTCGGCGGCGGGGATCGCGGATTCTTGGCGTAAACGGCGGGCCTTGGCCAGCGCGCGACGCCGGGCTTTGCCCTCCAATCTCAGTGTCATCTCCGTGTGCTCCAACAGCGTGAAGAATCCAAAGCACTGTTGACGGTAAATGATCACCCGATCCCCATCCGGCAACAGGCGACGCGACGTCCACTGCGACGATGTCGTCACTAACAACCAACTCGTCTCATGGCCGTCGACGTATACGTCTCGCGAATAGACGCCGGTCAATGGCACCGGACAATCCGACCAACTTGTTAAGCCCGCGAAGCGGGCGATCCAAGTTTGCTCGCGGACCTTGCTCGGACTCGCCTTTCCGCAGTACCCGGATCCCCGTCACCACGAACCGCTCACCTGCCGTGTCGCAGTGCAGCAACAACACGGCCTTGTAGAAACGCCGCCAGCGGCAACGGTCACGCTGGGCCGCGGTCATCTGCTTTCGAAGACAACCAGGTCCATGATTCACCTCCGTGAATGAGCGT
>JAJRWS010000147.1 GCA_024276705.1 Planctomycetota bacterium | reverse complement strand
GGGGCTCCCTCCGCGGTAAATTCGATCAAGGCGGTCACCGCGTAGCGGGGCTTGCCAGGCTGCAGACTGGCAAGGTTATTGGAGAGGATCTCCGGAAGCATTGGGATGACCTGGTCGGGTAGATAGACACTGGTCGCACGCTGGAATGCTTCGCGGTCGAGAGGACTGCCCGGTTGTACAAAATGCGAAACATCGGCAATGTGCACGCCCAGTAGCCAGTGGCCATGATCCGAACGCCGGAGTGAAATCGCGTCGTCGAAATCGCGGGCCGTGACGGGGTCGATGGTGAGGATCGTCTCAAGGGTGAGATCTCGCCGTCCACTGGCCGAGTCGCCACTGGCCGAGTCGCCACTGGCCGAGCTGGCGACATCGTTGAAATCGGCTGCTTGCTGCCGGGCGTTTTCCATCACCTCCTCGGGGAACTCGCCGGGCAATTGAAACTGGTGGATGATCGACAGGGTATCAATCCCCGGCTGGCCGCGTTGTCCCAGAATCTCGACGAGGACTCCTTCGCCATCACGAACCGGTGAGGGAAAACGAACCATCTCGAGCACGACTTTGTCATCGTCACGTGCCCCTTTGGCGCCTGGATCGCCAACATAGATCGGGTTGGTGAACAAGTTGCCGTCGATCTGTACCAGGCCCAAACCGGCCTGTTCAAAATAGGTGCCCACGAAACGGTTGGTGGCCCGTTCCACGATATCGATGACGCGGCCTTCCGGGCGATCCTGACGGTTATCCGCCAGCAGACGCAGTCGCACGGTATCTCCATGGGCCGCATCTCCAGAGTTCTTGGCAGACACGTAGATGTCCGCCTCACGTCCCACCGAGGCGACCGTCCCTTCCGGCCGGACAAATCCGTAACCCTTCGACGTGCGGCGGTACGTGCCCACTACATGTTTCGAGCGGCGCTGGGATGGGTGGCCCGTCCGGAGTTCAGTCCGGGGCTCCTCGGTGGTTTGGGGCTCCTCGATGGTTTGGGCCTCCTCTGCCGTGGCTGCTGTCAGTGCTTCGGCCGGGGGCTCTTGCTGGACAAAACAGACCCGATGGTTGGGGCCATAGGCGAGCTTGCCTTCCTGCACCAGGCGCTTGATGCACATTTTAACTCGAGGCAGATCCTCGCCCATCAGCCCAAGCTTTTTGGCAATCACCTTAGGCTTCACGGCTCGATAGTTGGGGTTGCCCGTGTGGGCCAGGATGGAATCGCGGATGGAGTTGGACATGGAGGAGATTTATGATTTATGATTTATGATTTATGAATGATGATCGATGATCTGAAGGATTGGCTCCTAAGGCAGTTCAGCAATCATCGATCACACTTCAAACATCTGTATGGCGTGCTTCTCCAGGGCTATTCCAAAGCAGGAAGTTTTTTAGCTCTTGCCATTCTCAGTACTTCCAAATTGCCGCTTAGCCCTACGTGGAGCAGGGCGATAAGCCGCCCGAGAACCGACGCTTTTGGCAGCTAGCACTTTGCTCGGGTCGGCTTCATCGGCTATCCTTGGAACTACTGATTCTCTCCCTTGTAGAGTTTCCGGCCCAGGTTGGCATGATACTGCGTCCAGTGGCTGTCATGGTTGGGACAATCGTTGATGAGCTGAGTGAAATTGGCCATTTTGGCATCCAGGTTGTCGAGCAAATGGAGCGTAATCGCTTCCAGGGTCATCGGTAACTTCGGGCTACCATAGTCATACTGGCCGTGGTGGCTGAGGACCAGGTGTTTGATCTCGGTGAGCAATTGTTTCGGAAATGGCTGGCCATCTTGTTGGACAATCTGGCGTACTTTTTCGTCAATCATCGAAATGGCCAGGACGAGATGACCCAGCAGTTGGCCCTCGTCAGTGTAAGCGATATCGCGGTCGTAGGAGAGCTCGTCGACCTTCGCCGCATCATGCAGCAGGGCGCCAACCAGTAGTTTGTCCTGGTCGAGTTGCGGATACCGGGGGGCGACGGCAAGGACCAATTCCATCAGGTTGACCACATGCTCCAGCAACCCCCCCTGGTACGCATGATGATTCTTCATGCCGGCAGGTGCCCGGGTGAACTTGGCCATGAATTCCTTGTCGCCGAGGAAAGCATCTACCAGCCTTGAGAGTGGACGCGACTGAACCTTACCGAGGATTTCGAGCAACCTCTGGTGAAACTGTTGGATTTGGTCGGATTGCAAGGTTTTGTAATCGGCCTCGTCCACTTCATCGGGGCGTGCGGCACGGATTCGAGTCGCAATCAGTTGAATGTTGCCCTGGAACAGTTGCGTCGACCCATCAACATGCACGTAGTCGCCATTCTCGAAATTCTTGTAATCATTTTCGCTGGCATTCCAGAGTCGCGCATTGATGGAGCCGCTGCGGTCGGACAGGTCGACTTGCAGGTAGAGGTTGCCATTGCGGTTAGGACGCAATTGTTTGTTGGAAGCCAGGAAAACCTGGTCGACCTGTTCGTTATGTGCGAGTTGGCTTACATAGCGACGAGACATAAGAAAATTCGGAATTCGGATTGCGGATTGCGGAATGAATAAAATTCGGAATTCAGATTGTGGAATGGCCCGAGATGGCCAGCAGCGGCTTATTCTATGCGGGCAGGCGTTTGGCGACAACGGGGCCAGCAGCGAAGAAGTTGGAGAAGTGAGGTTGCCGGCAATAGTCTGGAGGATCGATTTACCGTAGAATAGGGGGTCTGGTTGCAAGGGCTGGGGGATGAAGCCGACCCGTACAGAGTTTGTTTTGCGAGTGTTCGTTTTTCGCGGGTGGCTTATCCCCCGGCACGACTTGGAACCGCGGAAAGCCCGAAACGACGGATGCCAGTATCCATGCCCTTCCATGACGGGTAATATTCCCAAATCCACATTCCGCAATCCGCAATCCGCAAGCCGAATTCCGCATTTACTTCGATGGCCAAAAAACCAAAAAACGCGATCAGCCCCAGCCGAGTGGAAAATTACCCTCAGTGGTACCAGCAAGTCGTCAAAGCGGCCGACCTGGCCGAGACCTCCGATGTGCGTGGCTGCATGGTGATCAAGCCGTGGGGTTATGCAATCTGGGAGAATATTCAGCAACGACTTGATGGGATGTTTAAGGCGACTGGGCATGAAAACGCCTATTTCCCTCTGTTTATCCCCATGAGTTTTTTGGAGAAGGAGGCGAAACATGTGGAAGGATTCGCCAAGGAATGCGCGGTAGTGACCCATCATCGGCTCGAGCCGGATGGGGCAGGAGGCCTTCAGCCGGCTCCTTCCGCGAAGCTCGAAGAACCGCTGATTGTCCGGCCCACCAGCGAGACGATTATCGGTGCCACGTTTGCCCGTTGGGTGCAATCCTACCGCGATTTACCGATCCTGATCAATCAATGGGCCAACGTGGTGCGATGGGAACTACGGACTCGGATGTTTCTACGCACGACGGAGTTTCTGTGGCAGGAAGGGCATACGGTTCATGCCACGGAAAAGGAAGCTCGGGCCGAAACTCGGCAGATGCTCGACGTCTACGCGGAATTTGCGGAAGGGGCGATGGCAATGCCCGTGATCAAGGGCGAGAAGACCGAAGCGGAGCGTTTTCCCGGTGCGGTTGCCACTTACAGCATCGAAGCATTGATGCAAGACCGTAAAATGCTTCAGGCCGGGACGTCGCATTTTTTGGGACAAAATTTTGCCCGGGCGCAAGAGATCAAATTCCAGGATCCGTCCGGCCAGGAGGTGTATGCTTGGACCACTTCGTGGGGTGTGTCGACTCGCCTGGTCGGTGGGCTGATCATGACCCATAGCGACGATGACGGTTTGGTATTGCCGCCGAAGCTGGCTCCGGCGCAAGTCGTGATCTTACCCATCTATCGAAACGATGCGGAACGGGCCGAGGTGTTGCCGTATTGCGAATCCTTGCAAAGCCAGTTGACCGCCAGCCAATACGATGGTGGGCCGGTCCGCGTGCGGCTGGACGATCGCGATTTGCGCGGAGGTGAGAAAAAATGGCAATGGATCAAACGAGGAGTGCCTTTGCGGGTGGAAGTGGGCCCCCGGGATGTGGCGGCAAGTGGGGTGTTTGTCCATCGTCGTGTCCAACCGATGGCGGCCGAAGATGCACCAGGGCAGGGGGGAGGGAAGGGCGCAAGCATTCCGCGTGATGCGTTCATTGCCCAGGTTGCAACGATGCTTGCCGAGATGCAACAGACGCTGTTCGATCGGGCGGCGCGAGCACGCGAGGCGGTGACGGTCAAAATAGACGACGAGGCTCAGTTCGAGCAGTTCTTTACTCCCGAGCAGTCTGAACAGCCCGAAGCGCATGGCGGCCTGGCCTATTGTCACTTTGTCGATGGGCCGGAGATGGAAGCAAAACTCAAGGCACTCAAAGTGACGGCTCGCTGCATTCCGCTCAACGGCGATGAGGAGCCTGGGAAGTGTATCTTTACCGACCGGCCAAGCTCGCGGCGGGCACTGTTTGCGAAGGCGTACTAGCCGATGGGCCAAATCTCCCCTCCCCAGCAAGTCCTGCTGATTGTTGCCGTCTGCAGCCGGTATGCGTCGGCGCTGGCCTGGGCACGCCAGCAGATGTCCCGCCAATTTGGCGAAGTAAAATTGGCAAG
>JAJRWS010000146.1 GCA_024276705.1 Planctomycetota bacterium | reverse complement strand
CGGCGGATAACGTCCGTTGATCCACACGACACTCGCTCCGGCAGTGTTCCAGGTTCAAGCGAGGTCCTCATGGCGCACGACTTGGCTCGTACCCGCTGTCGAACAAGTCGTTGAAGCAGATGGCGGCAAAGCGGATTTGCAAAGTAAAATTTTACGCGCCACTGCTTAACTCAGATCGTTCTGCTCCTCAAGCTCTGATTGGATGATGAAATGAAACGTCAAACAAGACTATCGCTTTTGCAACGACTGTGATCACGTTGCTTGTATGGGAGCGAGATGGTTTGCGTGCATGTGTCGCAGTGGGTGGTGATGGAAAGGCCGCTGGACATTGACCTTGCGTTAATCAATACAAAAACTGATCTCCACAGATTCGAATTCTCCTCATCCATCTTCTTCCAAATCAAATACGTTACGGTAACGCATGTCAGACAAACACGTAATGATAGGTTCGATGGCCGTGATTGCTGCTGGCTTGTTGTTCGCTTGTTTCGCGTTATTGGGCAGCTCTGATTCCACCAACCTTCCAAAGGCCGTTCCAAGTACGGCACAAATACCCCCGGTAAACCGTCCCAAATCGTCAGTTGAACCAGTTGCACCCAAGCCGGACAAACAACGTGGTAAACCCTTTGAATATAAGATTCTGAGTGAGGAGTGGGCCGACTCCTTCCGAGGTAGAGTTGTGACTGTAAAGTTGCGGACTCCTGACGACATTGCCCCAAAAGTAACTGAAGAGGACTTGGAGCTACTGGCTGCGGCGTTCATGAAAAAGTACAAGGGCGCAGCATTTGGCGCATACTTCTATACAGTAACACCTCTCGTCAATCCTTGGGCAAGGATCAGTCACTTGCCTTGGGCAGAAGAGAAGCTTGAATGGTATATTAACGAATACGCATTTGAATTCGGCCCGTGGTACTTTCCCGATCGCCTTGATTCCAACGTGGATTGGCATGAGCTAGTCTGGATCACGTTGCCAATGGCTAATAAGATTGTAAACGGCGCGACGCAATTCAATTGGAAACTAAAAGAACGTGATGCCAATAACGTGTTCTTTGAATCGTCAAGTACACCATTTGGCAGCATAAAAGATTCAATGGACATGGACCCGCAAAGTTGGAATATCTCAACGTACGATGGGGATGCTTCCAGATTCGTAAGGCTAGTGGAATCGTCATTGAACCACTTGGATTATGAATTCTCGCAAAAGATAGTGACCAAGCTAAATTCCGTGATCGGCAACTCAGAGTACCTCAGTCGTGAAAAGACATGGTGGGAATGGCAGGTGGACGGTCTTGAGGTCACATACCATCATTATGACGGGAAAGACACTCTATCCATTTTGAAAACAAAGCCCTAGCGGGTGGTACCGACAGTCATTCGGAGTTGATGTTGCCATCGAGTAAAATTGTTTCGAACGAATAGCAACGCGGTTTTCGGACAAATGTCGGTGCCACACGCGTGGGATTGACGCTGTAAACTCAAACGTAAACGCAGAACAATCCGGTGAACCTGACCGCGAACTACCTCGCTATTTTGGCAACGCCTCCTGCGCGGCAGGTTACCGGTGACGTTCGTCGGACCAGTCCAATTACCTTTGCTACATCGATAGTTCGACATGACTCGGATTCTTACCACCACTTACCTACAGCTGAAATGGCAAACGCAATGACTAACCGACAGAGACTTGGCATAGGCTGTTTCGTGTTTGCGGCGTTGTTGGCAGGTGTAGCGATCAACAACACATTTATTTCGCCTAAGATTCCCGTGGGTGACGCCTCTGGTCTCGGAGTCAGTCGCCTTGTTGGAGCGTTTCTGCCATCTGTTCTTGTTCTTGCCGTTGGGCTGTCGTTTTTTCAAAAACGAAAGAAATGATCTAACATTGGATCGTTCGAATTGGAATGCGATATGCCAATAAATGCTCACTTGAAAGCAGGGGCGTTCAGGACTCCGCAGGAGCCGACGAACAAAAAAATGCACCCGAGCGGCGAAGTCGGGCCTTTTTCAAATGGACAATCTCTCGTTGCCGCCGAGTGATTTTAGACGTTCTGCACCATAATCCGACCCAATCGTGCGATTGCTCATCCCGCTCATAATTGCTCTGTCACTCGTGTCCTGCTCGCATGACGATGGCCCTCGCACGATGGGCAACCACACAACTCCACCAATGAATACCTCTGATCGACACGCCGCGTTTTGGCAATGGTTTCAAGACAACCTTGACCGCTTTAACCGGTTCGAGAACGATCAAGAGCGCTTGATGGATGAATTGTCGCACCAACTTCACGAAGTCGACGAGAACTTGGTGTATGAAATCTCCACCGCCAAGTCCTCGGCGCGTGAACTTGTCATTAGCGCTGACGGCATCAAAGACTCGTTTCCTTCGGTCGTCGGACTCACCGAAAACGCACCCGATATTCCCGGATGGAAGATCACCGCATTCCGCCCACGGGTCGATATCACGCAGTTCAACCTCGACTATGCTGGAAAAGAACTCCATGCAAAGGACTTCTACTTTTGGCTACAATCAGAAGGCAGTGCCATTGATTTAATTCTCTGTGTGCCCAGTCTTACCGAAGACAATCGCAACGAATTTGTTAACTCGTGTTACGTTCTGCTGGACATGGCCATCGGTGAATACGACGTGACCACCAAAATACGGTATATTGATCACCAACCGTTGCCGGACAATCCTGAATCCGTGCGATTGAAACCGTTAACCGAACTTCCGAAAGAATTCGACGAATTGTATAGCAAGCTTCACCCAAATGGTGCATAACAAGGCGTTGCACCGGAGCACGCTCGTCTTTCGGCTTTTCAACGTTCTTGCTTCGTTTACGCTTTTTGGTTGTTCAACGTTTACTCGCCTTGGGCCGCGACCCGGTGACCTCAACCGTTTTGCCACTCAATCAACTCGTAGCACCTGAAGGCTCTATCGATTGGCGGTTCGCATTCTCCAATTCGTTATCCTCTTGGTGACGTCGTGGTGCGTCATGACGTTCACTCACGAGACGGGACACATCCTCGGTGGATGGCTTGGTGGCGGTGCGCTCAAGAACGCTGACCTCCTCCCATGGCACTTGCCTTACAGCATATTTGACCCTGACCCGAAACCCTTGGTAACTCTGTGGTGTGGGCCAGTCGTTGGTGTCGTCGTTCCGCTTGGATTGGCCTTGCTCATTCGCCGAAACTGGATGTGGTTCATCGCTCACTTCTGTGTACTTGCCAATGGTGTTTACCTCGCAACGGCGTGGGGGTCCGGCGATCAATACCTCGACACATCGAAACTCTTGGAACATGGTGCCCATCCGCTCACGATTGCAATATACTGCGTACTAACGATTGGCTTCGGTTACGTCGGCTTTCGACGATCATGCGTCCGTGTGTTGGCAGAACGCCTACACAA
The DNA here is from genome assembly GCA_024276705.1 of Planctomycetota bacterium. GTDB lineage: Bacteria > Planctomycetota > Planctomycetia > Pirellulales > Lacipirellulaceae > JAJRWS01. The sequence goes on along the minus strand of JAJRWS010000146.1, from coordinate 3,246 downwards.
ATCAGAAAACACGGATTCGGATAGCAACCTTGAATCGCCACAGGTCATAGCGAGATAGCTCGGGTCCACGACTGCTGTCAGCATACCGTGGCGAATTGCCGAGGGCACAGCCCTGACACATAACCGCAAAAAGGCCCTTTCCACTTTGCTGCGTAACTGCCCTTGGTGGTCAATCGTCTGATTCGCTGTATGGGAGAATGGGGTTTCACGGTATGTTGGTGGGGCTAAGTCGCGAGCGGCGGACTACTGAAATTATCCTGGCGAAACAACAATAATAATGACAAAAATCACTTTTCATGGGGCGGCAAGGACCGTCACGGGCTCGAAATATCTGCTTGAGGCGGGCGACGCGCGCGTGCTGATTGATTGCGGCATGTTTCAGGGGCTCAAGAAACTGCGGCTGCGGAATTGGGATCCGACGCCCTTCGACGTAAAATCGCTCGACGCGGTCGTGTTGACGCATGCCCATCTCGACCATACCGGTTTTTTGCCGCGTGTGGTGAAAGAAGGTTTTCAGCACAAAATCTTTTGCTCGCCCGCCACGGCAAAATTGGCGGAGTTGATCTTGCTCGACTCGGCGAAGATTCAAGAGTACGACGCGAAGTACGCCAACAAAAAAGGATTTTCCAAACACAAGCCCGCGCTGCCGCTCTACGATGGCCAAGACGTGCAGCAGACGCTCAAACAGTTTCGCGAAACGCTGCGTGGCAAATGGTTTTCGCCGGCCGAGCCGATATGGATGCGTTTTCACGATGCGGGGCATTTACTCGGCTCGAATATGATTGAGGTCGAGATTCGCAATCAAGATCCGCCACTGAAAATTCTATTCTCCGGCGACGTGGGGCGTTACGATGGCCCACTTTACCATGACCCTTCACCGCCGACGGCGTGCGACTATCTCATCTGCGAAAGCACCTATGGCAATCGCGATCATCCCGAAACCGATCTGCTTGGCGCGCTCGAAGGCGTAGTCAACCGGTCGATCGAACGGGGCGGAGTGATGTTGATGGCATCGTTTGCGATCGGTCGCGCGCAACAGTTAATCTACTTGTTGCAAGTGTTGAAGAAAGAAAAACGCATTCCCGACCTGCCGATTTATCTCGATAGCCCGATGTCGTGCAACGCCACTACCATTTACAAAGAACACGGCGACGACCACGACCTGAGCGAGGGCGAACTCGACGATCGCCAAGTGCTGGATGGACCGAGTGTACATCTTTGTCGTTCGGCGGATGAATCGAAGGCGCTCAACCACTTGAAGGGATCGGCGATCATTATTGCCAGCAGTGGCATGATGACTGGCGGACGAATTGTGCATCATCTCAAGCAGCGCTTGCCCGATAAGAAAACAACGGTCGTGTTGGGCGGCTACATGGCGATCGGTACGCGCGGCAGGCGGATCCAAGAAGGCGCCGAGACCATTCGGATGCACGGCATGGATATTCCGGTGAACGCGGCGATCGAAAAAGTGCCAGGCCTCAGCGGTCATGCCGATCGCAGCGGGCTGTTACGCTGGCTGCAAGATTTGCCCGACCCACGTAAAGTATTTCTCACGCACGGCGAGCCCGACAGTGCAGAGGCATTGGCCGACGAACTGAGCGGCTCGCGCGCGTGGGACGTCCATGTCCCCGATCTGGGCGAGACGCATGAACTGACGTAGTGTTTCCATAGAAATCCGAGGGAGTGCCGCTGTAGCCCGTCCCTACCAATAACCATTGCTAACAAGGTAAACTTCTCTAACATGAAAAACGAAAAAGACGTCGAACGCAATCGTCAAGCTATCTTAGAATCGCACAGCTATCGGCTTGCCGAGCTAGATATCGATTTTCTTGGCCGTGGAGAACAGCGGCCTGTACGGATGCAATTGGAGCTGCAGAAAACAGAAACATTGCTGCGTGAGAACAACATTACCTCGACGATCGTCGTCTTTGGTGGCACACAAGTCGTTCCCCTAGACCTAGCCGAAGCCCGTCTGGCGGGAGCAAAACGGCACTTGGCAAAGAATCCCAAGAACTCGCGTGCCGAGCGCGCGGTGGAGCGTGCGGAGAGCGTCTTGGCGAAGGCGCCGTTTTATGACGCGGCTCGAGAGTTCGGTCGTTTGGTATCGTCGACCTGCCAGATCAATGGCGAGTGCGATTTTGTCATCGCGACCGGTGGCGGGCCCGGCATCATGGAAGCCGCCAACCGAGGTGCTTTTGAAGTAGAGGGCAAAAGCATCGGCTTCAATATCGAATTGCCTCATGAGCAAGAACCCAACCCGTACATCACGCCTGAGCTTTGCTTTCAATTCAGCTATTTTGCATTACGCAAATTTCATTTTGTCTTGCGAGCTGCCGCGTTAGTCGTTTTCCCCGGTGGATTTGGCACACTGGACGAATTGTTTAACACGCTCACGCTTCGTCAGACAGGCCGCATGCAAGATATCCCGATCATTCTCTACGGTGAAAAATATTGGACCAACTTGATCAATTTCCAGGGATTTGCCGACGAAGGAGTCATTGCCGACGAGCATCTCGACCTCATTAACTTCGCCGACACGCCTGCCGAAGCCTGGAACATTATCTCTGAGTTTCATCATCTGAGTTGATCTCCATTAAAAACTAGGAAGAGCAGAGGAAATGGACGAACAAGAACTCCTTGAAAAGCTGAAACTGATCGAGGCACTTTGGGCAGGGGCGACCACCCCAGGCGAACGCAATGCCGCGTCTCATGCGGCGCAACGGGTTCAAGCGAGGATTGATGCCGCCCGCGAAGAATCTCCGCAAAAGGTGGAGTACCAATTCAGCATGACCGATGGTTGGACGCGAAAGCTTTTTGTCGCCTTGGCGCGACGTCATGGACTCGAGCCTTACCGCTACCCGCGCCAACGCCGGACGACCGTCATGCTCCACGTCGATAAACAGTTTGTCGACCAAACACTTTGGCCAGAGTACAAAGAGCTGGCCGATACTTTGCGCGAATATCTATCTGCGGTGACAGACCGAGTGATCGCCAACACAATTAAGGCGGACGGTCGCGAAGCAGAAGTTCGTCAAGAAACGTTATTGATCGAGAAGTAGAGTGAGGGGTTGTCGGGACTGTTAAAAAGTTGCCATTGCCTGAGTTGCTGGTTTGCGCGAGTTTTATCCCGATAGGGATAGCAGCCATTAGCCGGTGGTTGAGCGAAGCGACACCACCGGAAACAAATTCCGAACCGCCAACCGACCCTGAAAGGGTCGCAGTTTGTGCGACCCTTTCAGGGTCGAT
>JAJRWS010000145.1 GCA_024276705.1 Planctomycetota bacterium | reverse complement strand
TGCAACGCGCCGCTGCCGTCCGGTCCACCGGTGGGCAGGAAGGTCGGGTGGGCTGGCGCGTCAGGCGCCCCCAACAGCAGTTCCCGGCCATCGGCCCGATCGGGTGCGCCGAAGGTGTTGTCGTCGTCGACAAAATCTTGGCCACCTCCGGCGGGATCGAGGTTGTCGACCGCATCCATGTGCCACAATCCCCGAGTGTTGGCATCGTCTCGGAAGCGCCGGGGCGGGGCCGGTTCGGGCCCCCGGAGCAGCAGCAGCCAGTCGCCTCCGCCAGGCGCGGTGAAGGTGCGGTTGGCGTTGTCGAGTTGTCCCAGGGGCGACCAGGCGCCGGTGGTCGGACTGAACCAATCGCCCTGCCACTGGTCATAGTTGAGGTTGGCGCCTAGGGTCATGGAGGGGGTCGCCGTGCTGGCATTGTCAGTTCCGGGTTCCGTGCCGGTAGGGTTGGCCAGGTAGGCGATCAGCACGTTGCTGCTGCGCAGGGCCTTATACTTCTTGGCGTTGTCGCCCACCAGTGGGTCATCAGGCTTCAGGCCGATAAGGGTGAGGCCCGTGTCGTCGAAAAACTGATGGATGAATTTGAAATCGTCGGCCCCGCCCTGGAGCAAGCCGGCGTTGTTAAGGTCGTGATAGCCCTGCACGCCCTCCCATCGAGACGTGTTGACAAAGGTTTTCCAGGTTTGCCCGCCGCCGTAGGTCGCCGCCCCGCCCGACAGCAGGCTGCCCCACATCAGCCGCCGGAAGAAGTAACGATCGTGGGCCGGGTTGCGCCAGCTCTCGTAACGGTCCTCATCGTTGACGATCGGGTCTCCGGCACCGCGGTCCCGGTATTTCAGGATCTCCGCGCCGGTGACCTGGTCCTGGTTTTCGAACGTGACGATGTCCGACCAGGGTGCGTCCACGAACGAGTAGGTCTCAAAGCGGGCCTGATGGTTGGTGATGAGCGTGCCCCAGGCGTCGGCCGTGTCCCAATCGGTTCCCAGCGTGTCGACCGCGTTGCGCAACGTCGTGTCACTGGCAAGTCTTCGGTCGTTCGACAGAGTCCACTGCACGTTCGGCAGGGCGCCGTAGCGGGCCTGCACCTCGCGGGCATAGGCCCGCACCAACGGGTCGTTGTTGGCGTAGGCCAGGAGTTTGTTGCTATCTTCGCCGAAGGGGATCAGTTGCATCTGCATCTCGGGATGGTTGTCGAGCGCGTAGGTCAGCCGCTGGTCAGCCGTTTGCAGCTCCCCCAGGTTCAGGCTCCCTGACTGGAACATGTAGCTGATTTCGCCGTTGACCCCGCCGCCTGGATTGCCGAACCAGGTGCGGATCTTGGTGAAGCCGACATCGGCCGCCTGGTCGATGTAGGCCTGCCACTGCGGTTCCAGGCTGTTGATGTAGCGGTAGCCGGTATCGCCCACGTGCAGGAACCACTCACCGTTGTCTTGCACGAACTGGCGCGGGTCTTCGCTGCTCTTGCGCAGTTTTCCGGGCAGGTCGATGCCGCTACTGACAACGGAGAACGAGCCGGACCCGTCGCCGAGGCCCGGAAGGGCGGAGCTGCTGTCCCAAGTCCAATCTCCAAGGGAGTCGAGATAGGCCCGCGCCTTAAACGTGTTGCCGCCGTCGTAGAAACCATTGGTGGTGACCTGGGTGCCATCGCCTCGGGTGAAGGTCACTTGCAGATCGTTCTGGAGAAATCCGTTGGTGATGCCGGAAGTGGCGTTGAGCGTGACCTCGTACGCTCCTCGCAACGGCGCTTCGGCAGTGCCGGAGGCCAGGTACGACTGGGCCATGGCAAGTTGACTCCACAGGATAAGTTGGATTCCGAGGCCCGTAGAGAACTTTAGCAAGGCGATTCTTTTCATAACCAAATTCATCAAAGCGATTTTTCGTTCCTGGCAAGTGGGTTGGGTGATTACACTGCGAGGCTGGGGGTGCCGCGGCACACCGTTACCGGCAGCACCAGAGGGACGACGCATCCGTCGCTGTTGACAGCCGATATCGCCGACAGCCGAAATTAATGTCGGTTCCCCTGCCCACGCCGGGAGCCCGCGAATATCGCCAGGCTGCCCATGGCAAACAGCAACAGAGTAGCTGGTTCTGGAACCGACGCTAAGGCCGCCATGGCAGCCGCCCCGTTGCCGAATTCATCTTGCCATATTCCCAGGTCGATTTCATTGACAAATTTATCCCCGTTGGCATCCCCTTCGCTTTTCGTCGCAAAACCGGGAAGTGGTGTTCCACGCTGCCAGGCCAAGAAATCAATCCCATCCACATCGCCGTCCTCATCGAAGTCGGCCGCATCGGCCACGGAAATGGCGGTGAGCTCATAAAAACCGGTCGAGGGATTTTCAAACAGATTCACTTCGCCAACAACGCCATTGCCAGTAATCAGGCCAAATTCGATGTAGTCTTCGAGGAGAAATTCATCAGCAGGGTCCCTAAGAATCAACATGCCGGCCCCTGTGATGTCCACCAGAGGTACTATATCGGGTTCACCGGTGTCGTCCAGTTCGAGATCGTCGCCGGTAATGGTGCCCCCGTCGAGTTGAATAAAACTATTTGTCCGCACCTTTACCACGTTATCGGCTTCAATCGTGCCGCCGGTCATATTCAGCAAGCCCACGCCCGGCCCAGGGCGGCCAGGAACCATCAGGTTGTTGGCTTGGATCGATCCGTCGCTCATGTTCAGGGTACCGGTGCCTGCGTCGCCGACGCCAAAATTTTCCCAGAATTGACCCATCAACGTGCCTGATTTCCTCGCGTCGATCGAGCCACCGGTCATATTGACGACGCCTTCTGATCCGCCTGAATTGGAGATGAGAAAGCCCGGGCTTACGACCGCACCGCCACTTAAATTAAATGTGCCTACTCCACCTACGGGCTTTGAACCAACTGTCATGGGGTATTTTTCGGCAGCCTCCCCTAGATTGGTTAGCGAACCGCCAGTCATGTTGAGGACAACGTCAGCAGAACCCGATAGAGTGGCCATGTTGACTCTAGGGGTCGTGGCGTCGATGCCAGTCTGAATCAGAGGCTCGCCAGCGCTGGTGTCGTTAATAAAGACTAAATCAAGGGCACTCGGAACTCCATTGGGATTCCAGTTGTCCGCCGTGGTCCAGAGGTCGCCGCTGCCACCGCCGTCCCAGACCCGTTCCGTTGCCTGGGCGAAACCGGCTGTCAGCACGAGCGCCAGGACCGAACCACATACCTGTAATTTCTGCATTTTTCTCGTTCTCATTTTTTCCCTTCCTCAGCCAATGGAATAACGGCCAATCAATAGGTAACAGCCACTACTTCGAAGGCGTCAAAGCCGATGCCTTGCCTGCATTGTACCAACTAAGTGGCAGACAGAATGACGGGATAGCGCAGCAATTATTAAGTATTTTCACGCTCCATAGGCCTTGTCGGTCAAAAAAGTTATGATTACGGTCGCCTCCTGGCCTGGGCCGGCGTAGCAACCGTAAAACTCGCATTACGAACTTTTCAACTCCAACCGATCGAGGAGCCCATTGATGAAAGAGCCTCTTTCTCGACGATTACCTTGGCGTTTTGCCATGTTGGGCTGCGGCTTCTGGAGCCGCTATCAATTGGCTGCCTGGCAGGAACTGGCCGAGGTGACTTGTGTTGCGCTCTACAACAGGACCCGTGCCAAAGCAGAGGAGCTGGCCCAACAGTTTCAGATCGACGCCGTCTATGACGATGCGGAAGAATTGTTGCGGCATGAAAAGCTCGATTTCGTCGATATCGTCACCAGTTCCGAAACACATTCGCATTTTGTGGAACTTGCGGCCCGGTATGGATTGCCGGTCATTTGTCAGAAGCCACTTGCTCCGAGCTTCCATGAGGCCGAATCACTCGTGACTTTCTGCCGGCAGGCTGGAGTTCCCTTGTGGGTCCACGAAAATTGGCGTTGGCAAGAGCCAATCCGCCAATTCCAGGCCATCCTGCGAGGTGGCGAAGTGGGGCGCTCCTTTCGGGCCCGTATCGATATGATTTCAGGCTTTCCCGTGTTTGACAATCAACCGTTCCTGCGCGAGCTGGAGCAGATGATTTTGGCGGACATCGGTCCTCATCTGCTGGATGTGAGCCGTTTTCTGTTCGGTGAGGCGCAATCGGTTTATTGCCAGGCCGAGCGGATCCATCCAGACATCCGGGGCGAGGATGTGGCGACGGTGGTGATGTCGATGGGTCCGGGACCCTGCACCGTGACCTGCAACATGGCCTATGCAGGCAACTTCGTGGAGCGGGAGTGTTTCCCACAAACGTTAATCTTTGTCGAGGCCGAACAAGGCTCCTTGGAGCTGCTGCCGGACTACTGGATTCATCAGACGACTGCGGCAGGGACCACCCGGCGACGCTATCCACCTCCGAGCTACCGGTGGGCTGATCCTGCCTACGAGGTAGTCCATTCCAGCATCGTCGCCTGCCACCGTGACCTGCTGCGTGGCCTGCTGCAGGAGAACGGTTTTCCCGAAACGACCGCGGAGGATAACCTGGAAAGCCTGCGGCTCGTGTTCGATGCGTACGAATCCGCACGCCGCAATGCCGTGGTGCCCAGCGTTTCCTGGCAAGCTCCTGACGCGACGGGGTGTAGTTAGGGGGCAACCGGAAAATAACTTACTGGTGTATGAGTTCCAAATCGAACCTAACCCAATTCACCACAATACGTTAGCTGTACTAGCATTTCGACCGGAACGCAAACTAAAAAAGGTTTAGAACACTAATCCGCGCTAATCTGCGCTAATGAAGATCTCGTAATGAGTGCAGATCAGCGAAGATTAGTGTTCCTTTGCAGACGCTTCGGGCTTGTATTATCCGCGATTCTGCACAAAAGTGGCGCAGTTGTATTTGAAGCGGTTCCCTTTTCCCGTTGGAGTGAGAGTACGTGTTTGAGGTTGCCCAAAGGTGTCCGTTGAGAAACTTGATCCGGACTTTGGAGTTCGCTGGAATCGTGTTCACGGTCTGTACGCTGGTCGGATGTCGCCGCCCGGATTCCGAACGGCTTAAGATTGGCGTAGCATTTGAAACCTTGCAAACCGAATATTGGGTTGCCAGTTTCGACGCGCTTGCGGCGGAGTTGGAGCGTCGCGATCTAGATAGGATCGAGGCGATTGCCGATGGTGATGCCAATCGCCAACTGGATCAGGTTCACGCTTTCATTGCCCGCGGGGTCGATGGTATCATCATCGCGCCGAAGGATGCCACGACGGTGATTCCGATGATCCGGGTTGCCAACCGGGCGGGAATCCCCATCGTGCTGTACAACCGGCCACCTGCCGAAAATGCTGGCCACTCGGTGACCGTGGTAGCCGATAATTACCGGATTGCGAGGGAAACGGTCATGCACATGGCACGGAGAGCTGCCGAATCAGGACAAAAACACAAAGCGATGGTGCTCATTGGGGATCTGGGAGATATCAATGCCATCGATCGTCGGAATGGTTTTGAAGATGCTGTCAAGCAATATCCCGAAATCATCGAAGTCGTGGCACGCGTGCCAACCGACTGGAATCAGGAGAAAGCACTTTCGGGCGCGACCAATGCGTTGCAAGTCCATCCGGACATCCGCTTTATCTTTTCGTCCAGCGACTTTTTGTTCCCCTCGCTGGTATCCGCCCTGAAGACGGCTGGGAAATATAAAAAAGTTGGCACGCCGGAGCATGTCTTGCTGGGAGGATTTGATGGCGACTCGCTGGCTTATCAGATGCTCAAGGATGGGTACCTTGATGCCGATGGTGTGCAGGATGTTTATTTCGAATGCAAGACGGCCGTCGAGGCGATATTACGGTTGCGAGAAGGCAAACCGGTTCCCGCCATCATTCGTGACCCGGGTTTTGTGATCGATCAGAAGAATCTGGAAAAGTTATCAAGTAGAATGTGGGGGGCCCAAACAACGACAACCCAATAATCATTTCCGCGTATAAAGGGGCCACGTGCATAAAGGGGTCAGGTCCTTTTATCGCCTAAACATACTCAAAGTGAAAAGAGCAACCACGAAAGACACGAAACAAACGAAAACTAAGTATCGCAAACAGAAACTGCGAGCCTGAACTGAAAGCCGTAGAATGGAGCCAAAATACACTTTTTTTCGTCTCCTTTCGTGTATTTTGTGGTTCAAATTATTTTCTGTAGAAGTAAATAGATTACCATGGATGCTTGTGTAAACAGGCGAAAATGTTCCAGACCCCGCCCTCCTGATCCACCCCTCTTTTTTCCTGAATCCTGAATCCTGAATCCTGAATCCTGAATCCTGAACCCTGAACTGGAAAAAGGGAAGTTACTCAGACTGAAAACCGCCTTCCCGTTTTTCCTGTAACACAGCGGAAAACGAACCACGAATGAACACCAATCGGCACGAATAGGAGTCGTCGGTCTCTGTGTGGAAGATTCACGTAAATTGGCTCATTCGTGTGTATTCGTGTCCATTCGTGGTTCTCTCTATGCTGCAAAAAACAAGCTGGCATTTTCACTTTGAGGAAGTTATTGTTGAGTCATCCCTTGGATAAACATCGCCTGTTCGCATGGCTGACCGGCCGGCCGGTGCTCTGGTTGAATCTAGGGCTGTTTCTGGCCATGCTTCTGGCGCGGCCTGAATTCGCCAGTCTGGCGAACTTGGAAATACTCAGTTTGAGCGTGGCAATTCTGCTGGTGCTGGCCATTGGCCAGACATTCGTGTTGATTACCGCCGGAATCGACCTGTCGGTGCCCGCAGTCATTTCGCTGGCCAGCGTCATCGGGGCTTCGGTCATGGTTTCTGGTGGTCCGCTGGCCGGTTCGGCCTGGGCGGTGCCCGCAGGCGTATTGGCGATGCTGGCCGTGGGTCTGGCGCTCGGCGCTTTCCAGGGTTTCGCGGTCGGAGTCCTGAAAATGCCGCCGTTTCTAGTCTCCCTTACCTCCTTGATGTTTTTCGGTGGACTCGCCGTCTGGGTTACCGAATCGGAGCGTATTCAGGTGCCGCCGACCTT
>JAJRWS010000144.1 GCA_024276705.1 Planctomycetota bacterium | reverse complement strand
CCCTTCAACAACATCAAGATACCCTTTTTCAATCAGCCAAGGGACTACCGTCGCATCGCAACCGAGCTGTTTTGCCGTCTCCACGACCAAGCGCCCACCGGTTTCCGACGCCCTATCCTCCCTCAGAAACCCTATAACGAGACTTCGATCCAATTCAATATCCAGAAGACCTTCACCGGCCCGCCCAAGGACTGGCATCTGACCGCCCATCACAGCCGCAATAACTTCCGCCTTGCGATCTGGACTACCTGCTTTCATACGCATAACACCTGAAAGAGTGATTACCTCGACCTTGTCTGCGACCTCCTTTGTGACCGAGGCGCCAATGTCTAACAGTTCAGTTTTAAAATCTGAAATATCGTATTCATGAAATGATGCTACTTTGGTTCCCAGGCGCTTCACTTTAAACGCGCCATTTTTTCGCAAACTCTTCAGAACGGCGACCGGGATACCCAGCGTCCGCCCCGCCTCCCGGACCGTATAACTACGCCCTTCATTAACCCTGCGCGGCATTTCCTCGGCCAGATCGAAAAGCATGCGCTGAGCCTTCCCATTACGTAACACAACTGGCTTGATTAACCCTTCTTTTACCATCTGATGAACTGTTACTGGCCGCACCCCCAGGATCTCTGCCACCTCGTAAATACCCACGACCGACTTCCCATTATCTGCAACATCACGCAACAGCTTTCTATCCAATGCCGCTTTTTTCCAGTAATGCTCACCAAACGCCAAGAATGCCGTACGCATAAAGCCCATTTGCTCCTCGGGAAGATCTGACTTAAACATCGAGGAATAGAAGGTCTTGAATTGCTTCCTGAGCCCAAAGTCACTGGCATTCTCGTCGAAATTCTGCCCGCCACCGACCTCGCTCAGGAACGCGTAAAGCCCGTTTGGCCAATTTGACAATGCGTTAGCCGCCACAACCAGCGTTGTCATTTCGTTTAGTTTGGCCGCAGCCGTCCCTTTTTTAGCAATTCGCCCGAATCTTTCTACCAGACCTAGCAAAGTACGCAGTGACATTGAGTCCAATGCCTCCAGTGGAAATCCAGCCGCTACAAGCCGATCACTAGTTAATGGTTCTTGGTATAGCTTCCGACTGATGACTTCCAACAGCCCTAAAACGGTTTCACAGGCAATCTTCCCACCGGTCGCCTGCGCCAAGTCGAAGCCACACTTGCACCGAAGCATTCCCGGCCTGGTCCAGGTCAATCGTTTCCCGCACCCAGGGCAACACTGGAGCGGCACGCAACCATGCTTAGGGCACGCTACCGCATACCGGAGATCCCAGAATGCTTCGATATACCCGTCTTCCTCGACGCAACCGGGACAGACTTTAGCCTGCTTGATCTGAAGGTCGATGGCGTGCAGATTGTGGCCCATCAGAACGAAATTCTTGCCATATTTGTTGCCGTCATCTGTTGTATATGCAAGTGATTCGAGTTCATGCGGACTGCGTGCAAGTAATGGTGCAAACTTATCCAGGGGTAAGCGGGCGGAACGCGCTTCATTTTCACACATCCCGGCATAACGCAAGATTTGGCCCGGTGTTTCGTATCCGTTCATCTCGGTTACTCGCAACACAAAGCCAAGCAAACTTTCTCGTTCAAACGGGGTCGGCGTCACCATCAGCGGCTCTGGACTGCATGACATGCTCATACCTCCCTCAACGCCTGAATACGTCAGATACGCGTTTTGGAGCACCAGGTCTCCCAGAACTGTTGGGCAGCGGCAAATCCTCTTCGACACCAATGGTCATTACCTGCGCTATCACATCTTCCGAAGGAAGAATGTCGAAATCCCGACTAAAGGGCGCTTTTATGCCGGTCGGGAGATCAAAACTCGCTTTCTTTGCAGCACGATTCAGGTCTTCCAAGGTTATCTGCGTTTTATTATCGTAAATAGCATTAGTGATCGTTTGCTTTAGCAGGTTTGCGATACGCCCCATCAGACCGCCAGTTGCACAGTAAACCCGGAAGGCCATCTCGTCCGTTGAAAGATCCGGGAATACGAATGGCGCAAGACCGTCTTGCATCGTATCCAAGATACTGCGGAATTCCATACGCTGATCCGCAATCCCCCAGTTAAAGCGCGGCATAACCGCCGGGGCTTGAAAGCGTCGCTTTAACTGCGGGTTGGAGTCGATGACATAGGTGCAACGAGGCAATCCGGCCACGACCAGACTCACTTCCACATCATCGACGAGAATCTTCAGCCAATCTGCGACATGGTGCTGAATCTTCTTCCCAGCTTGATCGACAAAGTGTTGAAACTCGTCAAGTGCCAATAGCTTTGTATCCGCCGACATCAATAACTTCCTCAGGCGAATAGTCATTGCTGTCTCGCTACCTTTATCAAACAACGGGTCACCAAGCGCATGTAGAATCTCCATCGCAAGCCCTTTTACCGTTGGGTTCGAGGGCACGCTTACAAGCAGTACAGGCACCTTTAGGCCATCAGCTTCACGCTCCGGCGCATACTTGTTGGCTACATGCTTTAATATCCGTGTTTTTCCAGAACCTGACTCACCGATTATTGCTAAGCCTCGCGTATCACTACCATCCAACGCGCCGTCGTAGCATCGCTCAACAGACTCCATCGCATTCTCAACCCAGGCATGACACACCATCAGCGACTTCACCAAACTTCGCAGTTTTAAATTCGGCATACCCTGGGTTTGATTTTTCATGGAACAACTCATAAATACCCCTACTAGTTGGCTTCCCGCCGAGAACAACCCACCAACACTTCCTCTTCAAAGCATTTATTCAGCTGCGAACCGGTTTCTAACAGCGGCACACCACTCTGCCGACCTATCGCTATCAAGCAGACTCCCGTCATATACACAAGATAGGACAACAAATTTGCAAAGTTATGTGTTGCATTCAACTTTTCTTTATGCACCATACGCTCAAAATTTACGCAGACAACAACCTTGACCCCTGCCGACTCCATTAGCGCTATAACACGATTCATTTTGGCCCTCTCACATCCTTTATAAGATGATTCGCCAGCCCCCAACTGGTGTAATAAGAGGGTAGCAAGGGATTTTGTCGTAGAGTCCACAGGCACATTCACAAACAAAACAGGAATTTTGGTTACACCATCGCATTGGTTATGCGAATACCTTTTATCCACTTGCGCTATAACGCTATTCGCCGAAGACTTTGATTTACCAAAAACAATTAGCCCATTCGACCCCCCCTCCTTGATGGCGCTCTCACAACATTTATCGACCAGTTTTATTGCCGCGCTGGAGGATACCTCACGAACTCTTCTCGAACATACCCCGCCGTTTCCATTGCGACTTTCTACATAATCATTCATTGGTTAACTCCTCGCAGTTAAAGTAATTAATTTTTCAAGATCTTGAGCTTGCGTGGCACCGACACAAGCCGATCACGTTCATTCGGCTCGAGATTCAGCATGCTCTCAACAGAACCTGCTGAGGTTTCGGTTCCACCAAAACCATTATCGATCTGATTAGGTATAGGTACCGTTGCGGACGTTTCCGCACTATTTGCTTCCGGTCTCTGATGAATCGCTGACTTTCCGCCATCATTTTTCAAGCGAGCGGCCTTTGATCGGGTCTTGATGCGCTTATCTGACATGTCCTGCATAACCAACTGACGGATGCGCTCCTTTGCCTCCGCAACTGCCTCGATGTCCTTGCGACCTAAGTGTTCTCGCGCGTACTTCTTGAAAACCTTGTGTTGCCATTCCGACACCCCCTCCGCATAGTCCGCCCGCAGTGCAGGCACACGGATAGGCCGATTAGTATCAGGCTCGAACACATAAATGTGCCCAAGGTTGCAAGGGTTATACCGAATTGTCGCCGTGAAGTTGGAACCCAGCCGCATGCGCAAATCAGCAAGCTCCCTAGAGTTGTAAAATAATCCCGCACTTTCCACGCCCTTGTGACTTACAACACGGTCCTTAACCGCACCAATCAGCGCGTCAAAGTCATTCGTATCAGCCGGAAGAGGAACCAGCATGTTCGGAGCGTGCTTGCGCCACTGAGTAATCGGGCGCTTATCTAACGTCTTATGAGACTCTTGGTGATATATGTCGACGACCCAGGTGTAGACAATTTCTTGGAAAGTTGATTGCGTGATAGTGGCATTTTTTGCCGCATCATAATCCTCCCTCTCAAGGACATTGGCAAAAGTTGTTCCGGGTTTGCCGCGAGCTGTGCCGCGATTCATTGTCCCAATCGCTCGCTCAACAGCGCCCTTGTACCACGGACGCTTTCTGGGAGTGTAGAGAATTGTCATACCGAAGCAGAAAGCCAATGACTCCAAACTTTCCGAATGGAACTCCATGCCATTGTCAACAACGAGAATGTCCGCAACACCATGGGGCTCCCACTCATTCCTAATGCCGGGAAACCTTTCGTGCAAGTCCGTCTTTGGCAGGAACGCATGCTTTAGGCATTGGCTTACGGTGTAAAAGCTCGGCGGCTCAAAACCAATATAGATTCCGAGAACACATCGGGTAAACACATCCACACACACCGTGAGCGTGGGACGGCCGAGCGGAAGATAGGTCTCATCATCGACGAGCATGATATCTAGCTGAGTATGATCAATCTCAACTCGCTCTAAGGGTCTTGATGTAACCACACGGTGGAGCACCGCCCGATGTTCAGCGAGTGCCGCTTCCCGGCCCTTTCTCGCAACACAACGATCGAAGGCAGGTATCTCCTGAATAGTCTTCTTTACCAGTGATGTTGTTGGCAAGGGTAGCTGTGCGTCTTTGGGGCGCAGCTTGTTCTCCTGGCTCACCAGATAAATGGCATGGTCACAGGTGTCTTCAACGGTGTTACGTTCCCGCGTCATATATATCGTGTCTACTGCCTGAGCGACAATTTCAAGCATTGCAGTTTCATAACGCCGAGTGCGATTTCCCTTTAGCATGTCTTGTGACAGCAATGCACGGATGTCTGAACCTCCGTCTCGATAGCGCCTAATCCAACGGTATACTGTGACCCAGTTAGGCATCACCATGGGTTTTCTAAGCTCTTGCCACGTCGCCTGAATAACCGGTTCGAGGGATTCCTGGGTCAAAGATGACAGGCCTGCCGACTTAACAGCTGTCACATAAGCCTGACGCACCTTGGCGTCTTCAACCCGCTTCTTGTTTTTCTTGAGTTGTTTTTTCTCCTTTTTGCTCTTTTTCCTCGAAGAGGTATCATCGTCACCTTCAAAAAGGAGCACATCCAAGGCGGCAATTTGCCGGTCTCTCTGTGCTTCCCGACCCAGCACCTTGCTTCCTCCATTGCCAGGAAGCAGGAACCGTAAACGCTGCTTCATATAAAGCACATGAAGTTCTTTGACAGTATGCGTGATGTAACGACCTGTGGATTTATCTTCCAACTGCCATTCGTCATCACCAACCAAGCGATTCAGCTCATAGACAGCGCCGTCAATCTCAACTAACCGTCCCGGCTCAAAATATGCCACAGCCATAGGAATGCTCCTACTGATCCCTTGCCATCGTGACGGGCGTTGTTTCATCCCAATGGGCTTCAAGATCAAGCATGATGATGCCATCGAGCATTAATCGGCAGACCATATGCACGCCTTT
>JAJRWS010000143.1 GCA_024276705.1 Planctomycetota bacterium | reverse complement strand
GAGTGCCTTCATCGTTTCGAGCGTGGTGGTCCAGTTGCCAGGCATGCCGAGGTTGTTGCAATGGATGTGAAGCGGATGGGGCAGGCCCATCTCGTTGGTGGCCTGGGCAACCTGGCTGATGATCTGACGGGGCGTCACATCGAAGAGAGGAACGTGATCGTCGATGCCGCTCACATTGCCCGCAGCGCGTGTTTTCCAGACTTCCACGCCGCCCGGATTGACCAACTTGGGAGCGTAGCCCTTGGCCGCTCCGAGAAGCCAGGCGATGAACGCTTTGAGTCGCTCAGGCTGGTTGTCCCGAATCGATTTCATGACGTAGTGGTTGTTGCCCATCAAGACGTAAATACCCTTGTCGATACAAGGAGTATCGTCAAATTCTTCATGCGCGTGTCGGGCGGCGAGGGGCGGAATGGCGGCGTCGAAGGCGGTCGTGTAGCCAAGACCGAGGTATTTGTAGCCAGTGGCAAACGTGCTCGGGACGCTGCCCAGGGTGCCGCTGTGTGTGACGGCCGTACGGTGGAGCGGCTCGCTCTTCCGTTTCTCCTCCGGCCGCAATTTGCGACCGACGTTGACCTTTGGGCCAGCGATGTGGCAATGCATGTCGATGCCACCCGGCATGACCACCCGGCCTTCGGCATCGATCGTGCGCACCGACAGGGCGGACGAGTCGTCCGGTGCTTCAACGATTTTACCCGCATGGATCCACAGGTCCCGGACTTCGCCATCGATGCCATGGATCGGGTCGTGGACCGTGCCGCCGGCGATTTTTAGATAAGAATCGGACATGATTTGGGTGTCAGGTGTCGGGTGTCGGGTGTCGGGTGTCGGGTGTCAGGTGTCGGGTGTCAGGTGTCGGGTGTCAGGTGTCAGGTGTCGGGTGTCGGGTGTCAGGTGTCAGGTGTCGGGTGTCAGGTGTCAGGTGTCGGGTGTCAGGGTTCAGGGTTCAATCGTAGGCCGGAACGAGCTCCGCGCTGTTCCGGCAATGCGTAAGGGTTCAGGGTTCAGGAAAAAAGAGCGTGGTTGAGGGTTGAGGGTTGAGGAAAAAAGGGTGTCAGGTGTCGGGTGTCGGGGGAAAAGGGCTGGGGAAAGAGTCCTTTTGTGTGGCACGTCCCTGAGGTACGAAGGGCGTGGTTGTATGCTGGGGGGAATTGGGTGTCAGGTGTTAGGTGTCGGGGGGCAGAGAATTTATGATTTATGATTGATGATGAAAAAGAGTTCAGGGTTCAGGAAAAAAGGTGTCGGGTGTCGAAACCGGTCAATTGTCAATAGTTATTTGTCAATTATCATTTGGCAATTGGTTGCAAGGACTTATGATTCGTCGCGGATCCTGTTTCCTCTTTTTGCAATGACAAATGACTATTGTTAAATGACGAATGACAAATTTCTTGTCAGGGTTGAAGGTTCAGGGGTCGGGACTCGGGATCGGGACTCGGGATCGCTATCGAAGTCCGCGAATGCATAAGGGACAGAATCTTCGGCAATATTCAATGGGATTGACTGGCTGGCGCGAAGCCATGGGGTTCAGAGTGGGCCGATGGACTCCTCTCAGGCCATCGACTTTTTCCAAGACCCATGCAACGTAGCTTATCGTGAGGTGGTAAACATCCAATTATTCGTCTCTCAGACCCATGTTATTTCGATCCCGATCCCGATCCCGATAGCGATCCCGATCCCGATAGTTTTAAGACGGGTAATGGGGGACACACACCATCTGATATCGGGTAATGGGGGAGGGTAATGGGGGACACACACTATCTGATATGGCTCTACGCTCTTAGCTTTCCGCTTTACCGCTTCAGGCGCGGATGTTTAGGATTTTTTTGACTCGATTTTCAATTTCCCGCAGGACCTGTTCGTCGCTCGGATGGGGCGAGTCGAAGGCGGGACGCAAGGGGATTGGGACGTCGTCCATCCGGTAGACGGTGCCCGGCGTGTTGATGCCGTAGGTGGCCACCGTAAAGGCGACGGTTGCCTGGCGGGTGGTCGGGGTCTCCTTGGGATCCAGGGCGATGTAGGGAATCGTGGCCAGATGTTCGCGGGCCGCCTGGGTAAAATTGGCCATCGGGTCGGAAGCGATAATCAGGCCCGCGTCGGCTTCGCGCCGGGCCAACGTGTCGGTCGCCGTGTATTCGCCCGGGTTGAATCGGGGATAGCCCCGGGCATGGTTCACACCGAATGGGTAACCGGTACGCCACGAAATGACGTTGTCCGCGCCGGTCACATTGCCATGCCCGCGATTCGGCTTGGCGATGAAACGCGTGTGGGCATTCATGTCCCGGGTGAGACCGAGCAGGGCTTCGGTATTGCAGTGCTTGCCGCGCGTCATGGTCAGGCCCATGCCGAAGAAGATCACGCCGTAACGGGCCGCCTTCATCTTGTCCATCAGTGTCTGCCACGTGGCGAGCGGGATGCCGGTCTCCTCCTCGACTCGATCCGGGTCCAATTCGACGTTCTGGGCAAGCGCCCGAAGAGTCCAGAGCGCCTCGAAATCCTTGCGCGGTTTGATTTGCAGAAACAGGTCGGCCGTTTTGGTGGTTTTAGTCTTGCGGACGTCGACCACCACGCAGGTGCGATCCTTCCGCCCGTTGGGGACGAACAAGCCCTTGGGCATCAGGCTGTAACGAGTGAAGTGGCGTGGATGGCTTTCGGCCGGGTTCGCGCCCCAGAAGATGATCAAGTCGCCACGATTGGCCACCTCGCCCAACGTGGCAGTGACTTCGCCCACGCTCTGAAAGGCCATGCCGGAGGGACCATGGCAGACGCTCGAGGTGCTGTCGATGTTGGCGCCAACCCAGTCGCCGATGCTGACCGCGATCCGCTGGGCTTCGCAGGGCGAATCGCTCAACCCGTAAAGAAGCGGGTACCTGGCCTCGCACAGGATGCGGGCGGCCCGGTCGTAGCCCTCTTCAAGGGCGGCCGGTTGGCCCTCGATAAGACAAGAAGGACGATCGTCGATCGCGTGGTTCAGGAACCAGGCTTTGCCCAGCACGCAGGCCCGTTTGGCTTCGGTGATGTGGTTGTCTTCGACCTTGAGGGTGATGTCGTCACAGACACAGCCGCAGAATGTACAGGTGGCGTCCTCGATGATTTTGATTTCCTGGCTGGCCCCTTCTTGGTTGGCCCCAGTGGTTGCGTCGATGATATCAGTGGCCATCAAGAGACCCTTGTTGGATAAAATTCATGGATGAGTGATTTCCAGCCGCACGTCGAGGCCTTTGCTGGTGGGCATCCCGGTGCCATGGGTGTCGGAACCCATCAACTGGCAGGATAGATCGCCATAGGCCATGAACAACAGGCCGGGAGGAAGATCGCCCGGCCTGGCCCCGAAGACTTCGATTTCGATCTGCCCGTGTTCGCCCGTGACTTTTACTTTGTCTCCTTCGCTGAGGCCGAGCCGCTCCATGTCCTCCGAGGCGACTTGCAGGCGGCTGGTTTCGCGCTGGTAGTTCTCGAGGAATTTTCCTTCGCTGATCCCGCAACCCTGTTTGCTGGTGCGGCCAGGGATGAGGATAAAGATTTCGTCGGCCATCGGAGGCGTTCACTGAGTTGTGAAGGGCAGCCCAGGAGGCATCCTTGGCTGCTATGCGTTTTGTTAGACCCCTATTGTGACTTGTGGCGCAGGCAGGGGCTAGCGGCAATACGGTAGAATTCAGCAGTTCCAAGGATGGCGGATGAATCGGTCTTGTTGTGGCGAATATTGACGTGTTATCGATCGAGGTTGCCCTATTGCACGAAAAACTCGATTCAGCCCGCTAAGCATCGTCCAATCATTAGATGTCGTGTTTATTTCTGTGATGAACATGTTTCTTGCCCGTACAATCAATGAAATTTATCAACCACGAAAGAAACGAAATTACACGAAAAATTCAACGAGCAAATTTTTCGCACTCTATTTGTAAATAATCTCTTCCCGTGGCCTGTCTTGCCATTCATTTCGTGTCATTTCGTGTTTTTCGTGGTTGTCATTCAATCACTCAAGACGTAAAGCGACTTCATAGCCCAAATGCGACAGTTATTGATGCGCCAATCCTAACGCCCATCACACAAGGGAACGGGGCCAAGGGAACGGGGCAGTCCCCCAGATTCTTTCTGCTACGTTGGCTCCTTGTCGCCTGCCGTGACCTGTTCGTAGAGCACATTCCATTCCTGGTCCAAATCATATTCCGGCATGGTCCGGTCCGCCCGGCGGTACCAGTACCGCGCATTGCCCAGATCGCCCTCCTTTCGGTGCAGGTAGGCATGAATCGAATATGATGCGATCGATTCGATTTCTTGGACGATCTGGTGGGCGCCATCCCAGTCACCGTTTTGGTCCAACTCCAACGCCTGCTTCAGCGCATCGGTTTCGTTAGGCATGCCAATCTCCAAATACCTCAGGCTTTCGGTACTGCTGAATTGCCGCTCTGCGGGGACGTAGACCAGGGCGATAAGCCGCCCAGGAGATGACGTTTTTAACAGCTAGCACATGGTTCGGGTCGGCTTCATCGGCCATTGCTTGGAACTAACTGGTTTTCTGATAATGACGAGTCACCAGGTCGTTTTGCAGCCACAGCAGTTTATTGAAAGCCCGTAGGGTCGTGGCCTTGGCCTCTGGGGCCAAGTCGAGCGTGAGCAGGGTGCCCAGGATCGCATCGGAGACGAACCCCAGCAAGGCATTAATTTGTACCAGGGGCACGACGAGCTGTTTGCTGCCAAATTCGGGGGTGTGCATCTTGCCCACCGTATCGAGATAGTTTACCAGTTTCGCATCGTACGGGTCGCTGACCAGCCGGGTGAGGTAGCGGCCCAGGTGCTGTTTACGGAATTCGATCATCTCGTGGTCCATGGTGAGAGAATCGATATCTTGCGGAATGGAGCCTTCGTAGCCCGATTGGCGTGGTACAAAGTGCCTTTTGGTGGAATCGTATTGGAACAGTTTGTCATAGACCGCATCGACCAACTGGGGCACGATTGGAGCCAGGTGCGGGGCGGAAGCATGGATCGCTTCGATATCTTTGGGACCAAAGCCGATAAAATCACACAAATACTCGAAGCGATACGTGAGATCGGTCTCGAGTCGAGGTTCGTCGATATGCTTCATTTCCTGAGGGCTCCTGGCTGAAGTTGTTGGCTCAATACCACTTGCGTTGTCGGTTTAGGTTAAAACTACTGAGCTAGCCCCGGGTATTTCAGGGTTTACGTTGTCCCGAAGGCACCCGAGGCTACGGCTCAGAGTGAGTGGCGCTGGGCGTTGGTTTGGGGGTAGGGGCTGATTTGTATTCCACACCCAAAAGTATGCAAATAAGACATCGAAGTCAATCAGCAGTCGCCCGGCTGCCCCGACTGGTACTTTAGGCAGGACCAGAGCTTCCAGCGCTGGGCGTGGTGGATGACATGTGGTTTCCCATTGCGTTGTGGGTTGGACAGCGCACGCCTTGGCAACCACGCCCTTCGTTCCTCAGGGACGTGCCACACACACACCTGTCGGGCGCGGGCACACACACCTGCGCTGGAACGTCTCCTTCGTTGCACTCAAGATGACCGAGGAGCCTTACTCCTCCTCAAGCTTCAAAGCTTGGAGGGTTTCGGCGTTGAGCCAACCCTCCGGGGTCCAGCCGCGCTGGCGGTTGTATGAGGCGATCAGTTCGGCTAGCCGGCTGGCGGAGAGCCGAGCCCGGCTCTCTTCCGGCAACGTGTCTTGCAGGAAGCGTTCCGGCAGTGTGTCCTCCCCGGGTTGCCAGCCAGCTAGAATGTTGAACTGTTTCTTGGCGGTCACGATGCGCCCGGCAGTGGTGCGCAACTCGTCCGCGGTGACGTCCCAGCCGGTTGCCAGGCGGAGCATTTCGGCGGATTCCGCATAGAGATCCTCGAAGACGCCGCGGAGGAACTTGCAGAGGATGAGCGAATCGATGAGGGCGGCCCGGTCCTCGGTCTGGATCGCGTGCCAGGCCGCTTCCGGGCCCGCCTGGAGGCGATCGACCGCGCCGGAAAAGTCGGCTTCGTAGGCGCCGCTCCGATTGTGATCCGCGCCGCGTGTGCCGACGGCGAAACCGAGGGCCATCGTCTGCAGCGTGCGCGGTTCGTAGCCCGGTATTTCGAGCCCCTTGACCTGCGGGGCAAAGCGGATGGAATCATGGCCGATCTGTTCGGCCAGACGACGGCTGCCCTCGGCGAGCCGATCACCCAGGTCAGCGCGCGCCCCGATGAGCTCGATCGCTCGCAGCAAGGCGGGACCGACGCCAAAACGAAGCCACGGCTCGTCGAGCAGGCCGCGGTCGACGCATTCCATGGCGAAGGCGATCGTGCCGCCGGTACTGATGGTGTCGAGTCCCAGTTGATCGCAGCGCTGCGAAGCGCGCAGGACCATGTCGGGATCGTCCACGCCGCAGAGCGGTCCGAGCGCAAACAAGTTTTCGTATTCCAAGCGAACCCCTCCTGGGTTGTCGCGATCGGAGCCGCCCAGGGCATACATGTGCTGGCAGCCGATCGTGCAGGCGGCGCAACTCTGTCGTGTTTTCGCCCGCGTTGTGGAGAGTCGCTCGGGTGCCAGGGCTGCGGCCCCGGCAAAGCTGGCCTGCTGAAAATTGCGGGTAGGCAGCGCATGGAGTCGATTGAAGGCGAGAAGATTGCTGGCCGTGCCCAACTCTCGGTACTTGGCCGTGGCGGCCCCCATCGATTTTTTCGAGATGTTCCGGGCTAGCGCAACAAGTTCATCGGGATGAGCCCAAGTGCAATTTTGCCTGCCTCGCACGGCAACCGCCTTGATGTTCTTCGCGCCCAGGACGGCACCGCTGCCACCCCGGCCGGCATGCCGGCCGGCATGGGTTATGGTGGCGTAGCGGACTCTTTTTTCGCCTGCCGGGCCGATCAGGGCAAACTGATACGCGGTTCCCAAGCGGTCGCGGAGCCGCCTCTCGGCACGATCC
Source organism: Planctomycetota bacterium (assembly GCA_024276705.1). Lineage (GTDB taxonomy): Bacteria > Planctomycetota > Planctomycetia > Pirellulales > Lacipirellulaceae > JAJRWS01. The sequence goes on along the minus strand of JAJRWS010000143.1, from coordinate 10,138 downwards.
GTCGTCTGGCCCCAGAGGTCGCCTGCCGGTTCGAGTCGCACTCGGCCATCGTCGATCACCAGCAGCGGGGGCTGCCTGGCTTTGCTCCGGAGTACGATCGCGTCGCAGCCGCTCATCTTGCCGGCGATGGCAAAGTGGCTGCTGGCGAGCGAATCGTTGATCCGGCCGGTCAAGGCTCCTTTGCTCACGACCGCGAATTTGGCCGAGGTGGTCAACGGGCTGCCGACCAGGGGGCTGAAGACGAAGGCAAGCGGCGCGTCGGCCGCGAAGGGGCCGGTCGCCGCGCCGTTTTCACGCAGCAGGAGGAAGGTCCCCAACCCGCTGCCGCCCAGATAACGCCGGAGCACGTCCGGTTCGATCCCCACGTGTTCGGCCTGGCCGGTCGCAAGGTCGACCCTCAAATAGCAGCCGTGGTAGCCATGTTGGGATGGGGTTGGGTTCATATTGGGTAAGCGTTCATTGCTGCAGGAGGTAAGGGACGGCTCATCAATAACTTCGGCATTTCCGTGCAAAGTCGCGGCACCCTTCATCCTGGTGAGGAATCGAATGAGTGATGTGAGATGTGGGAATCGATGATCTGAAGGATAGCTTCTTTTGCAGTTCATCGATCATCGATCACACTTCAAACATCCGTATGGCGTGCTTCTCCATGGTCATCCCAAAGTAGGAAGTTATTTTTGAAGCATTCGTTATCCGCCCGCGTCGAGCGAGAGGATCAGCAGGCAGTCGCTCGAATCGAGCGGCGTGCCTGGATCGGAAATAAACCGCTGACCATCCAGATTGGCGATGAAACCCGCGCGGAGCCGTTCCTTGTCAATGCAGGTTTGAGCCAACGTCGGGAACCGTGTTGCCAGATCAGCCAGCACCTCGCCGAGCCGCGTTCCCGTTGCGGTCGTTTGCGAGACGCCGGCCCGCTGTCGCGGGATGCCAAAAAATTCCACGGTGACAGGCATCGATGATCCTTCGAAGTGGGGGCTGTTCCGCAGTTCTCGATTGTTCACGCAAACACGGCGTTTTCGATCTCGACATGCGAAACATGCAGTCCAGCCTGTTTCGCTTGTGCCAAAGCCTGGCGAACCAGGGCGGTCAATTCTCCCCGGCGGCGGCAAATCCAGATGGCGGCATGGTCGCTGCGGATCGTTAGTTCGGAGTCGTCAAACCCAGCCTCGTAGACGGCGTTTTCCAGAGCTTCGTGCAAGTCACGATCGTTCAGGACGAGATGAAATTCAGGCGTCATCGTTCAATACTCCGGGACATGCATCTATTTTTCTACGGATGGCTTTGCCGGGGGACTGGCAGAGTTCGACAGTTCCGTAGTGATATTGTTCGTGCTCGTACTCGACTGGAACCATTGCATGCAACAGAAACAAGAGGCCATGGATATTGATGATGACTGACCTTGCCGCCAAGTTGAGTTCGAGTACGAGTACCGCTTTGCTGAGTACGAGTACGATATTCTCTCCCTGGCTCCTTTGAGGAGCCTTCCTCAAGCCACCCGCTATGCGGGTGGTGCATGACTTGTCCGAGAATGAAAACGATACGGACCTCTTCCATTATACGCCTGGAAAATTTTCAAAGACAGCCATTTTGGGCACAGAGCCGATTTAACCGATCATTCCGCACTTCTCGGATTCCTGGCGATTATTTTCCTGAGAAAACCGCAGTTCTGCCGGAGCCCTCATTTTACCCGGCGGCGTTTGCGCGGATGGGAGTTGCCTGGGCACATCTTGACGATGCGCGGATCAAAACGGCCAATCACTTCAACCAGGTCCTGCTGCTCGGACATGACGGTGTCGATGTCCTTGTAGGCCGCGGGGACTTCGTCCGAACCGGCCGAGAGGACCGTGACCCCTTTCGCTTTCAGGTCGCCTTGAACCGCCTGGATTCGGTAACGATCGTTGGCCTGCCGGCGTGACATGCGCCGGCCCGCGCCATGGGCGGCCGATTTCAGACTCGCCTCATTGCCCTTGCCGCGCACCACGTAGGCAGGGGTTGCCATCGAGCCAGGGATAATACCCAGTTCGTCCTGTCCGGCCGGAGTTGCTCCCTTGCGGTGCACGATCACTTCCCGGCCATGGTGGATTTCTTTCCAGGCAAAATTGTGATGATTTTCGATGGTGGCCACAACATGGGCACCCAGGTGGCGAGTCACCAGGCGGTGGATCACCTCATGGTTGGCGGCCGCGTAGCGGCCCATCAATTGCATTGCTTGCCAATACGCCTGGCCCGCGTCGCTCCCCAGCTCAAGCCAGGCGAGTCGGCTATGCGCGGCCCATTCGCGCGGGAGCTGAGCCTGGGCCATCGAGCTGTAGGTGTTGCAAACGGCTGCCCCGACCCCGCGGCTGCCGCTATGCGACAGGAGGGCGACGTATTGGCCAGGCTCCAGGTCGAGTTGCGCTTGCCGCTGCTCGAAGGTCAGCAGGCCAAATTCGACAAAATGATTGCCCGAGCCGGAAGTCCCCAGTTGTTTCCAGGCTCGGCCTTTGTGTTCGCGCGTGATCCGGGTGATCGACCAGTCTTCATCCAGTACCGGATGCGATTGGGGCCTTTCATGCCCGACTCCAACGCCGAATCGGGTTTCCGATTCCAGCGCGTCTTGATAACGGCCTGCCCGGGACGAAATCGTGTCTGGAGACAAGTCGAGTACCGACATTTTCATCCGACAGGCGATGTCGACACCCACGGCGTAGGGGATAACCGCATTTTCACAGGCGAGCACGCCGCCAATCGGCAGGCCATAGCCGACATGGGCGTCTGCCATCAGGGCTGCGCCGCGGGCAACAGGGAGCTGGCAAGCCTGGTCCATCTGCAGGCGGGTGGCCCGATCGATCTGGTCGGCGCCCCAGGTTGAATAATGGCTGGCTGGCATGTCGGCCGCTTCGGGGACGGGCGCATCGCGGTGGGCAATCACTGCCTGGGCGAAGGGGCCGAACGTATCGTCGTCGGCGTACGATTCGGGGGCGGCCAAGACCCGCTGGAAGAGAGACTTGATCTGCTTGTGGTGTGTTCTGTTCTTCTTGGCGGCAACTTGAATGGCCTCGATTGCCGCTTGCAGGCAGGGATCGGGAATCCCCAGTTTGCGCAGTTGCCGATGGTTCATGATGGCAGGGTGTCCTGAGATTTTGTGCTCTCGTACTCCAGCAGCTTACCAGATAAGGGCGTGTTATTTGTGGGTTGTTCCGTTTTCAAGGTGAGTATGCTATCATTGTCATGGATTTGAATACTTGTTCCGTCAGGTGGCAAGATGGCAGCAAGCATCTCACAACTCGATCTCCCGGTATTTCCCGCGATCACTTTTTTTGATCATGCAGGGGTTCTTTCGTTCTCGGTCCCAGCGTCCGCCAGTTCGTTGGCTGGTTTCCGTCAGTGGGCTCTTTCCGACGATTTTCCCGAACGAGGGAAGATTACCTTTGTGGCAGGAGGGTTGATTATCGATATGAGCCCCGAATCGCTGGAAGAACATAGCGACATTAAATCCGAAATTTGCCGAGTGTTGTTGAATCTGGTCAGACAACAGAATCTTGGCCGGCTACACATTGATGGCGTCTTGATTACCAATGAAACTGCCGGGGTCTCAAATGAGCCCGATGTTTTCTATCTGTCCAAGGCATCCCTAAAGTCTGGACGAGTAAAATTAACGCCTGCGGTTGGCAGGCCGCAAAGCAGCAAGGAAATTGTCGGTTCCGTTGACTGGGTGTTGGAGATTGTCAGCCCAAGCTCGATTCAAAAAGATAAAGTCTTGTTGCGAGAAGCGTATTACCGGGCTGGCATTGACGAATATTGGATTGTCGATGGCCTGGGCCAGGAAATCGAATTCCAAGTACTCACCCGTGGCGAAAAGGAGTTTGTTCCGGCTGCGTTGCGGGACGGCTGGCAGCGATCCTCCACATTTCGTCGCCAGTTTCGTTTTGAGCGTGAAAATGAGGAGGATGGCTCATGGCGTTACACATTACATATGCACGAGGAATAGAATCGGCCAGTTCCTGAAGTCCCGCCGGAGGTAGGCTTACGGTGGAATGTTTTTCCTGCGTGGTTACTGCCCCCTGCCGACTGCTCACTGACTCCTCTTTGCTGGTGGTAGAGGACCACAGGCCCAGCAGTATGTAGAGTACCAGCAGGATCCACCAGCCGAACACGGCAATTGGGGGAGTTTCCACTCCGACCGCTTGCGCGATCAGGCCAGCCAAGGCAATCATGCCGAAAAACATGGCCAGCGGGCCGGGGCCGAACAGGCGCACCAGGCCCAGGAGCAGGGCCGCCACGATGAACGTGATGAACATTTCCTTGAGCGAAAAGGAGAAGTTCAGCTCGGGCCGTTTCGTGGTCCGGGCGAGTGGATCGTCATTCTCGAAGGGACCGTTTTTCGCTCCGGTTTCACTCTTCGTGTCCGGTTGCTCCCCTTCCGACCTGGTTCGGTCTGCTTGTTGGGTCGCCAGTTCCTGCCGTAACTGGTCGACCGCATGACGCTGGTGTTGCTCGCGACGCATGGTAAAAAACCAGCCCGAGGAAACGGCGATTACCGCGGAGACGAACAGGCCAAGACCGGCTCCCAACCATTGGCAGAAGGCCATGACCAGGGCCAACAGGGCAGTGAGAGTCATCAGGTGCCGGGTTGTAAAACGAAATTTTTTCAGATCCTCCAGCGAAACTGGATCGCCCAGTTCTTCCGCTTGCCGGATCAGGTCGGCGTCGACGGCCGCCTGGGCCTGGTCGGTCTTCTGCCGGCCCCGCTGGCGTTGGTGGTCAAGGATTTCCGGATCGATCGGTTCCAGTTCCAATTCGTCGTCTTCGTCAGGTAATGGCTCGGGCATGGCAGAGGATGGGGTGTCGGGGATCGGGGAATTTATGATTTATGATTGATGATCGGGCGAAGTGAAAATTTCCGCTCTCCTTTCTACCTGGACTGTTTGACTTTACTGCTGAACAGAATGAACTGATACGGCAGGGGTTAAGCCCGCTAGCGTCGTCGGCCAGTTTAAATTGGTTCTGGCGCCGGTTGCCAAGCAAAGGAACACTAATCTTCGCTAATCTGCGCTAACACTAGATCTTCATTAGCGCAGATTAGCGCGGATAAGTGTTCTAAACCTTTTTTTAGTTTGCGTTCCGGTTGAAACGCTAGTTGCTAACGTATTGTGGTGAATTGGGTTAGGTTCGATTTGGAACTTATACAGTGGGACTACTTTCTCCACTCTCCTGCTCTCGGCCGATGGCCGCCGGGGTTCAGGGTTCAGGAAAAAGGCGTCGGGTGTCGGGATGTAAAAAATATCCCCTCTCCCCCGGCCGCTTGCCGCCGTTAAATTTTCCATATCGTCAGGGCTTTCCCGGCAAGTGGTTGGGGGAGAGGGCCCAGGGTGAGGGGGTTGAAGCAGGTACCAAGGTAAAAGTAAATCGCGTGTCAGTCTGCAGGTGAATAAAAGCTCCCGGCAATAAAGACTTCCAGACCCCTTCTTATGCTTCAATGATCGCTCCCGCTGCCATTGTCGGCTGCCGGGCCCTTTTAGGCAACAGGATGGTGGAGGGAAAGTGGCATGATTGGTTGCCGTTTTCCTGGTAGAGTATTCCCCATGCGATTACTATTAACAGCCCTGGGAAGCTATGGCGACGTCCATCCGATGGTCGGTTTGGGGGCGGCTATGCAGAATCGGGGACACCAGGTGCAAGTGATCGCCAATCCTCATTTCCGGGCCGTCGTCGAATCGGCCCAATTGGAACTGGTGCCTCTGGGCACCGAACAGGAGTACGATAACCTGGCCCATCATCCCGACCTGTGGCATTGCTGGCGCGGCCCCAAACTGGTGTTGCGGACCTGCATGGCAGGTTACCTGAGGGAATTGTATGCGCTTGTCGCCGAGCATAGCGTGGTGGGGGAGACCGTGTTGGGCGCCCATCCGCTGGACATCGCCAGCCGAATGTTTCAGGAACAGCATGGTACGCCACTGGCTAGCATCCATTACGCCCCCATTGGTTTGCGGAGCATGCGGGAGTCACCGCGGATGTTTCGCATGTGGCTGGGTGAGCGGGTACCTGATTGGTTGAAGCAGCTGCAATACTGGGCTGGCGACCGTCTGCTGGTCGATCGCTGGTTGGGAAGCGAGGTCAACGGCTTACGGGCCGAGTTGGGTTTGCCGCCGCTGAGTCGCATCTTGCACCGGTGGTACTATTCGCCCCAGCAAATAATCGGCCTGTTTCCTGACTGGTACGCGTCGCCTCAGCCTGACTGGCCTGCCCGCACGGCGCTTGCCGGTTTCCCGCTGTGGGACCATGCCACCGCTTCATCCGCCATGGAACTGCCGGCTGAAGTGGCCCAGTTCTTAAGTGAAGGGGAAGCGCCGATCGTTTTTTCGCCCGGTTCGGCCATGACCGAGGGACAGGCTTTCTTTGCCGCCGCGGTCGAGGCTTGCCAACGCTTGCGGCGGCGCGGGATTCTGCTGACCCGATATCCGGAGCAATTGCCTGAAACGTTACCCGAGACGGTCCGATATTTTGGCTTCGTTCCTTTCAGCAAGCTGCTCCCGCAAGCGGCCGCTTTTGTGCATCATGGTGGCATCGGCAGTAGTTCCCAGGGTTTGGCCAGCGGTCGGCCCCAATTGGTGATGCCAATGGCCTATGACCAACTGGACAACGCGGTGCGGTTGGAGCGTCTGAAGGTAGGGGCCACCCTATCCAGACGGCAGTTCCGTGGCCCTGCGGTTGCCCGTCAACTGGCGCAGTTGCTTGCTTCGCGGCAGACCCTTGATGCGTGTGCGCATTGGGCCCGGCGGTGTGACGGGCATGGCGCGCTGGCCACGGCGTGCGGGTTGCTGGAACGCTTGTCGATGGAGCAGCCGTGAGAGGCACGAAGGGCGTGGTGGCCAGGGCGTGTGCTGTCCAACCAACATCGCAATGGGAAACAACACGCCATCCACCACGCCCATCGCCGGAAGCTCTGGGACGTGCCACACAGAACTCAGACGATGCCACATACCCAACAGGTGTGCCTGCGTCCGACAGGTGTGCCTGCGTCCGACAGGTGTGCCCGCGTCCGACAGGTGTGTGTGGCACGTCCCTGAGGCACGAAGGGCGTGGTGGCCCGAGCGTGCGCTGTCCAGCCCTCATCGCAATGGGAAACAACACGCCATCCACCACGCCCATCGCCGGAAGCTCTGGGACGTGCCACACAGGACTCAAGCGATGCCACACAGAACTCAGACGGCCCACACGACCCTGGCGTAAGCCCCAGGTTGGGTTTTCCAACTCGCGCCTCGCAACTCGCGTCTCATTCCCTCTCACCACCTGGCGACCACCATTCCCGCGAGGAAACCGATCAGCAGCGCCATGAGGAGTTTGGCTGGCACGGAGAGTCTGGTCATGGGTGGCAAGGGGCGTTTGCCCGGCGGCTGATCAAAGCGAATGTGATGCAGCTTGCGCGACTGCATGTCGGCAAGCAGGATGCCATCGACATCGTACACATGCTGGTATTCCAGCAATTGGCGCCGTGTTGCCCGTGAGGTGGGTTGAGGTGCTTCGTGACCCGTTTTGACTTCTACCACATAACGCCGGCCACGGGTGGCACCTCGATTGGATTCGACAAGATAGTCAGCTCGAACATGGTAGGAGTGAGGCGTGCCATCGACGTGGACCGCCCCTTGTTGAGTTCGTTGCACATCGAGAATGTGATAGCCGCTTTGCCGTAACAGTTGGCATGCCGCCCGCTCTCCCTGGCGACCCTGATGGGCGCGTTGCCCCAGTTTGCGTCGCAACCGGTACCGGCGCCAAGCATTTGCCAGGCCGGCGGCACCCAACATGGCCGCTCCAAGAAACAGCAGTGCCAGAATGTTTTCGCCGGTCATCATGGTGGAGAGGATGGCGGTAGTGACAAGTGGCTAGCCACTTGTCACTTAGTACCGCACCGTGGGTGGTCGTTGCTGGACGGTCCGGGCGATGGGGGGAGTTGTCGGGGCGGTGGCGATGGCGGTGCCGCCGCTGCTTGCCTGCAAGGCCGCGACTCGTGCTTCGACTTCGGGCTGAAAGCGGTTGATTGCCAGCGAACGCTGATAGTTGGACAGCGCTTGCCCCCGGTCTCCCGATTGCTCCCGCAGTCTTCCCAGGGCTGTGAGGGCACGAGTATTGTTTGGCTCAATGGAAATGGCTTGCACCAATTGCATGGAAGCTTGTTGCGACTTGTTCGTCTCTTCCATGAGGCGTGCCAGTTCGATGTGAGGATTGGCTAATTGAGGGTTCCGCGCGGACCAGCCTTGCAGGAGGCGAAAGGCCGCATCTTGACGCCCCGTTTCACAGAGCAGCACGGCGAGTCCACGATGACATTCGGTATCGTTTTCGTTGTAGTCAAGACACTGGTTGTAGAGTTGCTCGGCCTGGTCCAGGTCGCTTTTGCGATTGTACAGTTTGCCACTTTTATGCTTCGCGGAGGCTAGATTGTAATAGCCCGTGGCGGAGCGTGGATCGTCGGCCACGGCCCGTTCAAACTTTTCGGCGGCCTGCGGATAGTTGCCGTTCATGTAGAGGCGAACTCCTTCGGCATTGAGCGCCTGGGCGTTCATCTGATTGCAGCCAGCGAGTACTACCGAAAGGACTCCGAGCAACAAGGCGAGAGGCAGCAGGGCGGAAGCGTGCGTGCCGTTGGTAGTGATTTGTTGCATAGTCGGCTTTGCACGCGATCGATGGCGTGCACCTCAAGGATCAAATGAATGGGAGGTAGGGAATTTGAGGAGAATGCCAAAAAATTCGCTGGAAAAGTAGCAGAATGAGCTTCTTGGCACAAGCCGGATAGAGCGTTGCGGTGAAATAGCCGGGAATGGATGCGCATCTGAAAAGTTGCTCCATCCCAAAAATATCACGCTAATCGCCAAAGGTGCGTAAATCATACATCTTTTGCATTATCTCCACATTGCCTGATCCGCATTCCGATGAGTGCTTTCATCGACCAGTACTCACCCTCGGCAATCCAGCAAGGAGAACTTTCCTGTGGCCACCCCCAAAAAGCCCGCAGCCAAGTCCACTCGATCCAAACGAGCCAAGGCGACGGCTCCCAAAAAGACGCCCAAGAAAGCCTCGCCCAAGAAGCGGCCTGCCAAGGCGCCGACCGCTTCCAGTGCGCGCAGTGCCAGCAATAAGGCTACAAGGAAGTCGGCAAAAAATAGCAAAAAAACAGCCAAACAGTCTGCCGAACCCAAACCGTCGATCCAGGCCAGTTGCGTTGGCGATGAGATTGTGACGATCGATCGCCGTCGCTCGGACGAACGACGCAAAGAGAATGCCACTGGAGCAGTCCAGGCCCAGGGTCAGCCAAAGCTTGAACGGCGGAAAAAAGTGCAACGTCGCCGACAAATTGACCCCACGACCTGCGAACGGGATTATTCACTCGAAGAAGTGGAATTCATGAATGCATTGGATGATTATAAACGCAAAAGCGGCCGCATGTTTCCCACTTGTAGCGAGATCCTGGAAGTGATTCATGCGATCGGTTATGTCAAGCTTTCCAGCATGGAATTAGCTGCTCGTCGTGGTAGCCAGCAACTGCTGGAAGAGGGCGAGAACAAGTTGGGAGCGGAGTTCTTTCCAGGCCTGCAAGAGGGCGAAAATCTCTTGGACACCGAATCGGTGGACATCGATGAGGTTACCCAAACGCTGGAGTCATTAAGCGGTCAAGAGACCCATATAGGGGTGACCGGTTAATCCACTCTAAATCCACGGCCTCTGGCCGTGCGACCCTGACAGGCTCTGCCGGTCCGGCGAGAGTTTTTCAAGGTCATCCGTGGTGGATGTCTTCCACGATATGGCGCAATTCCTGAATGGAAACGTCGGCCATTTGTTTGCCTTTGCGATCAAGATGTTCGTTGATCTTGATGGCCGTTTCCTGCATGACTCCATGGGTTTCTTGCGAACCTCCGACTAGGAAAAAGTTAGGACCGCGGGTAATCCGCTTTTGACCGTCGTCGGCGTTGAAAGCCAGGCCGAGCAGTTTGCCGCCCGGCCTGGCAGGTTGGTTTATTCGTTTATTCATGGCTTGGGCCAGATTCCAGTTGCCAAACTTATCTTTTTGGGTAGTCGCGTTTGAGGCCTATGCTCCACCATTCTATCGTGACCGCGACAAACCAAAAAGTAAGGCTTGGCCAGATTTCAGTTGCCAAACTTATCT
>JAJRWS010000142.1 GCA_024276705.1 Planctomycetota bacterium | reverse complement strand
TAGTTTCTCTGGAACAGATTTCTTTGGTTAATTATACACGGGATTTAGGGGACAAGGGATTTAGTACGACTGCGCTAAGTCAAGTCACAAAGGGAACCGCGAATAAACGCTAATAGAGTAGAGATCATTAACAAGAATACGCATTGCATCAGAGTGTGGTTAGGTTTGATGGGGGCAGTGGCTCTTCCTCCCAGTATTGCAATTTTATATCTCCAAGGATTAGCGTCCATTCGTGTCCATTCGCGGTTTTTTCTTTGTTCCTTGTCAGATTTACCTAGCGCAGTGGGGTTAGGGGACAGGGATTTAGGGGACATGCATCTTTTGCCTTACCCCGCTATGAAGGGGGACGCGGGCAGGAAAGACCTTTACCGCCCGACCGTCTTCTGATTAGTGTGTGTCCCCAATTGCGCCATTAGTGTGTGTCCCCAATTGCGCCCCAATTGCGCCACCAATTGCGCCCCAATTGCGCCCTGTCCCCAAATTGCGCCCACCGCACCTGCTAGGTCCTTGGGCCGTTGCGGTACTTCTAGTGCCTATTTCCAGTCCACGTGGCCTAACCACTGGACTTCTGCACCTGGAAGTGCGATCTCCCGAAGGTCCTTCGTCTCAAGGTCTAAAATTGCGAGCCGTGGCTTTGCGTTGCTGCCGCGATGTCTCTTACCCTTCTCGTTGCGCTCCCAATCCTCTCTCAAGATTACCAGATGTTCTCCACCCGGCGACCAGCACGCAAAATTCACACGCCTCAAACCGTCATCTTCAATGAGTACGGTCTCTTTACCGGTGACCAACTCGATTGTACGGACGCTATTCTTGCCTTTCTCCTGATGAAGAAACAAGACACGTGCACCATCTGGCGAGAAGCGGACATAAACATTCAAGCCTTGGCCCTCCGTTAGACGGCGCTGCTCAGTTCCGTCGGTTCGCATGAGGTAGATCTGATAGCCGCGTCCATAGGGCGCGTGTCGATCACTCGATGTGACGAACCACTGGCCGTCAGGAGACCAGTCCTCGACAAAATCCTCACTCGGAATTGGTAGCTTAGTCTTCTCACCGCCATCGTGGCTGAACTTCCAGGTGACCACATTCCACACCGGTTTCTCGGGGGTCTCCTTCTTGTCTTCCTCATTGGTCTGCCCGTCGCTGCACACCAATTCTAGGCCGTCTGGTGACCAAATGGGGCGACCGCCCACCCCTGCTACTACACGGCGAGCGTTCACGCCTGTTCGGACGTCGCACATCCAGATCTCGGCATTGCGGTCCGCGCCAACTTCAAAGTTGAGCGACGGCCTCTCAAAAACAAGCGACGAGCCGTCGGGAGAAACTCGTACCGAATGCCCACTCTGTGTAATCGTCTTCCATTCACCAGTATTGGGGTTGATCTCGATGACCAAGTTCTGTTTTACTTTGGGCCCAGCCTCCACATTCTTTTGCTGCAAAGAGCACTGGACATAGAGCCGTCCTGGTAGTTGAGTAGCTGGTGGTAATTCAGCAACATCGACTGCATCATTCGCCTGGAAAACCACTTTTTCGGTGACCAGTGTTCCGTCGACCTTTTCTGGGACGCGAAAATCCGTTTCTTGTGCCACCAGCCGCCAAGGTATTAGGACGACTACAGCCCCTACGAAAAGCAACGTTGTGATTGTACGGTGAGCTGACTGAGAAAGCGGCACGGTAGATTGCATGGCAATGATTCTCCGGCTTAGGGTTTGGAAAGAGTGACTTACTCCAACAGAGAAAAACGAAGGTGTCGCGGTGATGCGGCAATGCTGAACCACGTTTAGCAACATCTGGCCATAGTTAGCCGTCTTAACTCCGCCTAGCCCAATGGCCGCCTCGTCGCAGGCGATTTCCCGAGCCAGCCGCCACTCGCGGTGCGCTAGCCAAACGGCTGGATGGAAGAAGAAAAGGACGTGGGCTAACGCGGGAAGCCAATTCCACCATAGATCGCGTCGTCGCCAGTGGGCGAGCTCGTGAGCAATGATCATCCGCACGTCAGCATACGAGAGGACATCAGTGGGCAGCGTCGCTGGGAGAATGATAGCTGGACGAAATACGCCCACAAGCTGCGGACTCACCGCAACGTCGCAGCGTCGCATACTTGGCCCACGGACCACACCGATACGTCTCCATAGCTCTGTTACTATGTCTGTGATTTGGGGATCGGTCACAGGTTGAGCCCTTTGGCACACCGCGCATGTAGCGAACCAATTGCGGCCGATTGCCAATGAGCACACTCCGACGCCCGCGCACCACACCGCAAGAATGATTGTGCTAAACGAAAACGCTACCATGGGGAGACTATCATCCCGTAATTCGACGCCGGGAGAAGCCTGTCCGAAGCTACTACCCGGTATGGCCAGTCCAGATAGAACTGAGTTTGCCATGTCTGACACAATTTTCGATTGTGGCTCGCTCATTGTCGTAGACGCCGGCAGCAAAGGCAATTCAATCGGCGCTACCCAAATCAATGCGACCAGCAGCTTGAGGTAAGCAATGCGCCAAATCCAATCACGTGCCTTCGCCGGCAGGCGGGGGAACATTCTGGTGACACACCATGCGAGTAAGATCGCTGCACCACCAATCAAACATGCCCGTGTCATGGCGTCAGCCCAAACTTGGGCTCCATCGTTAATTCGTCCGAGAAATTCGGTCATGATTATTCTCCACTTCGTTCGGCTTCCAAGCCACGAATTAGCTGCTTGAGTTTGACAAGCTCCTCGTCGCTCAGCGCGTTCGATTGGGAAGCAAGGTACGCCATGAAAGGTGCCAGTGAGCCTCCTAAGGATTCGTCGACAAACCGGCCTACAAGCCTTTGCATCAGTACGGGCTTGGCAACCTTGGGTGAATAGTGCCACGTACTGGCAACCTTCTTGCGGGTGAGGTGCCCCTTAGTCCGCAAGCGTTCCATGACAGTGAGGACGGTGGTCCGTGCTTTGCCGGCAGTGGTTGCAAAGTGTTCCGCAACGTCTCCAACTTTGATCGAGGGATGCTCGGTAACATACTGCAGAACTTGAAGCTCAACGCGGCCAAGCGATTTATGCTGTTTAGACATCACCGTCTCCATGACTATTGGTGTAGTCGCAATGTACTTATTGACTACCTGTGTAGTCAATAGGTATTCTAGTTAAAAATTGGATGAGTTCAAATGGCACGGCTTTCAGTCGCCCCAATTGGCATGAAAAGTAAGAATTTGCTACAGGAACTTACGACTTACTGAGATCTAAATAGCATATTGGGATTCGCAAGAAGCCACCGGTTAAGTTTTGCCAATTGGTATTTCGCTGCTGGCCAATTTGCTCAGGTTGTCCCCATCTGAACGTCGATACTCCAACTGCTAAGTGCCGGAGGTGAATCTGCCCGACCGCACGAACGGCAATTGGCTTACTGCCGAGTGTGTGACACACCTCCGTCTCGAAACACACATAAAGAAACCGTTCCAGAGTCCCCTCTGACGGGGGGGCTTCGTCCGAAACTGCGTCGGATTCATCGTTCGAAGAGCCCCAGTTTCAGTTATTGCTCACTGCCCTTCTCCTGCAAGCGTTTTAGATTTTGCCGGGCCAGTTGATTGTCCGGATCGAGGGCGACCGCTTTCCGGAACTGCTGTTGGGCTGGTTGCATTTCTCCCAGGTAGGCCAGCGACACTCCCAAGGCCGCATGGGACTGCGAATCGTTCGCTTCGATTTTTACCGCTTGCCGCAAGTGGCGTACCGCTTGCTGGTGGTCTCCCAATGCCTGGTGGGCGAAGCCAAGCCGAGCCTGGGCCGCGGCGTTTTCCGGCTCGACTCGGACAATTTCCCGGCACTCTGCCAGCATCTTCCGAACCCCTTGCAACTGAGCGCCGATCTGCTCGCATTGCCGTCGCAGGTAGGCATGTTCGGGTGTGAGTTGGCGGGCTTGTGTGTAATAGAGTAGCGCTTCGGGCAGCATGCGGATTTCGCGGAAGGCATCGCCCAGTTGGCCGAACAGTTCCCAGTAGGTGGGCCTCTGCAGCCAGCGTCCCGGGAACATTCCCCTGGTTGGCTGCGGGCCGCTTGGGTGCCGGCGAACCCGATTAAGATCTTTGAGTAACGAAACGACCTGGACCGGGCCCCGATAGATGGCAACCAGGGCTCCCTGGTCGTCGATCAGGAAACTGGTCGGCAAGATCACCTTGGGGTCGGACTCCATCAGTGGTGCCTGCAGTCGTTGAAGTTTGGTCAGCAAAGCCTCAGTCGCTTCGCCGCGTACCAAGGTTTCCCGCCTGGCAGGGCCAGTCGCGGGCGGCCCTGCCACAGGTTGGAAACCGAGCCGATCCAACATGGCGTCGGCCCCTTCCGGGCTGCCTTGGCTGGAATCGCGGAGCTTGTCGACGTTGAGCGCTAAAACCCTCAATTTGTGCTCGCGCAGTGTTTGCTGGGCCGCGCCAAGCTCCCGGAGTTCCTCCGCGCAGGGGTGGCACCAGGTCGCCCACAAATTGATGAGCGTCATCTCGCTCTGCTGGTATTCGACCAAAGTTGTCGCCTCGGTTGCCGCGCTGTACCAAAGCTGGGGCGTGGGGATCGGGCTGGCCAGGATCATGGCCCGAGTGCCGCCGGTGGGCCTGGTTTGGGGGCCCGCAAGCTTCGCCTCCGCGGGTGCGCCGTTTTCCGCCGGCGTCGCACCGGCCTGGCTTTTCTTACCTGTGGTTGAAGAGGATACTATTTCAGCCTGACCGGTTCCGAGCGTGGCCAGTTTGCTGGCCACCGGCGGGGTCCACCGTTCGAGTTGCTGGTCCCCCTGGACGATTCGGTACCACCGGTCCTGAGCCACAGCGGAGAACGTTTGCGTTTTCCCGCCCGGCCAACGGACGACGATCTTGTCGATACCCGCCTGGTCGCCCAGGCCAAAATGGAGCCACATGGAACTTTGTGTTTCAAATCCTCCTCCGGCCCGTACCGATTGGACCAGGGGCTGGTCCAATCGGCCAACGAGGTAGAGTTCGACTCGGGCACCCACGGCATTGCGATTCGCCTCGCGGCCTTCCAGGCGAAGAGTCAAGAAATGCCCTTGCTGGTCCAGTCGGTTTTCCATGAATCGAACGCGCGGAGCGGTGCGGCCGACCAGCCACAAATCGAGATCGCCGTCGAAATCCCAGTCGACCGGCAATACGGCCCGGGCATCCTCCGGAAAATCGAGACCCGAGACAGACGAAATATCGGCCCAACGAGTCTGGCCCGTATTCAAGAAGCAGCAGTTCCGTTCGCGGCCGCTGAACGAGCGGCCCGCCCGGAGCAACTGGACCAGTCCGTTCCAATTGCGAGTGTATTGCTTACGTGCTGTTGCGGAAGTAGCTTCGCTGGGTGAATGCGACACGACCTGTCGCCAATAGAAACTTCACAAATCGCGCAGGTCTTTGCGGGTGATGAAACCGTTGGCCACCACCAGGTCATCCCAGGTGTCGTTGTTCAGATCGGCGAATGCGGCGCCCCAGGCCCAGCGGGCACGCTGCACGTCCGCTGCCGGAGCCACGTTGCGGAACGTGCCGTCGGCCTGGTTCTGGAAGAGCGAATTGCCCGCCGCCATCTGGGCGTATTGTTGCCGATCGTGCCGGTCACGGCCGGCACGGAATTTGGCCTGGGAAGTGATCCGTCCGCCTGCCGTGGAGAACATATTGCTGACATAGAGATCCAGCCAGCCATCGTGGTTGGGATCGCCCCAGACCACCGACATGCCCGAGCCGACATCTTCGACTCCCGCCTTGGCCGCGACGTTGGTGAAGGTCCCCCCATCGTTGCGGAAAAGCTGGTTGCGACCGAAATCGTTGGCAACGTACAGATCGGCATCGCCGTCGTTGTCGTAGTCGGCCCAACTGGCCGCCAGGCTCCAGCGATGATTTTCCACACCCATGCCGGCCTGGTTGGTGGCATCATGGAATTTCCATGCCCCGTCGTTGTGCAGTAACAGATTCGCGCCGCCATTGGTGGCATCGTGATAGGGAATCGGCAACGGGTAGACTTCCGGTTGGTCGTCCTTGCCGTGGTAGCCACAGGCAAACAGATCGAGCCGCCCATCCTGATCGTAGTCCGCGGCCGCCAGCGAATGGGCATCGGCCATCGCGAACCAGTGGACCCGGGGCGTGAAATTCCCCTGGCCATCGTTTTCCGCCAGCACCAGGGCCGATTGCAGGCTGACGGCCAGATCCTGGTCGCCGTCGTTGTCCAGATCGAGAAACAGGGCGCTACGCGAATGGTCGAGCCAGTCGACGCCGGCGGCCGCCGAAGCTTCCTGGAGGGTGCCGTCGGGTTGCCGCAAGAAAAGCCGGTTTGGCAACATGGTCGGTTCGCACAGGTAGAGATCGTCCAGGCCGTCGCCGTTCGCATCGCCCAGGGCGGTGCCCTGATCTCCCCAGCGGACCGGACCGGAAAAGGTGGGAATCTGTTCCATCCAGCGATCGAGGCCGACCTGGAACTGGTCGCGGAAAAGGGCCGAATCCGCGAACAGGTCGGTTGCCCGATCGATAAACAGCGGGCCAGCCGGGGCCCGGGCGATGGTCTCTTCGTAATCTTCGATCTGGATCGAGGCGAGGACCGGTTGGCCTGGGGCAGACTGCGGTTGCCAGCGAAGCAGCCAAACCGTTTTTAGTTGTATCCGCTGTTCACGGTTTTTGCCCGTAATTTCCACCAAGGTCCGGCAGAGGATCGCCTTGTCCTGCTGTCGCAGCGAGAAAATCTTCAGTCCGACATGCCGATCCGTGGTCCCCGCGAACAGTTTTAACAGACCCTGACAAGCCACATCCCATTGGCCTGGTCCGGCCGGCCGCGGGCTGGGAGGTTGGCCCTGTTCAGTCTGGCCCTGTTCAGTCTGGCCCTGTTCAGTCAGACCCTGTTCGGCCCCTGCCTTGGCCACGCGGCGGATGGTGAATGTCTTATCCCGATGGACTTCCGCCAGGTTCGGCGGCCGTAACGGTGGACAGGTAAACTGCCTGGAAAGGACTGTCTGCAATTCGTCCTTGTTGATCGATTTACCCAGCAAGCTTGCCTTGAGTGGCTGCAGGCGTTTCTTGGCGGCCAGATGAAAGGCCTCGCTGTCCCAGCCATCGGCCGCCGGATTGTCTTCGATTGGGCCGGCTGTCGGTTCAGGCCGAGCTTTGGCTTCCCCCCGCCCTTCCCCAGCGGCCAATCTCCTGTCGCCTTTCGTGAGTTGCAGGTCAGGTGCTGTGGGGGGTGCCAGCATGACCCACACGACCGAGATGACGATTGCCAATAAAGCCCCGGTTACGACAACCGGTTTCATACGAAAGGGGCTGTTGGACCTGGCCGCATGTTTGCGTTCGGCCTTCTTGCAGTCTGGCCTGCCGCCTGCAACCTTTCGGGTACGTTGGGACATCGACTTGCCGTGCAGGATGAAAAAATGAAAAGGAAGACAACAACGCAAATAAAGTATCAGCTCAAACCGGTCAACGGGCCGTCGCCGCAGTAGTCGGGGTTGCCAAAACGTTCGAGTGGATGGCCCATGGCGTGGGCCAACGATAACAGGAAGCGGTTGTGGGCCACTTCCGGGTACTGCAACGCGCGGCCCATTTTGAAATCGAGCCCGCCTCCCACCAGCACGAAGGGGATGTTGCGGAGTGTGTGCGTGTTGCCCTTGCCCAGTTCGTTGGTCCAGACAATCAGCGTGTTGTCCAGCAGCGAGCCAGTGCCTCCCGGTTCGGGAGTGGCAGCCAGCCGGCTAGCCAGGGTGGCGACTTGTTCCGCGTACCAGCGGTTGATCTGTGTCAGCTTCTCTTGCGCTTCTCGCTTATCGTCCCCTTCGTGCGACAGGCTGTGATGGCTCTCTTTGATCCCCAGCCACGTCATCCGCGCCTGGCCAACCGAGTTGGTGTATTGCAGCGTCGCGACCCGGGCAAAATCGGCTCGGAAGCTGTCGACCAGCAAGTCGATCTGCATCTTGCTGATCCGTGGCATGTTGTCGTTCTCATCCCGAATTCCCGGCTCCAGCTCAGGGACTTCATGTTGCGTCTGGCTTTCGCCCAGCGTCTGCAGTTGTTGTTCCATCTCCCGGACAAAGGTCGTGTGCTCGTCGAGCAGTTGCCGATCACTGGCGCTGATGCGTGGGTGGAGCTTGTGCAAATCTTCCTGGACCGCGTCGAGCACGCTGATCAGCAGGGCCCGGTCCTTGATCTGCCCATACAGCTTTTGGAACATCTGGTAGGGATCGTCGATTGGTGCAAGGGGCTGATTGGGGCCCGAGTAGACCATCCGCGTCCAGGTATTCGCCCGGTCGGGAACGAGGACGCCAAACTCCAGCGAACCAAAGCGGGTGCGGGTCGTTGGGTTGCTTTGCAAATACTTGCGGATTTCCTG
>JAJRWS010000141.1 GCA_024276705.1 Planctomycetota bacterium | reverse complement strand
ACGAAAGGCCCACCCGCGACGGCCAAAGTCGACCAAATTTATGAAACAGCAAACAAAAGAAATACAGGAGAAACCACCACCAGATTCAACAAAGTAAGTGGCATTGGGCTAGCGCCGACGGCTCAGAAGAACAAACCTGTATTTTTAGCTTTGACAGACCACTAGGTCAGCGACGATCTCCATTTGAGTCTTTTGATTTGTATCAAAAAGTGGTTGAATGCTTCTCAGACGGTCGTAGCCCTGTATTAGTTCTGACCAGGAACTTGAGACTAGAAAAGGAGAATAAAATCCCCATTACATTAGCTTCGGAGTAGCGAATTCTGTATAATAAGCGACCATCGGAACTTGGTTCGGCTGCAGTTGTCTCTTTGTGGGAAATCCAGGAAAGGGTGCTGATTTTGAATTCTTCACTTTCTGTAGTTCACCTAGAAGCACGTGGTGGTGCATTCGCACAAGACGATTCGTCGCCATTTTTGCGTAAGACTTTTCAGGTAAAAGCTTTTACTTTGGTTGAGCTACTGGTCGTCATTGCCATCATCGGCGTGTTGGTTGCGTTGTTGTTGCCAGCGGTGCAATCAGCGCGCGAAGCGGCACGCCGAACCCAATGTAAGAATTATCTCCGACAGTGGGGCTTAGCGATCCACAATATGCACTCTTCCCAGAAAGCTTTGCCAGAGGGTGCTCAGAGCAATCCGCGACGAGTGTGGGCTGTACTCTTGTGGCCTTATGTCGAAGCGGGAAACCTTTACGTGCAATTCGACCAGAAGAAACATTTTTATCAGCCGCCCAATACGATTCAACTGAGCGAAGAGGGAACCTATTGCAGGACGGCTCCTATGTATTATTGTCCCAGTGATCGTCCGGGAGCACTTTGGAAGGGCGACCCTTATTGGAGGGCGCGGGGGAATTATGTCATCAACTGGGGTAATATGTCCGTGCCCTACAATCGACGCGATCCAACCCAGCATCCCGATAATGGCTATGCACCATTTGGATACAAAAATTTTAGTTCTCGTGACATGCCTCGGACCACGAGCTTCAAAGACTTTACAGACGGTACCTCCAATACCATGTTGATGTCCGAAGTGATCATGGCTGCCGAGGACACTGACTTTGATATTCGCGGAGATATGCTGAATGACGATCGCCCCTGTAGTCAGTATATGACGATCAACACACCCAACTCGGGGACGGATGTTTCTCCCTATTGTGACAGTCGAAGGTATCCGTTAAACCCTCCTTGCACCAACTCGGGTTCAAGAAATGCGCACAAAGCGGCACGCAGCCATCATGTTGGCGGTGTGCATGTGCTTTTCGGGGATGCCCACATCGAGTCGGTTTCCGATTCGGTGTCGCTCGGTGTCTGGCGAGCGTTGGGCACGATGAATGGAGAGGAAACCATTGAGAAACTTTAGCCTCATGTTTGAGGGTTCCAAGGGGTGTTTTCTCTTGCTTGGTATCGCCTTAGCGATGCTTGGCGGGTGTTCCCAGTCGACGACGCACGGCACGATAGAAGGGACCGTATTGCTGGACGGTGTTGCATTGGCCGAAGGGGACGTGAGATTCGTGCCCGTCGATGAGTCTTCGCAGACCGCGTCAGCCAGCATTACCGAAGGCAAATTCACCGCCAAGGTACCCGTCGGATTGATGCGCGTCGAATGTTCTGCGCCCAAAGTCGTCGGACGTCAGAAAATGTACAACACCGCTGATAGTCCCGAAGTCGACGTCGTGGGCGAATTGCTTCCTGAACGGTACAATGTGCGCAGCGAGTTGACCTACGAGGTACGTCCCGGTACGCAGCAGTATACAATCGAGCTTACCAATCAGTAGGAGTTGCAAAATCTCCCAAAGACGCAAAAAAGAGTTGCAACATGCCCACTGAGACAAGGTCCTCTGGGACAAGGCCCATTGAGACAAGGATCGTCGCCCCTGGTCCCGAAGATCGCGCCGTACGCACTGAGGCTGGGCTGGTGCTGCAAGTTCCGGAGGGGTGGGAACTACTTTTGCCGGGGGATGCGACACTCACGCGCCGTGTGAAAACGGACGGGCCGACTTGGACGGTGCAGGAAAAAAAGGGTCGACGTACATTTTCGCGAGGAGTTTGGGCGCCCGCTGAGCGCATTGCGGAAATCAAAAGTGCGCTTGAGGCTGAGCGCTCGACGGATGCTTACGCCAAACGTCGACAGGCCGAGGCGAAACGACGCGATCGCAAGCAGGCGACGTATGTCGACGACTTTCGTGAGGCGATTCTCTCGTTTCTGAATTTTGCACCCTGTCATGGCGACTTGGCCGCTGGGCTTGCCGAAGCAGTGGCCCAGCACGCTACGCCCATCGGGAGCGGAACGGTCGCACGAACGCAGCGGATTCCGATCGAGCGACGGGCCGAATCGGCGGTGATCGCATGGTTGCGTCACCAGACCACCGCGTACGACGGCATGAAAATCGCCCGCGTCAAAGGAAAGCGCCGCGAAGTCCGCCGCAAGCTGGCCGAGCAATCACGAATAATGCTGGCTGGCTATCGTGACGGTGACGTCGTCGACCCGCAGCGGTGCCTGCTACGGCAAGCACTCAATATCAACAAATAGTACCCGTTCACCGGTTATCGCCCACAGTCGTGTGAAATTGCACGCTAAGCCGCTTCGGCGTTTCACTCCGACGCAGGTTATGAACCGTTTAATTGGAGCCAGAGGGCGATAAAAACCGACGTTATTTAGCGAATGCTAGGATACCCTAAAAGCTGGCCGGGAATGCTTGCTGACACTGCCCACGAAACCTACTTTATTACGGGATTGATGTCTCAGGTGGTTGTCGCAGCAAATAATTGATAAGTTAATCAATTCATCCTACCATATTACACTCTTAGCAATTCGACTCGCATGCTCTCGACAATCATCCTTTTCGCGTTGTTCATCGGCTTGCTGCTAGTCTCAACCGTTTTATGGGCGACCTGTCTAAACCTAGGGCTGAGATGGAGAAAAGTATCTGGCGTGACAACACGTCGCGTTGCAACTGCTACTGTTTTGGTGGTCGTTGCCCAATTCGCAGTAAACGCATTCTCGTTGCTTCTTTCATCAAAACTAACTGAGACACAAATTCTTTATCTCAGTATTCTCCAACTCGCCCTCGCTGTAATCGTAGCATGCTTGATAATTGCACGCTCATTTGAGATTCGATTCCTAAGAGCTTTTTTAACTTGGCTGCCTACTCTTTTTGCTTCTGCAATAACGCTTGCATTCCTTCATTACGCATTTATCCCATATGTCTACGAAGCATTTTATATTCCCACGAACGCAATGGCTCCAACCTTGCTTGGAAATCATTGGAAAGATACGTGCCCTGTATGTGGCACTAGTAGATATTGTTCGCCAGTGGATGAACGAGTTCGTGCCCTGCATCAACACAACATGATATGCGAAAATTTCCATGTATCTTCATTGTCGAATATCAGTCCCGATGTTCACTCACCCGACCGGATTCTCGTCGCAAAGTTCCTCACACCCAAGCGATGGGACTTGGTTGTTTTTCGGTTCCCAGAAAATCCTTCCATAAACTACGTAAAACGTCTTGTTGGTCTACCTGGCGAAGAAATAGTTATTCAGGACGGAGCAGTATGGGCAAATGGAAATAGGCTTACGCCACCGGAGTCACTAGAGAAAATTGAATACCTTTCTGAAATCCCTTTTTGGAAGCAATCCAAGCTGTGGGGTTCCTCCTGCGATAGCCCAAGATTGACGGATACCTGTCGGGGCTTTTTACGCCGCAACGACCGGGGCGTGTTCGGCTTCAAATTGTTCCGGGGTCATGTAGCCCAGGGCTTGGTGAATTCTCTCTCGATTGTAAAACGCTTCGATGT
>JAJRWS010000140.1 GCA_024276705.1 Planctomycetota bacterium | reverse complement strand
GATCCGCCTGGTGGTGGCGAAGGGGAATCCAACGCAGATCAACACCCTGCACGATCTTGTTCGTCCGGGAGTGCGGGTGGCGATCGGCCAACCCGAGCAATGTACGATTGGCGTGCTCAGCCGGCGTCTACTGGAGTCGGCAGGCATCTACGAGCAAGTGCTCGAGAAGAACGTGGTAACCCAAACGGCCACTTCGTCGCTGCTGGTACCTACGGTCACCACCGGTTCGGCGGATGTTGCGCTGGTTTACGCATCCGACGCGCTGGCCGAAAAAGACCGCCTGGATATCGTCCCAATCGATTCACCCCTGGCGTTGGCTGTGCAACCATTCGGAGTTGCCCGCAGCAGTGAACGAAAACACCTTGCCCGTCGGCTCATGCAGGAAATCGCCCGTTCGCGAGCGCAATTCGAAGCGGCCGGTTTCCAATGGGAACTGGACGGCTCGGAATTACCGGAGTAGGTCAAATGGCGGAGAGCAGAGAGCAGAAAACGATCGCCGAAATCCCTAATTCAGTACTTCCAAATTACCACGTAGCCCCATGTGGGACAGAGAGATAAGCCGCCCGAGAATCCATATTTTTCACAGCTAGCACGTTGCTCGGGTCGGCTTCATCGACCATTCTTGGAACTACCGCAATTTGTAATGCCCGAGCCGACAGTTCACCCCGCGTTTTCCTTGGAAACGCATGATACCGAGTGAAACGCCAAGCCCAGCGAAATCAACATCATGCAAACCCCTCCCTCCGAAACCGATCATCCAGACAGCTCCCAAATCGGCTCCCCGCATTCCTGCAACTCGACTGACAGTGCGTTTCAGGTTCGCTCGGATGTGCCTTTTTTCACAGCCTTCATCATCATCAGCAGTACTTACCTGCTGCTGCTCCTGCTGCTGCTTCTGGCCGATGCGGTTTACATGTTTCAGGACAACTCTCCAGGAGTTGTCAGCCCCGAGTGGTCGGCCGCCCATCCATGGCTGACGCCACTGGTCAACAACCCGATTGTGGCTGCACTCTCGGATGACAACATCCAGTATTCCATTATTTTGAGTCTGGTTTCCTGCACCATCACCGCCATGCTTTCCTTGATCGTGGCGATCCCAGTAGGGTATTTACTTTCCCGGCACCATTTTTTCGGAAAAAATTTTCTTGATGCGGTTCTCGACATCCCCATCGTGTTGCCTCCCCTGGTGGTCGGCTTGAGTCTGTTGATTTTGTTTCAATACGCACCTGTGGCAATTCGCGAGCAAGTGGTGTACCAGTTGCCGGCAGTGGTGCTGGCCCAATTTGTGGTGGCTTGCGCGTTTGCGGTGCGGACGATGCGGGCTACATTCGATCTGATTGACACGCGCCGCGAGAAAGTGGCGCTGACACTCGGGTGCAATCGGGCTCAAGCATTTACTCGGGTCGTGCTGCCTGAGGCGCGGGCTGGCATTCTGACCGCTGGTACCCTGGCATGGGCCCGCGCACTTGGCGAATTCGGGCCCTTACTGGTATTTGCCGGCGCCACTCGAGGAAAGACCGAAGTGCTCTCCACGACCGTTTTCCTCGAACTGAGTATCGGCAATCTCGGCGCCGCGGTCGCCGTCTCGCTCATCATGATCATGGCCGCGGCGACCGTACTGATCATCATCCGCACCTGGGGCACGAAAAAGCTGACGCTGTAGCCCCCAAGCAATCACGTACAGCACTCACGTACCAATCGCCCGGCGGGTGACTTACGGACAATCGTTAACACAGACGTCCCTGCTCCATTTTCAGCCGCTGGTCCGCATGGTGCTGGGCTTCCGCGCCATGCGTAACCAGCAGGACCGATCCGCCCTCGTGGCAGTATTGGGCCAGCACCCGCAGAACTTCTTCGGTGTTTTCCGGGTCGAGGTTGCCGGTCGGTTCGTCCGCCAGGATGATATCGGGGCGGGCGATCAAGGCGCGGGCCAAAGCCGTGCGTTGGCACTCTCCCACGCTCAGTCGAGACGGTTTGTGCTGCTGACGCTCAGTCAGGCCCAAACGTTCGATGAGGGCATGAGCCTGCTGCCGATTGTCTGGTCGGCCATCGGCACCCAGGCAAATGTTTTCGATCACATTCAGATACGGCACCAGGTGAAACATCTGAAAAACAAATCCCAGATGGATGGCTCGAAATTTTGTCCGCTCCGCCTGCCCGATCGCATACAGGTCATGCCCCGCCACGACCACCTGGCCCGAGGTGGGCCGTTGCATGCCGCCGATCGTCAGTAAAAGAGTCGTTTTACCCGATCCGCTGGGGCCTTGGACCGAAACGAATTGGCCCGAATCGACCATCAGCGACACGTCATCCAGGCCCACGACGTTGCAGCCCCTCGGCATGGCGTATCGCTTGGTCACATGGGTTAATGAAATGGCAGGTTGCATGGTTGAGGTCTCGGTTCTGGCATCATTGTGTTTATTGATTGCTCTCGTACTCGTACTCAGCATCGCGGTACTCGTACTCGCCGTCTGCATTGTACTCCGCGGAATCCTATCGAGTACGAGTACCGGCTAGCGCCTGAGTACGAGTACGATTCGCGTCTCATCACTACTGGCTCCGAAGCACGTCGGCAGGGTCTTGAGTAATGGCAATGGCAGCCGGAATGAGACTTGCCACCGCAGCCAATAGGGGTGCTGCCAGCATGGCCCATGGCAGAAGTATCGGTTGCGAGCGAATGGCTCGAGCCGTCACAGGAAAAATTCCTGGCGCCCAGGTCAGAGCCAGCCAGGTTCCCAAAAAATAGCCCGCCAGGGCCGCGGCCAGTCCGATCAGCACCGCGCGGCCCAGCACGAGTGTCGCGATCCTGCCCGAGCCGTAGCCGAGGGCTCGGAACAAACCGATTTCACCATACCGCTGACGAACATTCACAATGGCCAGAGTGCCTATCCAGGCAGCCACGACCAGCAACACTGCGGCAATGACAAAGGTCGCGTATTTTTCGCTCATCTGCCTTTGTCTGGCTCGCGCTTCGGCGATGGAGCTTTGCATCACCACTCGTGCTTCAGGCAGCGTCTGCTGCAATTGGCTTTGCAAAATGGCTTGCGGGTTTTCGTCGGCCGTCAGGCAGAGACAATCGATGGCTTTGATTTCGTTGATCCGTCCCTCCAAACCCAGCACTTGCTGCACATCCGCCAATAGCCCGATCACGCGAACATCGTCGACCGTGCCCGTTGCGGGCATCACCCGGGCAATACGTAGCCCTTTTCCGCCCAAGGTGATGCTATCCCCCTTCTTCAGTTTCAACAGGCGAGCGATTTCATAACCCACATGAACAGTGCCCGGTTCCACGGAAAAAATCATGGGTGGTTTCTTTTTACCCGGTGGAGCCTGCTCGCCGGAAATTCCCATTAGCAGAACCGAGTGCCCCGCAACCTGGATCTTACGCTGGAGTGACGCGACCAAATGGTTGTAGGAAAATTTCTCCATACTGGCCAGTTTATCCAATGAACTTTCGGGCATGGTCTGGTCGGAGTAACCGGCCAGATAAAATTGCTCCATGTCCGTTTCCCGCGGAATAATCCGCAGATTAAAGCCCAAATCCCGAGTCACTCGACGGGTTTCGCGTTGACTCGCGGTTTCCGTGATCGCCAAAGCAACCGAGAGGGCGACTGCCGCGGTCAAGGCGGTTGCCCCAAGCAGAAAACTGCCCCAGCGGTGCAGCAGTTCTTTCCAAATGAGCAAAACCGTAGTCCGCATGAGAAGCCTTAGATGGGTAGCAGGTGTCGGGTGTCGGGTGTCAGGAAGAAGGGTTCAGGTGTCTGATGTCGGGATCGCTATCGAATTCCGCGAATGCATAAGGAGCGGAATCTTCTTTGACCGAGTAGCCTCTGCCGCCTAAGCATCGTCCAATCATTAGATATCGTGTTTATTTCTGTGATGAACATATTTCTTGCCCGTACAATCAATAAAATTTAGCAACCACGAAAGAAACGAAATTACACGAAAAATTCAATGAACAAATTTTTCTCACTCTATTTGCAAATAACCTCTTCCCTCGGCCTGTCTTGCCATTCGTTTCGTGTCATGTCGTTTCTTTCGTGGTTGTCATTCAGTCACT
>JAJRWS010000139.1 GCA_024276705.1 Planctomycetota bacterium | reverse complement strand
GAGAGTGGAGAGTGGAGAGTGGAATCTTCTTTGACCGAGTAGCCTCTGCCGCCTAAGCGACTGGGCCTAGCGACAATGCGGTCCAATTCCATTTTCGTTGTTGACTTTCTGCTTCATCGAGAGGCGGTAAACATCCAGCTTTTCGTGTCTCAGACCCACATTATTTCGATCCCGATAGCGATCCCGATCCCGATAGTTTTGTTTGTGCTAGTAAAAAGCCCCGGGCATGTAGAGGCAACCTGGCATGAAGGGGCAAGATTTTTACTGTAAGTGAAAAGGGGAACCACGAAATATTTACCATTGATAAAAGAAGATGCGGAATCCGCAACGAATCGTCGACCCTTGGTGCCAATTGACAATTGATAATTGACAATTTCCAAGTTCTAGACCCTACCCCCCTAATCTTGCTCTGAACTCTGAACCCTTTTTTTCCCCGACACCTGACACCCGACACCCGACACCCGACACCTGACACCTGACACCTGACACCCGACACCTGACACCTGACACCTGACACCCGACACCCGACACCCGACACCCGACACCTGACACCCGACACCTGCCCCCTGCCCCCTGTCTGCTGCCTTTGCTAAGATGGGCCCTATGAATACCAGCTCTGTCTTGCGCTGCTTGCTCCTCCCTTTCGTGCTGCTGTCGCTGGCCTGCCTGACCTGGCCCGCAGAGGGGGCGGATGTGTGGCCCCAGTTTCGCGGTCCTGATGGCCAGGGGCACGCTACCGCCGTCGGGGTGCCGCTGCATTGGAATGAACGAAATAATATCCGCTGGAAATCGGCTTTGCCCGGTCGTGGCTGGTCATCGCCCGTGGTTGCGGATGGCAATGTCTGGTTGACAACCGCTCTCGAAACGGCCGCCGAAGAGAGCCAACGTGAAAAGCGTGTGGCCGGACGCCCTCTGGCTCCGCAACTCGACGTAGCCCAGTCGATTACCTTACGGGCGATCCAAGTCGAATTGGCCAGTGGCCAAGTGCGACACAACCTTGAGCTGTTTCATATTGATTCACCACAACCTATCCATGCACTCAACAGCTACGCTTCGCCAACGCCGGTCGTGGAGAACGGTCGACTTTACTGCCACTTCGGGGCGTTTGGCACGGCTTGCGTGGATACGACCAGTGGCCGGGTAGTTTGGCAAAACACGATCCCCCTGGAACACATGGTCGGCCCGGGCAGTTCCCCGGTGCTCTACCGCAACCTGCTGATCCTTACCTGCGATGGGGCCGACCAGCAGTACATCCTGGCACTCGATAAAAATACGGGGGAAACCGTCTGGCGGACCGACCGGCCACCCCTACGCGTCGACCTGGGAGACTACAAAAAATCGTTCTCGACCCCACTGATCATTCAAGTTTCGGGGCAGGCACAGATGGTCATCCCCGGAGCCCAATGGTTTATTGCCTACAACCCGGACTCGGGCCAGGAAATCTGGCGAATCGACCACGGCAATGGCTTCTCCATCGCCCCCCGGCCGGTATTTGACGGCCAACGCCTGTTCCTCTGCACCGGCTTCATGCGGAAGCATTTGTGGGCCGTACGTCCGGATGGCAAGGGAGATGTGACCGAAACGCATATCGTCTGGAAGCATACCCGGCAGATGCCGACGATGTCGTCACCCCTGGTGCTCGATGACCGCCTGCTGATCATCAACGACCAGGGCATTGCCAGCTGCCTCGATACGGCTACCGGAAAACGGCTCTGGCGGGACAGGATTGCCGGCAAGTACTCCGCTTCGCCGCTGCTGGCTGAAGGCCGAATTTACCTGTGTAACCACGCAGGCCGAACGACCGTGCTGGCTAGCGACGATTTTCGTATACTGGCTGAAAATGACCTCGATGGCCAAATCATGGCTTCCCCGGTGGTATTGCCAGGCGGCGAT
This sequence comes from Planctomycetota bacterium, assembly GCA_024276705.1. Classification (GTDB taxonomy): domain Bacteria; phylum Planctomycetota; class Planctomycetia; order Pirellulales; family Lacipirellulaceae; genus JAJRWS01. The sequence goes on along the minus strand of JAJRWS010000139.1, from coordinate 1,827 downwards.
CTGCTGCTACGGACCCGAACGCATCTCTACCGGATTACTAGTCCTTGAAAATGGCCGGGTTGTCCTTGTCGAAGTCCATATCGGTGAAGCCGTTGTTCACTTTCAGCTTCAGGTAAGTATACTCCTCTTCCAACGGAGGCTCTTCGCCTGGTTGCTCGGGCCAGAGATAGGCCGAGTAACGAATCGGCAGACGCAGTTGGTTGTCGATAAAAATCTCGGCTTTATAGAAGCGGAAGTTGCTTCGCGGAGTGGGATGCGTCACTTCCAGCAAGGTCACCGGCCGGCCATTCAGAAGCCGCTGCGAGTGTTTCACTTCGCACTCACTAAAATTCACGTCGTTGGAAGCAACCTCAATCAGCTCCCGAGTCAGTTCGCGAATACCCAGCTTCATGATCGGGTATTTCTGGCCATTCATGGCCATGGAACCTTCGGGATCAAATTCAAATTTCCCAAAGCGGCGTTTCCAGCCGCAATCCATCGCGACCAGGATACCCTTCGTACCGTCAGGCCCTGCATTGTACAATACTTCCCTGCCCTTGCATGGCTTGAGGAAAAACATGTAAACCGCAAACGGTTTGTGCCTGACCTTGATGTAGGCTGCCTGCTGCTCGCCCAATTGACCATTGATGCGCTCTTGCTTGAGCAATACCGCGCTATAATCGACGATATTCTGGTCAATTTCCTCCAGGCACTTTTCCGCCATGCGCAAGGCAGGTTGCAGCGGATGCTCACCGGGCCGCTGGGTCAGATCGAACGGACACTGTGGCATCTGGGGTGGCTTAACCCGGGAAGCCAACTGGGGTGCTTGCTTGGTATTTTCCTCGTGATTCACTCGTACGACAGGTTCTACCAGCTTGGGAGGGGCCCCTGTTGCCTGCTGGACAGTTTGCGCCTGCTGGCCTGGAACCGGTGGTGGGCCTGGAACCTGCTGCCCCAGAGCCTGCTGGCCCAGCAGGCCCAAGACGAGCAGTAGCGAGAAGAGCTGATAACCGTTTTTCATTGTTCTCATCATGGATCTGTTTCTCCTCATACCATCACGGGCTGAGTGGTGGTTTGGCAAGTCCTGTCTGGCAAGTCCTGTCTGGCAGGCCAAGAAGCTGAAAGGTATGCTGGCGTGTTACCAGATTGCCTGGGATCAGCCGTGGCCGTTTCTTGTGGGTACGATCACCGAAATCACTCGTATGGTCGCGCGAGGCGGCATCGTACAGAACTCTCTCCGTCAAGGGAATAGAACCTTCTCCCAACGCCAAAACGCTAGCTATGCAAACACCCAAAGTCATCATTGAGCCTGTCGTTTCCGCTGCATTCGAGGAAAATTGCTTTCTGTTCCACCTGGAAGGCCACCACGATTGTCTGGTGATCGATCCCGGCTTGGATCCCGACAAAATTCTTTTGGCCCTGCAACGACAACAGCTCACTCCCGCGGCGATCCTCAACACGCATGGTCATGCGGATCACATTGCCGGAAATGCTGCCCTGAAGGAAGCCTATCCCACTTGCCCGTTACTCATTGGCCACGGCGATGCGGGCAAGCTGACCGATTCGGTCCAGAATCTCTCCGCCGGGTTTGGGGTTGGCTTGACCAGTCCCCCTGCGGATCGAACCGTTCGGGAAGGCGATGTTCTGGAATTGGCAGGCTTCCAACTGACCGTGCGGGAAACACCAGGCCATTCGGCGGGACATGTGGTGTTTGTGGCTCATGGATTGGAGCCGGTACGCATCTTTGGTGGCGACGTTCTATTTGCGGGCAGTGTGGGACGGTCCGATTTTCCCGATGGCACTTGGGAACAAATCCGCACCTCCGTCCTGGAAAAACTTTTCTGCCTT
>JAJRWS010000138.1 GCA_024276705.1 Planctomycetota bacterium | reverse complement strand
TACGAGTACGAGTACGAGTACGAGTACGAGTACGAGCAATATCACTACGGAACTGTCGAACTCTGCCAGTCCCCCGGCAAAGCCGGGGGTTTTCTTAAGGAAATAACTGTCCGATGTCCCCTCGCCCCTTTGGGGAGAGGGCAGGGTGAGGGGCCTGGAAACATGCCAGTTATTTCTCGAACGATCCTTAGGAGAAGGGAAATCAAGTGCTTGGAACGGAGGATTCCGATCGATTTCTGAGGAGCCTCTCAGGTGGCGAGCCGCCCAGGCTGCCCAGGCTGCTGCCGGTGGTCGCTGACTCGACTGCTCCACGCTCGTTAGTGATAATTGCCAGAACCCCCGAGATCTCCTTGGTCAATGCGAGGTCAGGGATTAAGATTAAGAGTAAGATTAAGAACGGGAAATCACGTCCTCTTTCCGTGAACGCTTACACAAACAAAACTAACTCAGTTCGGGTCGGCTTCATCCCCCAGCCCTTGCGCACTACCCCCTTATTATACCAGGGATACCTCTCGATCATGGACCAAATATTTCGGGACGTTGTACGGGCTCAGCGGAAACTTCAGTTGGAACTATTCCTGCAGCGGCTGGTGCGTTGCTGGTCGATCGGCCTGCTGGTTGCAGTGGTGGCTGTCGGTCTGCCCAAACTGGTATTCATCGAGGATTTACCTGCCGGATGGGTGGGGTGGTGTTTGTCAGGGACCCTTCTGCTGGGAACTTTGGTGGCCCTGCTGTGGACCCTCTGGCAAGGCTATGGAAAACTGGCTGCGGCCATGGAAATTGATGCCCGTTACGGTTTACGCGAGCGGGTAGCCAGCAGTCTGTCGTTGGACCATAACACGGCCCAAACGCCTGCCGGTCAGGCGTTGCTGGCCGATGCGAGGCGTGCTCTGGGAAAAATCGATATTTCCCGGAAGTTCTCGGTTCATCTCGGCCGCCGTGCCTGGCTGCCATTGTTGCCTGCGGCGCTGGTGTTTCTATTGGCTACTCTGGTTGATGATCGGCAGACCCAAAGCCGTGCCGACTCGGTGCAATCTCCATTGACTCGGAAACAACTCGATGAGGCGACCCATACGCTGCGTAAAAGGTTGGCAGAAAGACGCAAGCAGGCAACTCAGGCGGGCTTGAAAGATGCGGAAGCCTTGTTGCGAGAATTGGAAGTGGAGGCCCAGAAACTACAGGATAAAAATATTCATCAACGCAAACAGGCGTTGGTCAAACTCAACGACCTGGCCAGCCAGATTGCCAGGAGACAGCAGAAACTGGGCAATGGTCGGGAGTTGCGTAAACAGTTTGCCCAGATGAAGAATTTAGGCCGCGGACCGGCTGACAAACTGGCCGACGCCATGAAGCAGGGCAAGTGGGGCATGGCAAGTCGTGAGCTGGACAAGCTGCGGAAACAAATCGCCGACGGCAAAATGTCGCCGCAGGCCAGGGAGCAACTTGTGAAGCAACTGCGACAGATGCAGGAAAAACTGCAAGCGGCCGCCGATGCACGGCAACAGGCCGCCAGCGACTTGAAAAAGGAGATCGAAGCCCAGCGGCAGCAAGGCAATCTGGTTCGGGCTGCCGAGTTACAGCAGCAACTCGACCAGCTCGCCGGAGAGGGGCAGCAGACCAAACGCCTGCAGCAGATGGCCAGGCAAATGGGACAGCTTGGCCAGTCGCTTGCGCAAGGCGATCAGCAAGGAGCTGAGTCCTCATTGCAGCAGATGGCTCAGGCGTTAGAGCAAATCGAGCAAGACCTGGCGGAAGGCTATTTGCTCGACGCCGCTCAGGGTCAGTTTCAATTTGCCAAGGATACACTTGGTGGCCAGGCCTGTTCCCAATGCCAGGGGGCTGGCTGTCAGGCATGCCAGGGGGGTGGGGCGGGCAGTCGCATGGGTCGTGGCGGCAACGGTATGGGGCCCGGCGAGGGGGGCTTTGGCCCCAGGCCGGATGAGAAAAACAGAGTGAAATTCCGTGATTCGCGTGTGCCACAGAAACCGGGCCGCGGCTCGGCGGTGATAGTCGGCGAAGTGGATGGTCCAAACCGTCGTGGACAAGTGACCGAAGCGATCCAGGCAGAAATGGCCACGCATGGAAACGAACCGGCGGATCCGCTTGTCGTGGAGCAGTTACCCCGATCTCATCGGGAACATGCGGAGCAGTATTTTAACCTGTTGCGTGAAGGCAGGTAGCAGTAGGGGAAATTCGGATTGCGGAATGAATTGAGGCGGAGTTTAGGGAGCTAAGGTGGCCTCCGAAAATGCGCATCATGTTCTTGTACAGTGCGCTCCTGCGCCCCCGGCCGTCCAGCCCATCACACCTGAGCCTGGTCCGTTTGCCGCGAGTGGGTTCGAGCAGCAAGCCACCCCTTTGTGTGCCCGCGCTCTGGAGCCAGGGCAAGCGATGATGAGGAGACCTGCAGACGCGAGCCCCCTGGCGAAGGGCGTGGTCGGCACGCAGTGGACTCCGGCGCAGCGCTCCGAGGTGACGCTCCACGCCCTTCGTACCTCAGGGACGTGCCACACACACACACACACAAGGCTGGGTGCGAAGTGCGTTCCTGCGTCCATGGAATTCTGGGAGGTTGGCGTTGGATCGTCTGTTCAGATAGAATGGGTGGATCAATTTTTCCACTTTACTTGAGCATGGCCGGCCATCGTGTTTCGACGAGATATTTGCCCCGTAATTCTTTTTGTTGCAATACTGGCCATAGCAGAGCCGGAAAAGCTGCCTGGCAAGGATGCCTCCACGGCGATAAATCCGGAGTCGGCTGCTTCCTCCTCGACTACCTTGCCCAATGTGCCCCAATTGGCCGAAACGTCCCATTTGGCAGGGTTGTCTGAGCTTGCCGGGGCTGCCCGTGACGATTTCCGGCCCATAACGGATCGGCAAATCGGCATGTTGCGCTCACGCTTGCGGGCACAATCTCGCCGCTTGGAGCAAGCGTTGGGCGTCCAAGGCCTGTCGTTCCGGCAGCGATGGAAGGATTATCTGCACTGGCAACTCCTAGAGAGACAGTTGTCTTCCAGCGCTAAAATCGACCGCAAGGCCGTATTGGATCTCAAGCGGGTATTGTCGCGGTTTCGAAGAAACCAGCCCGGCTTGGAACGGCCGGAGTTTATCCGCACCGCCAACGCAATAGAGCAACTTCGAGTGAAACTGCCTTGGGCTAAGGAAACCCCAATGAGCAATTCGGGCAAAGGCTATCAACGCCTGATGACGGAATTGATGATCCAGCTCGAACGCCATCAAGAGGATGCCACAACGGAGACTGCATGGAAAATTGGCCGCATCCTGGGGCTGATCGACCAATTGGGCCAATCGACCTCCTTGGTGGAAGCCGTGCATGAATCGCTGGTTCAGCCTAATTTAATGGTAGAAATATCCGAGGCATTTATTCAGCAAGCCGCCGGGAAACCGATTCGCGATACGCAGCCGGTCCACGATAGGATTCTGGGAACCTCCATTTCAGGTACCGCCCATACCACCGGATTGATCCATATTCGCACCGTGGCTTCGAAAGATGATGTTCAACTGGAAATCCAGCTTGCTGGCGATACCCGCTCGCTTACCAACGGGTATCAAGGCCCGATCCGTATTTGCAGTTCCGGCAACACTCACTTTGTCACCTCCAAACGAGTTGTCCTGAGTGCCGCATCCTTCCGTGCAAGTTCCGCGATCGCGCATGCCGACACGCAGACCAAGATTCACTCCATTCAAAAAATGGGCAGGCCCTTTGGGCATCAACTGATCGAGCGGATCGCCTGGAAAAAAGCTTGCCAGAGCAAGGAGTGTGCGGAGCGGATAGCCTCGCGCCATGCCGAGGCTAAAATTGTGGCCAATTTCGATGCCCAAATGACCACGGCACTTACCAGGGCCAGGGAGAGCTACGAACAAAAAATCCGTGCTCCGCTGGCGCGGCGCAATATGCAACTTTCCCAGTTGCGGATGTTTTCTCAGGCGGATCGAGTGCGAGTCGAGACGGTATTCGCATCGCGTCACCAATTGGCGTCCGCAGGCTTGTCACCCCGGCTGGCAGCTCCGAAGGACCTGGCGGTGCGAATTCACCAGTCCGCAATCAATAACTACCTGGCCATGACGTTGGCAGGCGTTACCATCCAACAGGATGCTGCGGACCATCCCCTCGAGGTGCTTGGCGATTTGCCTCCCTGGATGTCCAAGTTATCGCTGGGAGACCAGTTGCGGGACAAACGTCCCGTGAAAGGGACATCCACGAAAAGGGCAGGCGCTGGAGTCACCGGGCCGGCGGCAGGCACCTCCCAGCCAGCCCATGGCGAATTCCTGCCCTGGTCCATAACCCTCAATGCCGAGAGACCCGTAAGTGTTGGTTTCGACAACCGGCAATTGAACATTCGCTTGCGGGCCGCACGATTAATCTCAGGAGACCGGGAATATCGCAATTGGGATTTCATCATTCGCTATGAGCTTTTGCCTCGAGAGAATACGGTATTGCTGCGTCGCATAGGGAAAATCGAAGTCTTCCCGACCGGATTTGACCCCCGTTGGGATAAAAGCATGTCTTCCGTCAAGTCCGGTTTCCGCAGTACCCTGGCCCGGAACATGAATGCACGAGCGGATCGTGGCGAAAGCTTCCCTGTCGAAATCCTCCTCCAGCCTATTCGGCTGCCCGAAAAATTGGGCATCCAGGGCGAGTTGACGCTGCAACAACTCGACTGTGATCATCAGTGGCTCACACTCGGTTGGACTCTGCCGTGAAATGGGTTGAGGGTTAAGAGTTGAGAGTTGAGGGTTCAGAGGCAATGCCGATTTTTTGCTGCCCATTAGCTGGACTGTTTGACTTTACTGTTGAACATAATGAACTGATACGGCAGGGGTTAAGCCCGCTAGCGTCGTTCGGCCAGTTCAAATTGGTTCTGGCGCCGGCTGCCAGGCAAAGGAACACTAATCTTCGCTAATCTGCACTAATACTAGATCTTGATTAGCGCAGATTAGCGCGGATTAGTGTTCTAAACCTTTTTTTAGTTTGTGTTCCGGTCGAAACGCTAGTACAGCTAACGTACTGTGGTGAATTGGGTTAGGTTCGATTTGGAACTCATATACAGTGGAATTAGGCTGTCAGGGGTGAGACGAAAAATACGGACGGGGGATATTTACGCGTATAAATGTCAAGATTTAACGATTGGGGTGACGATAACAGTCGCAACGGCTGTTCCGTCTGTCGGCGGCTCCGTCGTTTCCGTGTAAATAGTGCTAGCAGAGAAGGCAGTCCTGGGGGGGACAAACGCAGCACGCGAGTGCGCACAAGGATAAGAGTAAGCCAGCCTCACGCAGGCCTCACCTGGAAACCCCAACCCAAAAATCAACCAGGTACCATGAGCAGCATGAATCGGCATTTCCGCACCCACACTTCGTTTGTGATGAGCGCCCTGGTCTTGCTGAGTGGCTGCCAGCCTACGCAGCCATTTTTCTTCCATGACGATGATCCGTTGACCCATTATATGGACGTCGCGACGGACATCGAATATCCCGATATCGAGCAGGTATCGCTCAGTGAAGTGCAAAATGCCCAACCTCCGCTAACGATCTCCAACACGGAAAATTTTGAGATGTGGGACCTCACGTTGCAAGAGATAACCCGTATCACGCTGGAAAACAGCCAGGTTTTACGTCAACTGGGAGGCCGGATTACCGATGGGGGACAGAATATCGCCTCCACGACTCCCGAAGCACTTACGCAAAATGCGAATGCGGCCGTCACGACTTACGATCCGGCTCTGGTCGAAAGTGGCAACGGTACCAGCACAGGAAGTCCGTTCAGTGGCACGGGCGTCGAGGCGGCCTTGGCCCAGTTCGATGCGACCCTGGACAGCCGTCTGTTCTGGCAGAAAAATGACCGCCCGCAAAACTTCGGTGGCTTCGGGAGCGTGTTCTTTGCCAATAATTTTGTACAGGATTTAAGCAATTTTACCGTAGGCATCACCAAAAATACGGCCAATGGCAGCACTTTCGAGATTCGAAATAACACGAACTACGATCAGAACAACAATGGCAGCCGAGCCCAAGCGAGCGACTGGGCAACCAACCTCGAAGCGGCATTCGTGCAACCGTTGTTGCAGGGGGCGGGAACCCAGTACAACCGGATTGCGGGACCGCAAACTTTCCAGCAGTACTCGGCCGGTTTCGCCAATCAGATCGATGGTGTCATGATCGCTCGAGTACGCCAGGACATTACTCTGACCGAGTTCGAAACAGGCGTGCGCAATATGATGCGTGATGTCGAAGATTCCTACTGGGAACTCTACTTTGCCTACCGCGACTTGGAGGCGCGCAAGATAGGTCGCGACAGTTCGCTGGAAACCTGGCGCAAGGTCAAAGCTTTACAGCGTGTGGGCCAGCAAGGTGGCGAAGCGGACAAGGAAGCCCAATCACGCTCGCAATATTTTCTGTTCCGATCCCAGGTCGAAACGGCTTTAACCAGCCTGTTTCGCGTGGAGAATCGGCTGCGTTACTTGATGGGTATTGAAGCCACCGATGGTCGACTGATCCGTCCTGTCGACGAACCAACCACCGCGCTGGTGAAATTCGACTGGGCCACGATTCATGGCGAAGCACTGGTTCGACGGGCCGAGCTGCGCAGGCAGAAATGGCAAGTCAAACGGCGAGAGCTCGAATTGATTGCTTCGCGCAATCAGTTGCTTCCACGTCTCGATGCGGTAGGTCGTTACCGCTGGCTGGGGGCTGGCGACGATCTGATCAACAGTGGCCGCACTGGAGTGCCACCTTTTGGCGACGGCTCCAATGCTTGGGAATCCTTGACGGGAGGGAATTATCAGGAATGGGAAATGGGTTTGCAACTGAATATCCCGATCGGCTACCGCCTGGCCATGACCGGCGTACGGCATCACCAGTTGTTGTTGGCTCGTGAACGGTCCGTCCTTCAGGATATGGAATTGGAGGTATCGCACCAGCTTACCGATACCGTGCGAGATGTCGATTTGAACTACGGCCTGACCCAAAGCAATTTCAACCGCCGGGTGGCGGCTGAAGACGAAGTCGAGGCGGTCGAGGCGGTTTATTATTCGGGGCGAATTACCCTTAATTTGCTCTTGGATGCCCAACGCCGGCGTGCCGATGCGGAATCGCTCTATTATCGTTCGCTGGTTGATTACAATCGGGCTATCATGCGTGTTCACTTCCGCAAAGGTTCGCTGCTGGAATACAATGGTGTTTACCTGGCGGAAGGACCTTGGCCTGGCAAAGCATATTTTGATGCGTTACGCTTGAGCCGAAGGCGTGGTGCCAGCCGTCAGTTGGACTATGGTTATACTCGTCCCAACGTCCTCAGCCGAGGTCCGGTGCAACAACGAGTGCCTGGCGTAGCGGGGAACGAGGGTTACGAGTCAACACTCGAAGAATTCCCCATTCACGAGGAACCGATCCTGGCGGAGCCCGCAGGTGAAAACGAGGTCATCGTGGAACCTGGTATGGAGCCCACCGAAGGCCAGCCTCTGCCCCTGCCGAATATGCCTTTGCCAACCGGGGCGGCCATAGGAGTTCCCTTGGTGCCCCTGGGACAGGTGCCCCTGGGACAGGCGGGGCCCGTACCTTTGCCAGCGGCGGAGCTTGCGACGTTGCCGGCAACTTACACAGTGCCTGTCCACCAGACGCCAGCCAATCCATTCATTGCCGGTCAAGATCGAAGAGGGCAACAAGATTCCGAGGTGGATCTTGCCAGCTATCCCGAGCCGGTACGGTGAGGGTCTAGAAAATGCTTCCCAGCCTTTTTTTTACTTTCGATGGTTTGGATGGTGTTGGCAAAACAACCCAAATGGACCTGTTTTGCCGGTGGCTGAAGGAAGCAGGGCACCAGGTGGTGACTTGTCGTGATCCCGGCAGTACTCCATTGGGTGAACGGATCCGAGAGATATTGCTGAACAGCGACGCGACGACTCCGATTGCCGGTCGCAGTGAGATGTTGCTCTATATGGCCGCTCGAACCCAATTGGTGGAGGAAGTTATCCGCCCTGCCCTGGCATCCGGTCAGACGATCGTTTCCGATCGTTATCTGCTGGCAAACGTGGTCTATCAAGGCCATGCGGGTGGCTTGGACGTATCGACCATCCGAACGGTGGGACAAATCGCTACCGCGGGTGTCATGCCGGATTGCACTTTCTTGCTCGACATGCCGGTCCACGTGGCCGGACAGCGCATGGATGGTCAACTCGATCGGATCGAGAGTCGTGGGCTGGAGTATCGCCAGCGAGTACGCGAAGGTTTCCTGGCGGAGGCACGGCAGGCCCTCCTGCCGATCCATGTGGTCAACGCAGCTCGCCCCATTGACGTGATCCAACAAGAATTGCGTGATATCGCCCGAAAAATAGTGAGCAGGGGGCGGAGAGTAGAGAGCAGAGAGTAGAGGGCAGTGGGCAGTGGAGTGGGCTGAGGTGTGGGCTGAGGGCGTATGTCAGGGGTCGCTAGATATTGGTCCGGGATTTGCGGCGGCCCGTTCGCGATGCCTGCCACAGCCCTGGCCTGAATGGAACCGCCCCCTCGAATCAGGCTGTTTTCGATGGGCTAACTTGGGCAAAAATCCAAAGCGTTGTGTTCCTGCCCAGCGATGGAAGCCCAAGGAGCTCCTGGCTGACCTGGGCAACAAGTTGCTCGCAGCTGGCCATCATTCGCTCCCTTGCTTTCCTATTGAGACTGTCATTCGACGACCTGTGTTGCAATTCACCCCCCATTTGGAAGCCACGCCAGTTTTCGGCTGCAAACCCTGTCTTGCCATCCTGCATCCAAGTTCCCGACGTGGTCTCCAGGCCTACAGCTCTCCGCTCTCCGCGCTCTCTTTCCTCCCCCATCGCTCCACCACCAGTACGCCTACCAAGGCAGCCAGGGCGAGCATAAGGCAGGCGATGGTTTGAGCGTCCCAAGTCGAAGGCAGAATTGCCTTGTACTGTGGATGCTTCAGATCCCCATGGCCGCCAGCGATTTCCTGCTGAAACGGCCAGACCCGACGTAGCGAGCCGAGCATCATGCCACAGAGGACGGACATGGTGCTCGCTCGGGCATGTTTGAGTAACTCCCTGAGTACTTTGCTGAAACCGATCAATCCTACCAAACAGCCGACGGTGAATGCGGCCAGGCGGAACAGTTCTTGCTCCGTCCAGTCCAATGCTAGAACCCGACTGATTCGGATCATTGTGGTGATGGATTCATAGACGCCCAACAGCCATAAAATATAGGCGCCACTGATGCCAGGTAGAATCATGGCGCAAATGGCAACTGACCCACAACAAAAATAGTAGCCGGCGGAGTCGAAAGGTTGCCATCTCTGCAGGCCTACCAGCCAATAGGCAGAGCAGGCGCCGAGTAGAACCAGTGTCAGGCAGCGAGTACGTTGCCGGTTACTGGCAGGCTGGATCATTTGCGCGACGACGACGCTAGAGGCGAGAATCAGCCCAAAAAAGACGGCCAAAGTGAAAGATCGCTGCTCGGCGAGCAGGTAATGCATCAAACCGGCAAGGCAGACGATGCCGGTGAGAATGCCCGTGCCTAGCGCCAGCAAAAAACGCAAATCCAAGTGCCTGGCGGCAGCCTGCCACTGACGCTGGCCAAGCAGGCGAAATAAATGCCAGTCAAAATGGCTTATAGCGGTTACCAAACGCTGATAGATGCCCAGGATTAGGGCGACGGTTCCACCAGAAACGCCGGGAATGATATCGGCC
>JAJRWS010000137.1 GCA_024276705.1 Planctomycetota bacterium | reverse complement strand
TTCCTTGATCCGCGTAGCCTGCTCCTTGATCTGCACATCGCGTTGCCGGAGTTGATCTTTGAGTTCGCGAACCGTCATGACCAAAAGCTACGCGATTACGCGATCTCGACAAAGACCAATTCTCAAAATGGACAGGTACATTTTGTGGTGGTCAGGGCGCATCTTCCTCGCCGACCGCCGTTGCGGAACGTCGAAAATTGGCTGCCAGCAAAACAAACCAGCTACAAATCTTTCAGGACTTGCAGCGGTGGCTTGCCCTTCGCTAGCATGGCTGCGTAGATCGCTTGCAGGGAAGGCACTTGAAATGGGTGGAAGATTTCGCGGATGCGTTCCCACAGTGCGCGTTTGCTCTGGCACTGCTCCCAGGCGGCGGCAAACTGCAGGCAACAAAGCTGTTGCGTTTAATCGACCAGAAACGCGAGCATCATCAGCATCGCCAATACCACCGACAGGTTTTGATAGCCATGCCCAAAGTTGTGCTCGAACTGGTAGCCTTGGCCGGTAAAAAATATTGTGGCAGTGTGTTGAATGTTTCATTCTCGATCTTCCAGCGTGAACGACCGGCCCGCATAAATTGTTCGGCCAATTTAGGGCAAAGCCCTAGCTTTGGATCGACAATCCAAGTCAAACTCCGCCTGCCGTTGGGGCTGTCATGCGCTAAAGGGGGCGGCTCCGAAACCTCCAGGAAATCGACGAGGACGTTCGCATTCGATTCGTTGAGAGGAACATTCTTCGCCAATCGATAGCGGCGATGCACGCCATCGGAACCGGCCGCCTCGAACTGGTCGGTTAACCCCTGTTGAGACCTCTCCTCGACTTGTTGAAACAAAAATGCGTTGCCGTCCGGCTTGACGCGAATGACCCAAGCGAGTCGATCCTTATTGCGAGCTATTCACGAGAAGACTTCACGAAAGGCGGGTCGCAGTTGTTCAAAATCGAGCGAGTCCAAACCATAAATTGATGTTTTGGCCCTCATGCGTGTGTCGCAGGGCACTCTGTCCATGCCGAAGATCACCAGATACGATGAGAGAATATCTTGCAATCTGCTCCACTCGCCCCAAATGCTTCCGGAATCTCCACCACCCTGAGATTGGGGAAATTCCGATTTCCCCAGATGCCGCCAACTCTGCGCCTGTGCCAGTCCATACATCGGAATGGATGGAACCTTTCCGACGAAGACGATCACCACATTGCCATTTGCGATCGTCGCTTCCATGCGTTGTTGTATCCTCTTCATCACGCGCCTTTTGATTGATCCGTCGATGAAATGAGTCTTCGATTTCGGCCGGACGTTTCACTTCAAACCGCAATCCGTGTGACTGGTAGGAATGCTTACGCATCCATCCACGTCTGCCGGGACTAGGCTCAATGAAATACGAAAGCGTCACACGCATACAAACCTCCGTCTCATCAAGTTCCTCCAGGACTTCCTTTGGCCAACTGGAAAATTCGCCGACAAGTCCTCAGCCGACAAGTCCTCAATCGTCTTCCAGTTCGACATGAGGATTGGACGTATTAGGGACCAATCTACGTGGCTAGCTGTATCCTCTATTGCATTCAGCATGGCCACACAAAGCCCGTTCTTCTAATAACTAGATATGCTATAAGTCCTCCCATTTGCGGCGATTATCTGGGCAGAATATCAGGAGGACTGCAAAGTCCTAATTTCTAGCCAAGGATTGAAAAATGAACCACGACGACACGACGGACACGACGTGCCAGCTTTCGTCAACGCGTGCGTTGTGGCCGTTGTGTCGTTGTGGTTAGAGTCTTGTAGGTACCCGCTTAACTGTCGCGTCAATTGCCATCACTAAATCGACGAATCCTTCTACGTCGGCAGAGTCACTATCTTGATCCACATCTTTCAGCACATTGAAAACGGCGCGATTTCCTGGCGAGTCGAGCCGACTAGGAGTGTCCTCCGATTTACCCGCGTCTACTTTTTTGACGATATCTGCAATACGTTGCAGGTATTCCTCGTAGGCAATCGCTTTCGCTTTTCGGTCAGCAATCACCTCATTCAGTAAGGATGACATCCTTTCGTAGAATGCCGGGTCGGTGATCTGTTCCTTGACAATCTTCTTGCGAACATTGTTTTCAATCGTCTCAGCAATTGCATCGTGGTTTCCCTTGAGTCCTCCCAGTCGCGAAACAATGGCATCCGCGATACCCGTTTTAACTATCAAATCAAGAAGGCCAAGCTTGTCGAATGGCGAAATCTTTCTTGGCTCGTCGGCTTCAATATAGGTGTCGATGAGATGCCGCATATCAGCTTCATACGGTTTCAGGTCGAGCGTTTCGCCTGCCGCGTTGCGAATGGTGTCCCGCAGTTTTACGTAATGATCCAACTGCCCTGTGATTCGGGCCACTTCCGTTTCTGAATAACCTGCTTCCTCAAGCTCATTGGATATGTTCGCATAGGACCGGACAAAAGCAACTGTCGCTTTGTAGAGGGCTGCCCGCTGTGGCTCTCGCTCCTGCAAATCGGTCGCAATCTCCGTGTTCCCACAGAAGTAATGAATGTGTTGCAATTCTTCTTTCGGGGGTTCCACCGGTTCGCAATGGAGTACGAGTGCTTCGATTGCGTTGTCTCTTCAAGCGATCTTGCAACAGCACCTCGGGGCTACCGCCATCGGTAGAATCGTCAATCTCCGACGTGTAAACCGCGATCGCGTTTTCGACCTTCTTGAACAAATCCTTGTAGTCGACGATGTAACCAAAATCCTTGTCGTCGCCATCCAGCCGATTGGTGCGACAGATGGCCTGAAACAGACCGTGATCTTGCATCGACTTGTCGATGTAGAGATAGGTGCAAGAAGGGGCATCGAAGCCGGTTAGCAATTTATCCACGACAACCAAGAGCTGCATATTGGCTGGTTCTTTCGTGAACATCGCCTTGGCCCACTCTTCGTAGGTTTCCGTCTTGTTCGTTCCTGGCTGTGCATCGACGTCATTGAGCAATTCCGTGTACGTGTTGTAGATGAATTGCTTGTCGGTCTCGGTATTTGCGCCGACTTCTTCTAGCGTGATGTCCTTTGGAAGCGGATTGTACGAAGTAATGACTGCACACTTGCCCTTGAACTGTGTCTTCTGCAACAGCTCGTAGTACTTGCAGGCTTCGTAAATGCTCGATGCCACAAGCAGTGCATTGCCGCACTCGTTGGAGAGTCGGGGTTTGTCGCTGAAGTCAAAAATGATGTCGGCGACGACGCGACCCACCCTCGACCGTGAACTAAGAACGTGTTGCAGGGTTCCCCACTTCTTCTTTAGCTCGTCCTTCTGCCAATCGTTGAGGCCGCGGGTCTTGGCCTCGAATCAAGCATCGATCTTCTCTTGCGAACCGAGCCGCTGGTCGATGTCTCGCGCTTCGTAGACTAAATCCAGAATCACCTCGTCCTCGACTGCCTCACTGAATTTGTAGGTGTGGATGTAGCCGCCAAAGACTTCCAGGCTCGTCTTCTTGTCCTTTTTCAGTAGTGGCGTGCCGGTGAAGCCGATGAACACGGCATTCGGCATGACCGTCGTCATCAGCTTGTGAAGTCGGTTGCTTTGGGTTCGATGGCATTCATCGACGAACACATACACCTCGCCAACGGTCGGACTCGGCTTCGATTCAAGCTCCTTGATGTAGTCTTCAAACTCTTTGTCGCTTTTCTTGCCTTTCCCATTCTTCAGACCAAACTTATGGACCAACGAGCAGAACAGTCGCGGTGTTGGTGCAGAAAGCTGACGCATCAGGTCGCGGCTGCTGTCACTGCGTGAAATCGTCTCGCCCGAGTCAGTAAAGACTCGCTCAATCTGTTTGTCGAGTGCATCGCGGTCGGTGATGATGGCGACTCGTGCCTTCGAGTCGTTCTCCAATATCCATTTTGCCAGCAGCACCATCACGATGCTTTTGCCGGTACCCTGCGAATGCCAAATGATTCCCCCTTTTTGCTGTCGTACATGCTCTTGGGCTGCCTTGACCCCAAAGTATTGATGCACGCGGGGTAGCTTTTTCACGCCGCCGTCGAACAACACAAAATCGTGCATTAACTCAATGATCCGCTGTTTGTCGCACATTTTCAGCAGATACTTATCGAGCTTGAACCGCGTGTTATCCTCTTTGTCTTCTTTCCATTTCAAGAAAAACTTTACTGGCGTGCCGATGGCACCGTACTGGAGTCCCTCGGTGTCGTTGCCTGCGAAGATAAATTGGTTCGTGCTAAAGAACCACTCGTTGAATTCGGGCTGTTGGTTGGAAAGGCTCTGCTGGATGCCGTCGCCGATGCTGACGCGGCTGTTCTTGAGTTCGATCAGGCCAATGGCGATCCCGTTGACGTAGAGCACCAAGTCGGGCCGCCTGCTGTTTCCCTGATGACTGGGCCCACCTTTCAGGGTGACTTCTTCCGCAATGGCAAAGTCGTTTGCTTCGGGCTCCTCCCAGTTTATGAGATGAACCGTCTCGGTCGGCTTGCCCGCTTCGATCTTCACCGGCACACCGTAGCGCAACAGTTTGTAAACCTCTTGGTTGTTTCCGTAGAGGCCGCGACTCTTGTTGTTCGCCTCGGTCGTCAGCTTGTAGATGGCCGCGCTGATCTGGGCGTCCGAATACCCGCCCTTGTCCCGCAGGTAATCCGTGAGCTGCTTTTCCTCGATGTTGCTGTTGTCGTCGCGATCCGACCAATCGCCCAGGTAGCGATAACCGAGTTCGTCCTGGAACAGCGCAATCACCCGCCGCTGGGTTTCGCGTTCTGGTTTGCCGATGTCGCTCATAACAAATTCCGATGGTTTTATTGATGTATGCGTCAGAAACTTTACTTACTCCAAGCAATCACTCGCTAAATCCGGCACTCCCGTTGGTCGGCCTGCCGCTTTCCTGGCGCATACTTCAATAGCAGATGACTATTGCTGTCCAAGGGCTTTTTTGAAGCCTTAGCACTGGTCAGTTGTTCTTGACGTTATCCAATTTGGGGCTATCATAAAAGTAGAACCTGTGGACGAAATTCGGCTTCATGCTGTGTGTTGCGGGCCTTGGGCCAGCGCAACCTATATCCGCCGGTCGTCATATTCGTTGCTCCTGATATTCCAAGCGAATCCTCTATTGTGCTGCATAGTCTCTCCTTTGGGTAGTAGCCAAGCTAATCCATGGACACAAACGAAAAAAGCCTGCGATTGATCGAAGCCGCCAGCGCGGTTTTGCATGCGGCACCCGATCATTCATTGAATGTGGTGGTATTGAACAAGGTACTGTTCTATCTGGACCTTGCGTCACTGCGAGACCGTGGCGAAACGATCACCCAGAATACCTACATCGCGCTTCAAAAAGGCCCGGTTATTGCGAAGTATCCACAGCGGTTGATTGGGCAATTAGAACAACGTGGAATCGCCAAGCAAATCAGTCAATGGGATGGCTCGAAACCAATCTTGTTGGAGAACGGTCCAACGCATTTCGATTTCCTCGATTCTGATTCCATGATCCTTGTCTCCGACGTAACGACCTATTTTTCTGACGCATCATCGGCAGCAGCCTCTCGCTTTTCGCACAAGAACGCCGGTTGGGAGATCGCGTGGAATCAGTATCTTCGCGAAAACAAACCGGCTGCTATTAACATGCGAATCGCCATGCAACAAATCGTCGAGAGCGATCCTTGGATGCAAGTGCCACTGGCTGGCGAGGACGAAATCCTGGCTGCTGCTGACAATGCTATTGGGGATGACTGGTAATGCACTACCAGCCAGAAGAAGGAAGCTGGCTGGTTGGCGCAAAAGCGAAACTGCTCTTCGAGTTACGCCAGCAGATGACGCCCGATGATTATGAGCAAAACAAACAGGCGCTCCAGGAGTTCCTCTGCGGCTATTTTTCTTCGGGCAATTGCCACAACGCCTTGGGCGACTCGATCTCGCCGCTAAAAGCAACGGCAAGAGGGGGCAAGGTGTTGAAGGTACGTTGGGCGTTGCCTGGGTGCGGCAAGAGCGGAAGCCTCCGCCTTGTGGTCGTTGCCTACTGCGACGAAAAACGAGTCCACATTGCTCAGGCTTTTCGACGTACAGACGACCCGACAGACAAGGACGTTCGCGATGCCGTCGAAGATTTGTGACGGCGTTTACCGATACCTCTCATACAAGCCTCGTCTTCCCCGTCAGCAGTTCCTGCATCATCCCCTGTTTGATCTGCCGCGCCTTGGTCAGTTTGGATTCGATCGCCGTGATTTCGGCGTCCATGTCGGAGAGGACTTCGGCGATGGCGGTTTGTTCGGCAGGCGAAGGTAACGGAACCTCAAAGGAGTTAAGGCTTTTGTTAGTGATCTGGTTGATCGTCGCTCCAAGATGTTCGTGGATTTGTTTCTTGATCACATCGGATTGGAATTGATGAAACACGAAGTCGTGAAACTCGGTTCGGTAGACGCACATAAATGCTCCGAACACGTGTCCTGTCTCCTCCGAATGGGTATCAATCTTCGCACACTTACCGATCAAATCGCGGCTTCCGTTACGCACGCAGATTAGAATGTCGCCCGACTTCACCAATACTCGATCAGGCAAGTCCACTTCGACATACACATTGTCACGAAAAACCAACGTACTCCCGGCAATATTTGACGCTCGTAGAACTAGCGTACCGCCTTCGCCCACCACATCGCTCGGCGTGTAAGTGAGTCCCGCAACTGCCTTGCCGATTTCCTCCAACCGCTTCACCTCCCACTCCCCATCAAACCCGGGCAATCTTTTTTTGCCGGTGAGGAGTTGCTGCATGGCGGCTTGTTTGAGGTGGCGTTTTTTCGCGATCAGCCCCTCCAACGATTCAATCCAACCATCCGTGTCCGAAAGGGCGGTGGCGATGGCTTCTTGCTCGGCGAGCGTGGGGACGAGAACAGAAAGTTTACGCTGAGTAGTGATTGGAACTTGATTTCGAGTCGACTGCGCCATCACCGCCTGATATTGCCGGACGAAGAATGGTGCTTGTAAAGCGTATCTGAAAAATACGTTGTTGAAGATTGACGGATTACAACGGAAATAGGTCGCCGTAGTGCTCAAGATCACGTAGTCTAAATGCGTTTTAAGCAATGCGGTTGGACCAACAGTTGCATTGTGTGCAAAAAGCACATCGCCATTTTTCGCAACACCCTTTCTGAATTGTTGAGCGCGTTCGGCAGACAGGCATTTGCTGCCGTCGATCTGTAATCGTCCGTCAAGGAAATCATTGGCTGTTACGTAAGGAATCCCGTACGCTTGAAACTCATTGCTGCGGGGATAAAGTTCTCCGTGGTTGCCATCGAGGTGGTCGGCAAGAGCTTTAGAGTCAAGGAGTGATTGTATTGTTACGGCATCCCAATCCTCGGGAAACACACCCACTTCGGTCTGCTTATAACCTTTAGGAACTACAGCGGATTCAGCAATCACGTTCCGACCTCCACCAGTTTCAGATCGGTCACACT
>JAJRWS010000136.1 GCA_024276705.1 Planctomycetota bacterium | reverse complement strand
CTCACGAGCAGATGCGTTCCTGTGATGACCTGGAATCCGAAACAGAATCTTCCTCCATGGCCCAGGAGATGCAAACGGTGTTGCTGATGAGCAATCATCCTGACGAGCACTTCGCCGTTGCCATGGACATCATCTCGCGGTTGGAGAGGGTTCGCGTCGACCAGATTGATCGTGTTGGAGGTCAGGAATTGCTGCAGCAAGGGAAGTCGACCCTGCCATTGTTGCGATTGGAGGAATGTCTCACGACGCAGTCCGAATCGCCGAGTGAGACAATTTATATTATCGTTTTCGAGGTGGCTGGCCATGAAGTAGGCTTGCTGGTTCCGCATCTGGTCGATATCCGAGAAGTGTCCACCGACGTCGATACGCACACTTTCCATGGAACGGGCGTGATCGGATCGTTGGTCCTCGAGGGGCGGACGACCCGCATGGTCGATATCCATGAACTGGCCGAATTGGCCCACCCCGAATGGTTCATGAATCAGCCCGTGGCTACCGATGACCAGGGAGAGTCTCCCTGGATCTTGCTGGCGGAGGATTCGCATTTCTTTCGAAGGCAGGTCAAGGAGATGATGTGCTCAAAGGGGTACCAGGTGGTCGATCGCGAAGATGGGCAGCAGGCCTGGGAGCTACTGGAGGAGAATGAGTATGACTTTGATTTGGTGTTAACGGATATCGAAATGCCCAACCTGGATGGTTTTCAATTGTGCCAACGGATCAAGGATTCCGCCGCATGGAAGCATTTGCCGGTGATAGCCCTGACTTCGCTGGCTGGTTCCGCGGACATGCAACGCGGGATCGAAGTAGGTTTTGACGACTATCAAATCAAAATGGACCGAGACAAATTACTCGGTGCGTTGCAGAATTTTACCGGTGCCAAGGCGGGTAACAACCGCCGGCATCGTTCGGAGTCGAGATTGCAAAATGTATGATAAGGCAGAGAGAGAACACTATTCAGGTAGCGGGGAAACTCGCTTTGGGAGAGGATGCGTATGAGCACCGTACTGGAACAAAAGCGGGAACAAACGGGTGTTGAACGTCAATTTGCTACGTTTTACCTGGGAAATATGTTGCTGGGCGTCGACATCCGCCAGGTTCGAGAAATCAATCGGCAGTTGGAAGTCACCCAGGTCCCGCAAGTCCCCAAGGCGGTCCATGGAGTGATCAATTTGCGCGGAGAAGTGGTTACGGTGCTCAATCTGAGTACGGTACTTGGTTTGCCTCCAGCCGAAGTGACGCGAGAAAGTCGCGCCTTGATTGTTCAGTATCAGGGAGAGTCGATCGGCCTCTTGGTGGATCGAATTTCGGATATTCTCACTTTGTGCGAGGATGACCTCGGTACGATTCCGGCACACATGAATAGTAGCGAAGGGCGCTTTTTTGTCGGAGTTCATGCATTGGATACCGAAGTCCTGGTCATTCTAAACCTCGACGAAGTTATGGCTCAGAGTTGAGGAAATAGCATCATGCATGCCAAGCCATTGCGTATTCTGGTTGTCGATGACTCGGTCCTTTATCGGAAAGTGGTTCGTGCCGTGGTGGCAGCGATCCCGGGGATCGAGGTGGTCGGCACGGCCGTGAATGGTCGCGATGCCCTGGATAAAATCACCAGCCTCTCTCCGGATTTGATCACGCTCGACATGGAAATGCCGCTATTGGATGGATTGGGAGTGTTGCGAGAACTCCAAAGGCGAGGGCTTGCCGTCAAAACGGTAATGATTAGCGCCTTCACGGCCGAAGGTGCTCAAGCCACCAGTCAAGCCTTACGGTTGGGGGCGTTTGACTTTGTACTCAAACCTGCTGGCACGTCACTCGAACAGAGCCAGCGGCAGCTGCGTGACGACCTGGTTCCAATAATTGAAGCTTGCCGAAATTCCTTGCATACGGGCCAAGTCTTTCCGGCAAGCAAGGGGCCGGTTGCTGCCGCCTCCGAAGAGGGGTTGCACGAGCGCATGCAGGCCGTGGTGAACTCCTGCCACGGCAGACGGGCCATCGTTGGCATCGGGATATCGACGGGCGGGCCCGCGGCCCTCACTCGCATGCTACCTCAATTGCCCGCGGATTTTCCGTGTCCTATCGTCATCGTGCAACACATGCCCCCCATGTTCACCAAGAGTCTGGCCGACGACTTGAATCGGCTTTGCCGCTTGGAGGTACGAGAAGCGAGTGCGGGCGTTGCCATTGTGCCGGGGCAGATATGGTTGGCTCCTGGAGGTTCCCAGATGCGGGTCGCCAAACAGGCCGATAAAACTGTGGTGGAAATTACCGAGGATCCGCCGGAACGAAATTGCAAACCGGCGGTGGATTATCTGTTCCGTTCTCTCGCGCTTCATTTCGGCCGCCAGACGGTAGCTGCCGTGATGACAGGGATGGGAGATGATGGCACGATTGGCAGTCAGATGCTGAAAGAACGGGGCGCTTTGATCCTGGCTCAGGATGAAGCATCCTGCGTGGTCTATGGCATGCCACGTGCGGTGGCGGAAGCGGGAGTCGTGGATCGCGTGGTACCGCTGGACCAGATGGCTTCGCAATTGGCCCAGGCCGTGGGCCTGCCGGCAGGTTCCCGGCAAGGGGCTGCCGTATGACCCCTCTGACATCGGCAGATATTGACGCGGTTTGCACGCTGGTTGACGATCTTTGCGGCATCGCCTGGGATGGCTCGAAGGCATACTTGATCGAGTCGCGATTGGGCAATCTGGTGACCCGCCATGGGTGTGCCGGCTATGCCGATCTGGCTCGCAAGACCCGTGCCAGGCTCATTCCCGGTTTGGTGGATGAAGTGGTTAATGCGGTGACGACCAACGAAACGCTCTGGTTTCGTGACCAGTCCTTGTTTCAGGCGCTACAGCATAAACTACTGCCTGAAAAGCTGGATGAGAAAGTGGGAAGCCTGCATCCCAAACGGTTACGCATGTGGTCCGCGGCATGCAGTACGGGGCAGGAGCCGTACAGCCTGGCAATGACCTTTGCCGAACTGGTGCCTGATTGGGATACGTGGGACGTGCAAATCGTCGGTACGGATATATCCCCAGCCGCCCTCGAACATGCCCGGCGAGGTTGGTATGGCGAGTTGGAAATGAGTCGCGGCATGGACGAGATCCGATTGCGGAAATATTTTGTCCGGCAAGAAAACGGTTGGCAAGTCAGGCCAGAAATCCTGCGAATGTGTCGCTTTCGTCAGCACAATCTGCAGCAGTCCTTTACCGGATTTTCGGACTTGGATTTTATTTTCTGCCGGAATGTGGCGATCTATTTCCGTGCCGACGGCCGGAGCCGGTTATTTGAAAAACTCTCCCACGCGCTGGCTCCCACGGGTTGGTTGATTGTTGGCGCGGCAGAATCGTTAACCGATCTGGGGCCTCAATGGCAGCCGATCATGCATTGTCGCGCCTGCTGTTACCAGCCCAACGGCTTCAGGGTGAACTCACCGGTGGAACGCAGTTCCAGCTCGTAGGTTTTTCCCTTGCGCATGCGCGTGGAAGGCGCATCGGCGTGGGCGGCGCGGATGCCCAGTTCGGCTGCTGCCTGCGGGTTGTTGGCGATGTTCCAGAAGTCGGCCCAGATCTTTTGCTCGAAATCCGACATTTGGCCTCCTCGGGCGTAGGATGTGGGACTGGAACCGATTTTATCGAGCTCAAACCCTTCCTGAGGTTGCTGGTATTCACCAAATATCCGCTGGAACAGGCAGATGGCGGTGGAACGCTCCAGATCGGAATGTTCGATGTACTTGTCTTCGAATTTCGCGACCAGGCATTCCACGTAGATTCGATCGCCTTCCACCTTGAACTGCCGCCGGCGATCGTCGATGGGCGCGCCCTCGTCGTTGACTTCAAAGAATTCAACGGTCGTTTCAAGTCGGCCGCTATCGGCGTTCTTCTGCTGATCGACCACACGCATGCGGGCGATCCGGTGGCTGAGTTTGAGCAACTGCATCGTGGTTTCCAGCCGCTCCACCTGCCTGGCCTTCGCTTGTAACTCAGTGTTTAGCCTGGCCAGTTCCTCGGTCCGATTTGCCAGTTCCTGTTCACGCTGGTGTAATTGCGTGCGTGTCGATTCGAGTTCCTGTTGCTTCTGCGCCAGTTTTTGTTGCGGCTCGTTGTAGAAGGAGTATCCTTGCCAGCCTGCCAGGCCAGCACCCACCAGCAGCATGCCAATCAGCAAGGTACGCAGGGTACTGTTGACGGTACGGATCGTATCATGGACCTGGCCCATGGAAGCCTCTGGAAATGCGGAATGCGGAATGCGGAATGTGTGAGACGGAAAATTCAAACTGATTCCCTTCTCTCGCCTCTCAGCTTACGTTTTTGAGGTGCTGCTCGGAAGTGGGGGAGCTCAGCGGGCTGGCAGAGAAATGGTGAAGCACGTTTTCTGCTGGGAGTCGTTCTTGCCAATTCGATGGGTGGCATGGACGGTACCCCCATGTTCGGTGACAATTCGCCAGCACTTGGAAAGTCCGAAGCCGAGTCCGCGACCTGCTTCGCGGCCACTATAAAATGGGTCGAACAGGTGGAGGCTTGCCTGTTCCGAAAGCCCGGGGCCATCATCCAGGACTTCAATCACGACCTGCTCCCGAGTGGGGGGGTCGCCCCGATTCGAGTGCAACGCCTCCCCAGGAGATTCGAGCCGAAGCGTAACCTCGATGGTTCCCGCTGAGCCGATCGCCTCCAGGCTGTTGGTGCAGAGCGCCCCGAGGGCAACGGCCAACTGTTCGGCGTCCGCCTCGATTTCCACCGATTCTTCCGGCAAGTCTGTAATCATCCGCACGTCGCGTTGCCGGCAGGTGTCTGAAAGCTCCGCGGTGACTTGACGGATGAGGCCTTGGATGTCGGTGTTTTTCAGGACCAACTCAGGGGGTCTGGCAAACAGCATCAGGTCTGAAATCATTTCGTGGGCACGTAACGCCTGTTTATGAATGGCCCCCAGCGCCTGCCGGCGCTGGGGATCTTTTTCATCTCGGAGCAGGGTTTGCGCTCGGGCGGCAATATTTGCCAATGGATTGTTGATTTCATGGCTGGCGCCATACGCCAGTTCTTTCATGGCGTCGAGCTTCAAATGCTCCAAACGCAACTCGAACGAATCGGGCGCTGAAATTTCCACGGGTGATTGCAGTTCGTCCGGCATCGTGGGCAGGCCTTAGTTGTGCAACGCCACTTAGACTTAAACTTCCGGATTTTACTAACCCGAAGCGCTAGCGAGGAAATTGCCGTAACGTGTTGCCTCGCTTGCGCTTCGGGTTAGTATTTGTGGAAAAGTGGCGCTGTCCAGTTAGGGATGACCGATTAATAACTACCAGTGCCGTCCGATGAAGCACTGCCATCGGTGTTATTGACCCGAGAAACTCCGGCTTTGCCGGAGGAGCCTCACCTGGCTGGCAGGGATTCCACATCGAGTAATTGGCAGATATGGGCCAGCAGCACATCAACATCGAACGGCTTTTTCATGAACTCATCGGCGCCAGCATCGGTGAGTTCCTGAATTTTTCCCGTCTCCACCATCCCGGAGATGCAGATAATTCGCACGTTATCCATCGATTTGTCGCCACGCACCAACTGGCAGACTTCCTTGCCATTGATGTCCGGAAGCATCACATCCAGCACAATCAAGTCGGGGCGAAATTCCTTGATTAACATTCCCGCGCCAAAGCCATTGTTGACGCTGCGTATATCAAACCGGCCATCACGGTCCAAAGCATCGCAGATCAATTCCACCAGATCTTCATCGTCGTCAACAACAAGCACCTTGCGCTTGCCGCTATCGAGTGCGTCGGTGGGAATGCCCTTTTCGCGCATGAACGTATAGAGCAGTTCGCGCGGGATGCGCCGAAACCGACTCCCTGGAACACGGAATCCTTTGAGCTGTCCCGAGTCGAAACAGCGAATAATGGTCTGCTGGCTGACTTTGCAGATTTTAGCCGCTTCGCCGGTAGTAAAAACGGTTTTCATAAGTAGAACCACCTCTTTCCTTAGCCGATGGTCAATGGATGTATGGGTACTAGGAACTGAATGTCTGGCGAATTGTCTCAATTCACCGGCTGAGAGTCTGCTCGTCACTCCTTCGGGTGTCGTCACGCCTCAGCAGCGTTACAACCCCATGTACGCATTTTGGAATTCCTGCGCCCTCCCCTTAAAGGGGCCCTTTACCTCAAAATGTCAACGCCCCTTAAATAGGCAAGGCTTCTCAAGTGTTAACTTTAACCGGAATTCCCAAAAGCCCCTGGATTGCCAGGTGCACCGAATTATAACGGTGTTTCAGGTGGAGTCAACATTGATTGTATTGCCGTAAATGCTATTTGGAAAAAGGTTTACGACATATTTCGAGCAAGGTGGAAATTTATTTTTTGCTAGCCTCGAGTTAAAGGTGAATCATCAACAGGGCGATGTCGGCAGGCGTGATGCCACTGATGCGGCTGGCCTGGGCCAGGTTGGTTGGCCTGATTCGAGTGAGTTTCTCACTAGCTTCCGCCCGTAATTGGCCCAGGTTGGAATAATCGAAGTTGGCTGGGATCCGTTTTTCAGCCAGGCGGTGCTGGCGCTCAATCTCAGTCTCTTGCCGGGCCACATAGCCAGCATATTTGGCGTCGAAGAGTACTTGCTGAGCGACTTCGGCCGCAACGGTCCGCAGCTCCGGAAGTTGCCCGACAAGATCGTCCCAACCTACTTCGGGCCGCAGTACCGTTTTTGCCAGGGAAACGCCGCCTGGTCGAGTGGTTTTCAGCAAGTTGGCGATTCTGGCAATGGCTGTTTCCTTTTGTCGTACTCGCTGCAAACGATCATCACTGACCAATCCCAGTCGGTGCGCCAACGGGGTGAGACGCCGGTCGGCATTGTCCTGGCGGAGCAGCAGGCGGTACTCGGCACGGCTGGTGAACATGCGGTAGGGCTCATCCACACCGCGGGTAACCAGGTCATCAATCAGGACACCGATGTAGGCTTGATCACGCGCGAGCAGGAGTGGGGCCTTACCCGCCAGCATCAAGGCCGCGTTGGCCCCAGCCACGAGACCCTGGGCGGCGGCTTCTTCGTAGCCGGTCGTGCCGTTAATCTGCCCTGCCAGGTAGAGCCCCGCGATTTGCTTGGCCTCGAGTTGCGGGGTGAGTTGATCGGGGGGGATGTAATCGTATTCCACCGCGTAACCGTAACGCATGATTTCAGCCTGCTGGAGACCGGGAATGAGTCGCAGGATACCATCTTGAACATCCCTCGGCAGGCTGGTCGAGATACCGTTAACATAGACTTCCAGCGTATTGCGTCCCTCCGGTTCCAGAAAAATCTGGTGCTCTGGTTTGGCCGCGAAACGAACGACCTTATCTTCGATCGAGGGGCAATAGCGAGGACCGCTCGAACGGATTTTACCGGTATACATCGGGGCCCGGTGCAAATTTTCACGGATGAGTGCATGGACGGCTTCGTTGGTGTGGGTAATGTGGCAAGGCATTTGGTCGAGCTGGATCTTGCCGGTGAGAAACGAAAAAGGTTGCGGCCGCTCGTCACCCGGTTGCATCTGCGTTTGGCGGTAGTCGATGGTGCGGCCATTGAGTCGGGGAGGTGTGCCCGTGTTAAAACGGGCGAGCTGGATACCCAGCCTGCCGAGGGCGCCGCTGATGCCTTGGGTGGTTCCTTCGCCAGCCCGACCACCGGCCGTGGAAGTCTGGCCGGTATGCATGATGGCTTGCAGGAAAGTGCCGGTGGTCAGCACCACAGTGCAAGCCTTGTAGGTGAAGTCACCTCGCACTCGTACGCCCGTGATCCGCCATCCCCCTTCCGCCATCCCCCTTCCGCCTTCCGCTTCCCACCTTCCGCCATCCCCCTTTTCAATCAACAGGTCCTCGACCACCTCCTGGCGTAGAGTGAGGTTGGGTTGGCATTCGACCATTCGCTTGATTTCGGCCTGATAGGCCCGTTTGTCGGCCTGGGCGCGAGGGCTGTGCATCGCCGGGCCTTTGCGAAGATTGAGCAGTCGAAATTGAATGCCTGCCTGGTCAATCGCCTGGCCCATCGCTCCACCGAGCGCATCGATTTCACGGACAATCTGGCCTTTGCCGACGCCGCCGATGGCCGGGTTGCAGCTCATCTGGCCCACGGTATCACAATTGGTCGTCAGCAGGGCGGTCTTCGCCCCCAGTCTTGCCGCGGCCAGGGCCGCCTCGGTACCCGCATGGCCCGCTCCAATCACCAGCACGTCGTAATCGTAAGGGTTGGACATGAGGGATTGCTGAATGCGGATTGCGGATTGCGGAATGGGGAATGGAGATTATCAGGTTACTGGCCAGTCGGATGGTGTGATAGTACGATACCACTTTACGATTTCCCCGTCTCTAGTGCTAATAATACAGGGAAAGACGGGTTCATTGAATATTTCGCGTAATTTCGTTTCTTTCGTGGTTGTAAAAATTTACCGATTGTACGGGCAAGATACGTGTACATCATGGACACAAACATGACATTAAATGATTGAACGTTGCTTATCGCCCAGGTCCACGTAGGTTGGAGTGATCATTTAGAAGTACTGAAATAAGCCTTAACAGACCGCCAGGTTTTAATTCCGCAATCCGCAATCCGAATTCCGCATTTCCTAATGGACATTGCCGATTTACCGAACCATTTTTGCCGGCTGCTTCAGCAGTGCCGTACGTTGTACCTCTCCAGTGCGCAGCGCATCGTTGACGAACACCCGCAGATGCTCGCCGAATCGGCTGAACAATTCATCGAGCGGATGGACGACTTGCATCGCGGCTTGCTGGTGAAAGTTTTCGTGGCCATTTGTGAGGCGGACCGCTGCTGGAGCCGGCAGGAACAATCTTTGGCCGAAGTGTTGGTGCTCCACTTGTGGAACCAGCGGCTCGAAGGGGAGGCGTTGCGGACGGCTTTGGAAGCGATCTCGAAGAAGGCGATGGAACTGAAATGGTACGCCGTGATCCGCCCGTTCGATCAGATCGCTCCGTTGCGCAATCGCGTGGGTGAGTTGGAAACCTTGGTGGTGCGCATCGCCCACCTGATAGGGCGCGTGGATGGCCCAATGAAACCGGTGGAAGCGGCCCGGATCAAATCGATCCAGAACGAGTTGAATCTCCATCTCCGAGCCATTCCGATCGATGAGCCGGAACAGAGAGAAGAGGCGCAGTCAGCGCGGGCGAAAACGATCCAGAAGATCCAGCGCGCAACGACCAAATTTTCTCGTGCCTCTTCGGCGGCCAAGGAACATCGGCATGACAATGGGAAAAAAATTTCCCTTCCCCAGTCTGAAGGCGAGCAAAAGCCCGCAGCGTTGGCACATGACACACTGGAGACAGCCTTGGCCGAGCTTGATCGGCTAATCGGCCTGGAAAGTGTCAAGAACGAAGTTCGCACACTGACGAACTTTCTCAAGGTGCAACAGCAGCGTCAGCAAGCGGGCCTGCCCATCACGGGGCTCAGTCTGCACATGATCTTTGGCGGCAATCCGGGGACCGGTAAAACGACGGTGGCCCGTATCGTGGGGAGAATCTATGGGGCGATGGGGGTGCTGAAAAAAGGCCATCTGATCGAAACCGACCGTTCGGGCCTGGTGGCCGAATATGCGGGACAAACGGGGCCGAAAACCAACAAGAAAATCGACGAAGCCCTCGATGGAGTGCTCTTCATCGATGAGGCCTACACCCTCATCGCGGCCAAGGGGGACGATCCCTATGGCCACGAAGCGGTCCAAACTTTGCTCAAAAGGATGGAAGACGATCGCGACCGGCTGGTGGTCATCCTGGCCGGGTACCCGAACGAAATGCAGACACTCCTGTGCCGCAATCCCGGTTTGTCCTCCCGCTTCAGTCGCAAGCTGAAGTTCGTTGATTATCGGCCGACCGAGCTGGCTCGAATCTTCGGTTTTATGTGCAGCAAAAACCAATACGAGATCCGCTGCGCTTCGCGGGGTAAGGTGATGTTGGGATTCCAGTGGCTCTATGAGCACCGAGATCAACATTTTGGTAACGGCCGGGCCTCGCGCAACCTGTTCGAACATGCGATTCGCCGGATGGCCGATCGCATTGCGGACCTGAGCGATCTCTCCCTTGAGCAGTTGACGACGTTGGAGGTCGAAGACATCCAGTTCGTGCGGCCGCCGGCGGACCTGTTTACCCCCTGGACGCAAAAGCCACCCGCCTGCGATGCGTTGCGGTTTTGCGTCGAATGTGGCGCCTGCCAATTTGCCAAAAATGTGCCGCTACGATTCATGGGCCAGAAGGTCAAGTGCCCCAGATGTGGACACCAGTTTGTCGCCGATTGGGGTGAGGTGGTGGGTTAGAGCGGAGAGGGGAGAGCAGAGAGCGGAAGGCGGAAGGCGGAGAGCAAAAGACATAGAGCGCAGGAGGGCGGGGACCCCTTCGCCCAGGTGGCCCCTACACGCCCCGCAGGAGAACCAGCCCGGACAACGGAGAGTGAAGCATAATAGAGGTAGAGCGCAAGAGGGCGGGGTCTG
Source organism: Planctomycetota bacterium (assembly GCA_024276705.1). Classification (GTDB taxonomy): domain Bacteria; phylum Planctomycetota; class Planctomycetia; order Pirellulales; family Lacipirellulaceae; genus JAJRWS01. Next base: position 5,987 of record JAJRWS010000136.1, on the reverse strand, counting down.
TAAGAAGGCGGAGAGCAGAGAGCAGAGAGTTGAGAGCATTAGAGCAGAGAGCATTAGAGCAGAGGAGCGGCGTTAGAGTGTGTGCGTCTTAGTTGCATGGCCCAATAATAACTTTCCCACTTCAAGATGAGAGTTCAGTGTTCAGGGTTCAGTATGAAAGTGAATGCCAACTTGGACTGCTAACCACTGATTTGAAGTTGCACCGTGCCGATCAGCTTTTTTGTCCTTTTTTCCTGAACCCTGAACCCTGAACCCTATCATTTACCGAAGTTGTTTTTGAACGGTTCCTCTTAGTACCAAAGGTGCACAGACAATAAGGCCTGCAAACTGGCGATTTCACGTTTCGAGCATGGCAAAAAGAAAGCCGCGCAGCGGCGGAAGCGCCTAGCCGTGGGCGTGAGCCCACGGTGCTCGTGCTTTAATCCACCAGCCGCGCAGCGGCGACATCGAAAGGAATTGTTGTGGTTAGTGTGCCAACATCTCCTCGATTCAGTCGTCTTCTTGGTCTGCCATGGCAGTCTCTTCGGTCGCTTTGGTGAAGCTGCCGTTGTCCTCGAGCGTCTCCCCGGCTGCTGACTCCGGGTCGGGCGCGTAGCAGATATCGAGCCGCAGGTCGCCCGTGCTGAATCCCCCTGGATCCTCTTCATCCGGCGCCGTTCCGTCATCGTCAGTGCCGTTGGAGCCAACGCTGTAGAGCAGATAGCCCTTGTGTGACCAAATACGATCGCGTTGGATGGAATCTGCCGCCGGTTCGGCTTGCCTCTCCAACGAGCTTAAGACTCTGACCAGCTTGGAGCATTGTGCTGAGGGCAGTTTCAGGCGGATAGCATACAGGTTATGATAACCAATCCCTGAACACGCGATTCCTACCAGTGCGTCAACAATCAGGCCACCGCGACGCACTGCATAGCCAAAGCGGGTACATTCCAGGAATGAATCCGCCGCATCCTCGAATCGGCCTTCCAGGGTTGCCAGGCGTCCTCGCCCCGCCAATGCGCGGGCCAATGTTCGCATGGCTGAGATCGAGTCGATGTTTTTTCCAGGACCATCATAACTGACAGGGCAAAGGCCTGGCCGCTCCAAACCAATATTCAATCGCTGGTAGGCCGGGGCCAGTGTTTTTACCGCGGTAGCTAGTTGAGATTGTGTTGCCGCGTCGTAGTTGTTGATGATGCTTAGCGAGTTTGAATTCTCCACCATTTTCCCCGCCGCGACGAGGTCGTCCCAGCCGTTGGGGTCGGGCAGTTTCAGGGCGGGGATTGGTAGCGGTGTCAGCAGTTGGTAATAGACGCCCACAGGGGGGAGCAGGAGCACGAAGACGAGCAAGATCAGAAGGCTGCCTGCCAGCAGGCGTTTCCAGCGGCTGCTGAAACAGCCTGGCGGCGAGATGACCGCCTGGCCGGTGACTGCGAGTCGGGTAAACAGCCAGGCCGCGATGCCGGAAATTGTGGCGATCCCCAGCAGGATCGGCACCCAGACGAGAATTGGCTCCCCTTCGCCGTATACGCCATACATTCCGCCGTATGACACCGCATCGGTTGGAGGCCACTGGTAGAATTCAGTCGAGAGGATAAACCAGTCGCCCCATGCCAGCGGTATTGAAAGGCTCAGCGTTAGCACCAGCACCAGGCCGACGCGTAGTGGCCAGCGGACCAGCCGGCCGTGAGCGACCCAGAGTCCCAGGAGGGTTGCCAGGCCGGCAGCCACGCCAATCAACACGACACTAGACCAGGCCCGATCATTCAGGGTTGGCAGCCGTACCGCCACCGCCGCGGCCATGGCAACGTAGACGGTTGCCAGCAGCAGCGTGGCCAGCGTGAAGCGTGTTTGCCGTGGCGCTCGCTTTTTGCCCTCGGCTTGCCATCGCCACCAGCGGACCAGTTGCACACCCATTGCAACGACCACGCCTTGCAACAGAAAAACGACCAGCGGCTCATATGCGGGGATCAGCAGCAACAGCGCGAGCCCCGCGGCAAACAGGCCGGTCCGGAAAAACCAATGCCGTGGGGAAGTTGCCGCCCACGCCGAGAAGAGGCCGCCGCATCCGAGCGACGTGACCAGCAGCAGTGCCAACGCTTGGATCATAGGGGAAGGTGGAATTCGGATTGAGAGGATTCATCTACCAGATCGAAACGTCCCAAGTGAGATGGCATGCGGCATGGACCAGCAGATGATTCAATGCCAAGTGCCCGATGTCGCATAAGTCTCCTAGCCTCATTTCACCTGTCTTTGGACATGCTACTAGCGTAGCACCAAATCTACGGCCCGTGAACGGTTACCTCCCCGACTACGAAGCACCAACACACAACGCAATAGCCGATGCGATCTCTTCCATCTGCTTGTCGGTTACTTTGCCAAGCCGCCGTACGAATCGGTTTTCCGAGAGCGACTTGACTTGAAACCCATCAGCTCCGGAATTCTTGATCAAACCGTTTTCCTCTGAGGCTGGAATTGAGACAAACCAAGGCAATTTCGCGAATAACGGCTGCCAATCCGTGAGCGGTACGACAATCCGCAGCGGCAGTCGACCAATGGAATCGAGATTCACTACCACGGCCGGGCGCAATTTGCGGATTTCCGCGCCAAGTGAAGGATCGAAATTCACGGACCAGATTTCATTCCGCTGGGGCCGGTGTGCTTTCGCCATGCAGGTCGTCCTTCCCGAAGGCTTCGAAATCGGTCAACTTCGGATTTGCGCGGTATGCACCTTCAGCATCGAGCGCAGCCGCTGTGAGGATCGCATCGCGTTCGTTGGCTGGGAGCTTTCGTAATTCTCCCACCTTCCAAGGGCCGTCGGCAGTAATTTGTCTGGAGATCATGGTATGACTCGCACAGGTTGTATCCCTACTTAGCTACTATAGCTTGGGAGCCGAAAATCGTCTAGCGTTGTCACCATCGTTCCGATGATCAGGGTGTGAACCTTGGACCTTGGCCACGCTCGCGACTGCGGCCAGCAACTATGTAGACCTCGCAGTTTACCGCAAAAAAGGGGAGCCTCCCCTTTTCGCCGGATCAAACGGATCATTCAAACTCCAGCCAGGCGTCCCGCAGCCAGATGAGCTGTTCCCAGCGGGTGGTGAACGCCGTGTTGCAGGCGGAGGCGAAGAGGAACCGGTGGGCGTAGGGGCGCAGGCGGTCGAAGAGCTGGCGTACGTAGAGACGAGTTGCTTTCCGGGTTTGCAGTCGGTCGACATCCGCCGCGCTGAGCCCTCCGGTCAGGAGGAAGCGATCGCCTGTCAACGCAAACGCCTCGTCGAGTTCCACGTCGCCCAGCGGGGGGCTGGCCACGCCTTCCAGGCCATCGACGCCGAGTGCGGCAATCTGCTTCAGGTTGGCCCGTTGCCTGCCGCAGGCGTGGATGAAAAACAGACTGCCCCATTCGTGGCAGATTCGGCTCGCCTGCTCGTAAAACGAGGCGGAATATTGCTCGACGTAGCGGGGTGTATGGAACAGGGTGTCGAGATTGTCCATTGCCATCATGACCGGCACGCCAGATTCGGCCATTTGCCGGACCAGGTCGAGCTGAGCTTGTTCGTGTTGGGCCAGGAGCTCGGCCACGCGGTCGGGATGGTCGAGCAGCAGAAACGTGGTCTCCTCCGGCCCCAGGTCGAAGTGGAGCATTTTTAACGGGCTGAATAGTTCTCCCGCCACAACGAGGCCGTGCTGACCGACTTGTCGCTGCTGCCGCTGGTAACGCTCAGCGATAAACTTCCAGCGGCGGCTTGCGACGAGCTGCTCATAAGCGTCCAGCTCGCGGGCAGTGTCGCTGACCGTGAATTTTTCCTGGACGAGCGTCGATTGATCGTGTACGTGCCGTTGTCGCTCGGTCAGATCGCCGGCGCTGGTGTGAAAAGTGCGGGTGATGAGCAGATCGTTACCGGCCGGCGTTTCGGTCTGTTCTACGCGGATGTCCTGAAACTGGCACTCCGACAAACCGCCAAACCAGCACCGCCGTTGGTCGCAGTAGACGTTCCGGCTGAAGACGTCGAGCCCAAGGGTTTGCAGTAACTCGAGTTGCGTCTGGCAGTGGGCGATTTCCGCCGGCAACGTGCCATGGGCCCGTTGGTGCGAAAACCACTGCCAATAGTTGGGTGCATAAATTAACCGTTCGGGACGGCGCCGCTCCAAGACCGCCCGGATCGCTTCATGGCCATTCTGCCGGCTACTTACAGGGGAGCCTTTCTCGGGAGCTGCCGCCGGGATTTCCGGGTTGCCATAGTTTCCTGGTTGGTCCTTGGAATCGTCCGGCATGATTTTTCCTCGGTCGGGTGAATTACAGTAGCGCCAAATAGGGGGCGGAGCCGACCAGACTTATTTTTTCCCTCGAAAATCCCCGACTTTGTCGGAGGAGCCTCATTACGCCTGGCCGAAACCATGATAAACCTTTTAGTCCGGTGTGGCACGCCCTTCCCTGAAAGAAAAGACTGGCAATAACCGAACCGATCTTTGCCACGAACGAATGGATGTCTATCGCCTTTCGATCGATTGGTCGCTTCCTCGTTCTTCCGCCCAGTACCATGCAAACGGCGAGTACGAGTACCGCTCTGCTGAGTACGAGTACGAGTACGAGTACGAGTACGATATTTATTCTCCAGCCCCTTTTAGGGGCTTTCCTCAAGCCTCCGGCTCTGTCAGTTTCAGGCGGATCAGCGGCCCGCATTGCCGTCCCCCCACAAAATGTGCCATACTTGGGCCCATGACCGTGGGGCCTTCCCACGCAAGCGTGCATTTAGAACCCATGGGCGAACCTGGCCGACGGAGCGAACCGCACAGACATGACGACCGAAGAAAAAAAAACATCACGCAATTTCATCCAGCAAATCATCGATGCCGACCTGGCGGCCGGGAAGAATGGTGGTCGGGTCCATACCCGCTTCCCACCCGAACCCAACGGTTATTTGCATATTGGCCATGCCAAGAGTATTTGCCTCAATTCGGGTCTGGCCCGTGAGTATGGAGGCAAGTTCAACTTACGGTTTGACGATACGAATCCGACCAAGGAGGAGCAGGAGTACGTCGATTCGATCCTGGACGACGTTCGTTGGCTGGGAGCGGATTGGGAGGACCGGCTCTTCTACGCTTCGGACTATTTCGAGCAACTCTACGACTGGGCCGTGCAACTGGTCCGAGCGGGGCTGGCGTATGTGTGCGATCTCGACGCCCAGGCCATGCGCGAAACTCGAGGCACCCTGACCGAACCGGGACAGAACAGCCCGTATCGCGATCGCAATCCGGCAGAGAATCTGGACCTGTTCGGGCGGATGCGGGCCGGTGAATTTGCCGATGGATCGCGGACCCTGCGGGCAAAAATCGACATGGCTTCTGCCAATATGAATCTTCGCGATCCGGTGATGTACCGCATCAAAAGGGCCCACCACCACCGGACGGCCGACACTTGGTGTATCTATCCATCTTACGATTTCACCCACGGCCAGAGCGATTCGATTGAGGGGATTACCCACTCGATATGCACCTTGGAGTTCGAGAATCACCGCCCACTCTACAACTGGTACCTGGAGAAACTCGGAGCTTTAAATCCGGGGTTGGCGCACCCCCAGCAGATCGAGTTCGCTCGCCTCAATATTACTTACACAGTGATGAGCAAACGCAAGTTACTGCAACTGGTCGATGAGGGCCATGTGACCGGTTGGGACGATCCGCGGATGCTGACAATCCGCGGGTTGCGTCGCCGTGGGTACACGTCGAATGCCATTCGAGCTTTTTGCGATCGAATTGGCGTGGCCAAGGCAGACAGTACCATCGACATGGTCTGGCTTGAGGACGCATTGCGCGAAGATCTCAACGCCCGCGCGGCCCGCAGGATGGGCGTGTTACGGCCGCTCAAAGTGACGATTGAGAACTACCCGGAGGATCGGGTCGAACAACTCGAAGCGGCCAATCATCCACAGCATCCGGAAATGGGGACACGCCAGGTGCCGTTTTCTCGAGTGCTCTACATCGAACAGTCCGACTTCATGGAGGATGCG
>JAJRWS010000135.1 GCA_024276705.1 Planctomycetota bacterium | reverse complement strand
ATATCGAATCCCAGTAAGGCCATGGCCGGAATCGGGGCAACCAGGCCGGCGGCCGAGGCCATGCTGCCGGCCGCCGAGCCCGCGGTCTGGGTGATATTGGTTTCCAGTACCGACAGTCGCCGCTCAAAGAGGGCAAAGAGCGAATAGCCCAGCACGGCCGAAATGATCGAGGCGCCAAAAGTCCAGCCAATCTTCAGACCGATGTAGATGTTGGTGCAGGATACCACGCTGCCGACCAGGCAACCGACCAGTACGGCCCGTGCCGTCAGTTGGGCTTCTCCCGGGGCGGGGGTGTACTCGATATCCGCGGGAGCATTTTCGGGAGCGGCCATGGAGAAGATTTATGATTTATGATTGATGATTGATGAACCAGGGAGTTGAGCCCAATGCAAATCATCAATCATAAATCATCAATCATCAATACCCGATAGGGACGATCGCAAATTTCCGGTTGAGAATCCTTGCCGGATAACGGTCGTGCCCGCCTACAAAAACCGGGGGTTGGCCTGATGGACAACCCCCGGTGAGGGGAAAGTAAGCTTTGTCATCCTGGCGAGGCCAGGAGAACAGACAGTCGTTAGAAAGTGAAGATCACATCCATGCCGAAGATGGATTGGTCTTTGTAGTCGCCAAAGGAAGTCGAGTTGCCCGTGTTGCTGGCAACCGGTAGTGCCGGTGGCAGGGTATCGCTGGGCATCCAGTTGTAGCGAATCTCTGGTCGGACCATCACATTTTTCAGCACGTTGATATTCAGGCCGTAGGCCATTTCGTACAGGGAGACACCATCGGCTTTCCACCACTCCAGGCGGGCTCCCGCCTTGATGCAGTCCGTGAAGCTGTAGAACAGGTACTGATTAAGGCCGATCGTATCGTAACGTCCACCGCCCGCATTGGGAGAGTTGTTTACCGTTACCAGATCGCTCTGGAACACGTAGGAGATTTTATCAGTGACACCGACCTGAGCCACAATGCTGTGGGTGTAGCCTTCGTCCCCGATCCATCCCAGATTTCCGAACGTGCTGATGTACGTCAGATTTACCGAATCGGCCAGGTCGATCGAGATGCCGCCCAGGTAGCTGTTGCCGGAGCCGACCTGGTTGTAGGCGGAGTCCCAACCCAGCGTCCAGCCATTGAACAGCTTCACCTTGTCGTTCACCGTATAGGTCGAAAGGACGCCCGTGTGGGTGAATGCTTCACTGAAGTTGAAAGTGTAGGGAATGCTGTAGAAAAAATTGCCGGTCGCAGGCACGACTTGGTAACCCAACAGCGTGAAGAAACGACCGACTTTGACCGAGAGATTGCCCATTGCGACCTCTCCGTAGAGCTGCGGCAGGGCCCAGCCATAGGTGCCGTAATCCCATCCGTTCTGATAATCCCAGGTTCCCGCGGGGTTGCCGAAAGCCTGAGTATTGGAGGCGTCGGTACCATAGAGCATGTCGATCCGACCGCCGATATCCAATCCTTTCGAGCCATCCGCCTCTTTTCCGAAGTAGAACCACTGCTGCTGGAGTTGAACTTTATCCGGGTAGGTATTGAATACGCCGTCATTGTTATTGTGGTAACCAATTTGAGTCCAGCCACCGATGTCCAGGCCGGAATCTTCCATGCCCAATAAACCGGATAGGCTGAATCCTTCGATGCCTCCGCCACTTCCTTCGCTGCAGGCATCACCGCAGTCGACGGAGCCGCAACAGCCTACACCTTCATCACAACTTGCGTTTTGAATACGGGTATCGTAGGACCAGCTTTCAGACTCCTGGGCCAACGCGGGACTCGCAGTCAGCGCGAGAACAGCGACCCCAACTCTCCATGTCTTGGACTTCACAATCAGGCTCCTTCACCAGTGGCCCCGGGGCAATGTTCGTCGACAACTTCTGCATATCGGCGCATCAGCATCCCGGGATTCGTTTGCTTGAGCGGCAGCCCACCGGTTGTGGGCCAGCGCATGAATGGTCGCTCCGCCTACTTAGCTACGGCATGGTATCGACGGGTAGGAAAGATAGGTCGAGATGGAAACCGGCCAAATACGCAAAATCCCCCGTTCTTTCAGTGTCACCTGAGAAGGTTTACCGATTGGACGATCCTTGGGCCCCACGCCAATCGACAACAGGGTGCGGGTCGTGGAGGAGGTTGCGTTCTGGGAGGAGTTTGCCGGTGTGGGCGCGTTCCGATATTCCATCCGTTCGCGTCGTCTGCCGACAGGGGCGAAGGCCCGGGTATTGTCCTGGTCAATGCAAACCACTGAGCCGAAGGCGCTAGCCGCGCACTTTTGTAGGGTTTGCGCTGCCTCCAAGACACCCGAGGCTAGCGCCTACGGCTCGAGCAGTTCCGAAGGGGTATCCGCCGTTTTCCAGTTGCTCACAACCCAGAGCGCCGGCTCGGTGCCGGCAGAGCGGATTTTCTTCAGATGGAGACGGACATAGAAAGGTCGGGGAGACGCTGCCGGATTGTTGCCAGTCGCGGCAACGCTGGCCGAATCATTGCCGAGGATCGAGAATATCTGAGTCACCTGGGCAAACCGGCTGGCAAGTTGTGGCTTCGCCAGTGTCTGCTGATAGCGAACATGCGCCTGCTTACCTGCCGCCTGCAACTGTTGCACGACGGGTTCCTGCTGGAAGGCCTGAAAGATTTTTGCCTTGAAATCATCATTGATGACCGGTTTTTCCCTGGTTTTGCGCGGGACCAATTGGCCTTTAGTCTGCATGTCGACATACGCCAGAGCTTGCTTGGCATCTCCAGCGGTCAGCAATTCTAACCAGCTTTGGCCAAACGATCGGCTCTGCCGGCCAATCAGTTCCTGGTACAAGAGGGGATGCGCCACGGCCGCCACGCCAAAAAGGACCGAGAAAAATATTCCCCATTGGGCCAACGCCCGACCCGAAGAATTCCCCGCGCTGGACTTGATTTTGGCGAGCGCCAGCAAGCCAACGCCCAGGCCGGCGACGGGCACGGCATAGAGGACTCCTCCGATCAGCGCGCCACTGGCAGCCAGGCCCAGGATCAGGGCGAGAATCGCCAGCACGCTGACACGACGATATTCGGTGAGAGTTGGATCTTCCATGGAAGTGCGTTTCCTTATCGGTGCGATCTTCTGCCTGGACTGTTTGACGACTTTACTGATGAACATAATGAACGGGTACGGCAGGGGTTAAACCCGCTAGCGCCGTTCGGCTAGTTCAAATTGGTTCTGGCGCCGGCTGCCAAGCAAAGGAACACTAATCTTAGCTAATCTGCACTAATACTAGATCTTCATTAGCGTGGATTAGTGTTCTAAACCTTTTTTAGTTTGCGTTCCGGTCGAAACGCTAGTGCAGCTAACATATTGTGGTGAATTGGGTCAGGTTCGATTTGGAGCTTATACAGTTGTCCTACCGTGAGCGGGTTTTGTTGAGGAACGAAGATTCCGCCCCATCGGCCCGGGAATACGATGTGACAACACCAAGGAACGGGGCGCTGGCTGTCAGGAACGCATCACGTTGCCAAGGGGAGGCTTTTGCTAAATCCCACTGTCCGGCTTTGATTGGAAGTCGCAGCAAGGTCAACGCCGTAAAGCTGGTAAACATAATGGCCAACAGCAACCCCATCAAAGGCCCGGCGATCATGTCGAGCTGGGGAATGAATTTCATCCGCACGCCCGAGGCTTTCTCCGCCAACAGGCGGAAGACCAGGATCGATATGGCAAATACTCCCCAGACGACACCAAAGACGAAGGCCCAGAGTGTGGCATCGCTCGCTTTCGCCTGGTCCGCCACGAACGTGCCCAACGGCACCCCAAACAGGATGGCCGAGATGCCACATAGCACGACGCTGATCAGGGCGATCGTATTGTTCCAAAGCCCTTCGCCCACGCACATGGCCATCGAAGCAAAGAAAACAAACGCCAGCAGGATTATCAAGTAAAGCATGGTAGTGAGGGTGTCAGGTGTCGGGTGGCGGGT
>JAJRWS010000134.1 GCA_024276705.1 Planctomycetota bacterium | reverse complement strand
CGCATAGCGGGTGGCTTGAGGAAGGCTCCTCAAAGGAGCCGAGAAGAGAATATCGTACTCGTACTCAGCAAAGCGGTACTCGTACTCGAACCCGACTGGGAGGCAAGGTCGGTCATCATCAATATCCATGGCCTCTTGTTTCTGTTGCATGCAATGATTCCATTCGAGTACGAGTACGAACAATATCAATACGGAACCGTCAAATTCTGCCAGCACCACTGTAAAGCCGGGAGTTTTCTCGGAAGAATAAAGGAACCCACACACATGAAATACAGCATGAACCTGTTACTCTGGAACAGCGAGGTGACCGATGCCGAGCTGACGATCGCCGAACAACTGAGGGCGATGGGCTACGACGGCGTCGAATTGCCAATCTTCGCAGCCGGCCCATCGAGTCATTTCGAGAAGTTGGGCCAGCGGCTTGATGACCTTGGCCTTGGCCGAACCGCGGTTACCGTCCTGGGTGCCGAAGTCAATCCGATCAGCCCCGACGGGGCCATCCGCGACCTGGGGATCGATGCGATGCGCGCCGTACTCGACAACTGTGCCCAGGCCGGAGTCGAAGCGCTGGTCGGCCCTTTCCATTCGGCCCTGGGTGAATTCAGTGGCAATCCACCCACTCCCGACGAATGGAAGTGGGGCGTTCAAAGCATGCAACAAATGGCCGATTACGCCGACCAGGTCGGAGTACGATTGGCGGTCGAACCGCTCAACCGTTTTGAAACGTATCTGCTGAACACTCAGGCCGACGCGGCCCGTTTTGTGCGCGAAGTGGGCCATGCGAGCTGCGGTGTGCTCTACGACACGTTTCATGCTCATATTGAAGAAAAAAACACCGCCGCCGCCATCGCCTCATGCGCCGATGTGATCGGGCATGTACACATCAGTGCCAACGACCGCGGCACGCCGGGCGCGGGGTGCATCGACTGGCAAGAAAACTTCGATGCTTTGCACAAGGCGGGCTACAACGGCTGGCTGACGGTCGAGGCCTTTGGCCGGCGGTTGCCGGAGTTGGCGGCGGCCACCAAAATATGGCGCAAAATGTATGACTCCGAAATGCAACTGGCCCAGGATGCCCTCGATTTTATGCGGGCCGAAGTGGCTAAGCGGTGGGGGTAAGGCGTTGGGGGCAAGCGGCCAAAGGCACTTACCTTGAACCTAATCGCTAGCCTCGAGTATCTTGGAGGCAACGCAAACCCCTATAAAACCCGAGGCTAGCGCCTTCGGCTCAACCCTCTTGAATCGGCAAAGTAAGTGGCATTGGGCTTTCGCCGGCGCGGCGAGCAACACGCCAGAAAGCTCAGCAGGACCAGACTCGAAGGTTCAGGCACGCTTTGAACAGCGACAACACTAGCCCCTGTCGAAACACTCCGACCTACAAAACGTTGCCATATCAGAAAATCGTCCCCATCGACGACACCGTTGCCATTGCCGTCGGCTTGCAACTCGGTCGTCGAGCCGAAGTCACTCTCCCAGAGGGCCAGGTCCGCGTCGTTCACCAAGCCATCTTGATTGTAATCCGGCATTACCGACAGCACGACTTCCTGGATCGTCACGTTCAGATCCCAGGCACCGCCGGCCGTCAGTTCGGGCAAATCCACCGAGGTAAAGCTACTTGACTGGTTAATGGAGCCAGCCGTTTCCAAGAGGGTAAAGGAGTCGCCCGCGATCGGATTGAAATCGGATTCCAGAACGATCTTCAATGCCCCATTCAGATGAATAAAAGTGGAGGCCTGAATCTGGTCATGATCCACCCCGGGCGTGGTCCCGCGCACCTGCATCTCCAGCGTTCCCAGGGAGGTACCCAATAAGGTATCGACGTTCAATATTCCCATCTGCAGACCCGGCTTCAGCGTTCCCAGGTAAGCCAGTTCACCCGCCACCGTTGCCCCATCGGCCGCTTCCAGGGAAGTATTGGTATTGAGCGTGATTTGCCCCGTCCCGATAAAAGATGCCCCATTTTCAACAATGACATCCTGGGATGTTAACAGCAAACCCGATTCGGGCACATCCGTAATGCTATCGCTTCCGAGGTAGTTGACCTCCTCGGCATTGTCCACTCGAACCAGTTGGCTTCCCAGGAAGGGCACATCGGTGAAAGGGCCACTGATGCCAACGGGGTTCAGGTTGGTCTTGGATAAAGCAGCGAATGCATCAATTAGGTCCATGCCATCGCCCACCACTTCGGCAAAGACCGTAAACCCGCCGTTTTGATTGTCCAGGTTGGCGGAATTGTCTGCCAAATTGAAAAAATACTGATTCGTCGCCGAATCGGGCCCCACGGCCGTCTTGGCCATGGCGAGCGTGCCCCGAAGGTTCGAGCGGAATGGAGAATTATCAAACTCGTTGTCCACTGGCGGGTTGGGCGTACCAGGATTGCCGTCCAGATCGACGGAGTCCAGGGCGAGTACCGAATCCTCGATGGGAGGTGGCTCGGTCGTAAACGTTTCGTAAAACCCGCCACCTTGCAGCACGAAACCTGGCACCAGCCGATGCATGATCGTGCCGTCGTAAAGATCCCCATCTACGTAGAGCATGAAATTGTCACGAGTCAGGGGACGATCGTCAAACAGCTCGATCACGACCGTGTTTTGCATACCCTCCCAAAGGGTGAGATTGTATTCCAGACGGACGAATTGGTTTGCTGTGGCAGGTCTGCAAACCGCGAACAGCCCTAACCCAACCAGGAGCATGGAAACGGCAGACCGCATGGATTGTTGATGATTTGTGTTCATATCTTACTGGACCGATTGCGAATTCATTGGGGCTACTGGACAAATTGTCACTTTCCGCGACTTTGCCCGACAACGGGGGAGGGGATGTAGGGAGGAAACAGGCGTGCGTGGTGGAGAGTTCGCTGGCACGAACCATGGGGATGCATGAAAAGCATGAAAAGGGCCATGCTACCACAGCCCTTCCCATCTCTTCCTTGTTCAGTCTAGTCAGGACCGACAAATCTGTCCACGATTTTGTCTTACCAGGATGCATTCCTGCTCCAGGCTCGGCTCTGTCAACCGCCCAACTGTTACAAGATGCTCGAACGACACGCGACTTGCCATGTTGCAGGCAAGCACATTCCGGTTAATATGTACAATCGCCAGATCCAGTACTCAATCGGCAAAATTCCGTAACCGGACTGGCTGGCGGCGGTTCCCCCAGCGGCCAGGCTCCGCTTCGAACCGGCCGGCACAGCGGGCACCACATCGGGGACATTTGGCGGTGGTGGCCGAGTCCCCCACGCAAGCCAGATTCCAGTGGTGAATGTCGTAGCCGGAACGGCCAATCAGCAACTGACCGCACCCCGGACAAAAGGTATTCTGGCCAATCGAGTCGGGCAAATTCCCCGTGTAAGCGTACCGCACACCACTCTCGTTGGCGATTCGGCGGGCACGACGAAGCGTCTCCAATGGCGTCGCGGGAACATCCAGCATGCGGTAGTCCGGGTGGAAAGCGGTGAAGTGCATGGGCACTTCGGGCCCCAAGGCCTGGACGACCCAGGAAGTCATATCAGCTAATTCACGATCGGAATCGTTCTGGCCCGGAATCAACAAGGTCGTCAATTCAAGCCAGACATCGGTCTCGCGTGCCAGGTACTCGAGCGTGTCGAGTACCGGTTGCAGGTGGGACGAACAGACCTCCTGGTAAAACCGTTCGGTAAACCCTTTCAAGTCGACGTTGGCCGCGTCCATGGCCTGAAAAAACTCCTGCCGAGGCTCGGGGCAGATCTCCCCCGCCGTGACGGCCACCGTCCGAATGTCTCGGGCGTGACACGCTGCGGCCACATCGAGCGCATATTCGAGGAAGATGACCGGGTCGTTGTAGGTAAAGGCAACAGTCCGGCAGCCAAGTTGCCGGGCAGCACGGGCAATCGTATCTGGCGATGCCGCGTCCGCCAGCGTGTCAAATTGGCGCGACTTGCTGATATCCCAGTTCTGACAGAATTTGCAGCCCAAATTGCAGCCAGCCGTGCCAAACGACAAAACGGGTGTGCCCGGGAGAAAGTGATTGAGCGGTTTTTTTTCTATCGGATCGACACAATAACCGCTGCTACGGCCGTAGGTCGTCAATACAATTTCGCCGCCAAGATTGGCCCGCACGTAGCAGAAGCCCCGTTGGCCATCATGCAACTTGCAATACCGCGGGCAGAGGTCGCATTGGACGCGCCGGTCTTCCAGGCGGTGCCAATACTTGGTCCGCACAACATGCGGCGCATCGGCGGGTGATGGCAGTTCGCCTTCGCCTTGGGTAGGTACACGAACGTTACGACGCGAATTACGGCCACTCATCATGCACACCTTTTCGTAAGCGAGGATACCCTTTCCGTACTTTCCAATTCCCGCCCATCCTTATCGCCCAGGGCGATAAGCCGCCTGGGTACCGACGTCTTCAACAACCAGCGCGCTATCCAGGTCGGCTTCATCGGCCACTGCTTAGAACGGCTGCTTTTTCAATTATAGCCACAGGGCCATCCCAAAGCATGGCTCAATAATAACTTCCCCACTTCCAGAACACTACCATTTACCGAAGTTGTTTTTGAACGGTTCCTAACGCTTCCTCGGGCCGTAAAAATAATAGCCACGAAAAACGCAAGTAAAACCGTTCACAGAAAAGGAACCACAAAAAGACACAAAAAGGATGAAATGGCGACTCGACCCTAGCTGCCTTAGTTTTTCGCGACTTTTTTGTGTTTTTTGTGACCAGTCAGCGACCACCAGCGGAGCAGGTGGATTACGGGGTGATTAACCGTCCCCAATATTGTAGGCTGAACGGCAGCCGAGGAATGCACGATGTGCGATAACCAAAAAATAGACCGCCCACGTCGGGTCCGACCACCGGCGGCCGCCGGTTTGTTCTATCCGGCCGACCCGGCCAGACTGCGGGAGCAAATTGCCCGCTTCCTGGACGAAGCCAACCAGAAGGGACCGGTTCCCAAAGGACTGATTTGTCCCCATGCCGGCTACCCTTATTCGGGAGCGGTGGCTGCCAGCGGCTATGCCCTGCTCAAACCGGTCCGGCACAGAATCCGGCGAGTGGTCCTCCTGGGTCCCTCGCACCGAGTAGCCCTGAACGGCCTGGCGGCTTGCCGCGAGGATGCATTTGCCACGCCTCTGGGCACCATCTCGGTCGATCGGGCGGCGTTGGAGAAATTGCTATCACTGCCGCAAGTCCAAATCCTCGACGAAGCCTATCAGCAGGAACACAGCCTCGAAGTCCAGTTGCCCATGTTGCAGATGTCGCTGGACGATTTTTCGTTGGTACCGTTGGTTCTCGGACGGGTCAGCGCCGACGAAGTGGCTGAAGTGATTGGCCTTTTTTGGGACGAGCCGTCGCTGCTGGTCATCAGCTCGGATCTGAGCCACTACCACGACTGGCAAACGGCTCGGACCATCGACAGCGAGACCTCCCGCCTGATCGAACGTCGCCAGTGGCAACGACTCGACGGAGAGCGAGCCTGTGGCTTCCGCGGCATCCGCGGTCTGCTGCGATTCGCCGGGCAGCACGACCTGCAAGTGAAAGCAATCGACCTGCGCAACAGCGGCGACACCCAAGGCGGAAAAGATCGCGTGGTCGGGTATGGCTCCTTTGTGGTTACATAATCCGTAGGGGTATCATTGCATGTCTTCTTCCACCCATCGGCGAGAACCGGGGCTTACGCCTCAGGATGGCGAACTGCTGCTGGACCTGGCCCAGGCTTCCATCCGGCACGGGTTACGCGAGGGAAAACATCCAACCATTCAGTTGGCCGGCCTACCAGACGCATTACGCCAAACACACTCCACCTTCGTGACTTTACGCATCGGCTCGGCACTGCGCGGTTGCATCGGCAGTGTCAAGCCAAAGTATCCGCTTGCTGAGGATGTGATAAAAAACGCCTACAGCACCGCCTTCCATGATCCACGCTTCCCGCCACTGCGTCCCGAAGAGTATCCCAAGCTCAGTATCCAACTCTCGGTGCTCAGCGATCTGGCGGCGGTCGATTTCCGCAACCAGACCGAATTGCTCGCGCAGGTCCGTGAAAACCGTGACGGACTGCTGTTGGAGATTGGCTCGCATCGTGGCCTGTTGCTACCCTCGGTCTGGAAAGACCTGCCAGAAAAAGAACGATTCCTCCGGCATCTGAAGATCAAGGCGAGCCTGCCACCCGACTTCTGGTCCGACCGAATCAAAATCGAGCGGTTCACAACCCAGATCTTCTCGCGCGAACGAGAATAAACAGGTCCTTCGTCGCCATTTCCCCGGTTTGCAAACCTACTCCGGCCGCACGACGAGACGTAGCGGGCGACCCGTCTCGACTCGAACCGGCAAGCCCTGGCTGAGCAACTCGCCGGTCACAACTCGCCTGGTTTTCCGATCGACATCCTCCACGATGTAGTGGTGGTCGACATCCGGTTCAACCGTAAACCACTCAGGCATTGCGTTCATGCGCGGCCAATCCCGGCTGAATTTCATGAAGAGTCGGTCTTGCTCAGCACTGTACTGGAATCCGGGAAGATCGGCCCATACGAGTGGTTTGGCCACCCGGCCTCCGGCAGGGGCGGCCGCGCGAATCGGTCGGACCACCAGTGCCTCGGTCGAGGTACCCACAATCCGCACCCCAGCAAGAAACGCGACCTGCGGGCGGCCTTTGCCAAAGAGCAAGACCTTTTCGCCTCCCTTCAGCTTACCCAGAGGAATTTTCCGCCATGTGTACCCGTCGTCAAAAACGTCCACCACCTGCCCGGTCCGGCCACCATAGGTGAAATAGAGCGTCCGCTTGTCCGCTCGCTTCGACCCGAACAGTACTTCCAGCTTATCCTGGTCGCCCACGTCGCCGGGCAATGCCACTTCAAGCTTCCACTGGGCAAGCCAGTAGTAGTTGCGGCCGGCATACCGTTGCGGTCCCGAGTCGAACAGAACTTCGCCGGCCGAAGCGAATGGGGTGGCCCAAAATACACAGAAAACCAGTAGCATGATCTTCATGATGTAACTCGCT
>JAJRWS010000133.1 GCA_024276705.1 Planctomycetota bacterium | reverse complement strand
GTTACTGGCAGGCTGGATCATTTGCGCGACGACGACGCTAGAGTCGAGAATCAGCCCAAAAAAGACGGCCAAAGTGAAAGATCGCTGCTCGGCGAGCAGGGAATGCATCAAACCGGCAAGGCAGACGATGCCGGTGAGAATGCCCGTGCCTAGCGCCAGCAAAAAACGTAAATCCAAGTGCCTGGCGGCAGCCTGCCACTGACGCTGGCCAATCAGGCGAAATAAATGCCAGTCAAAATGGCTTATAGCGGTTACCAAACGCTGATAGATGCCCAGGATTAGGGCGACGGTTCCACCGGAAACGCCGGGAATGATATCGGCCCCCCCCATCAGGAATCCGCGCACGAAATGGGTCAGGTCGGGTAGTAATGGGATGGGTGATCGGATTTTGTCGCTCCTCTACTAATAGCCTTCCAGGAGTGTCCAATATGGTGAAATAGCGATCCCCATAACAGGGGGGGGAGGGTTCTTTATTGTCTGGTTGGCCAGGGCAGGGCCAACGAACGCCTCATTCTGGTGGGATTCGTAGGCATGCCAACCTGGCACCCCACGGACAGGGCGGCAGATTATTCCGTTGACGCCATCTTGCAAACGCCCTAAAATTCGATCGCGATTGAAGTTACGACTTTTTGCTGGCAAACCGAACGAACCTCGTACGATACCTTGTCAAGTTTCTCTCTTTGGGTAGATGTTTCAGCGAGTGTCACTTAAGCATGCACATCGTTGTGTAAGGTCCCAGGAGGTTTATTGATCGAAGTATCATTGCCTAACCGCACTGAAATGATTTTAGAGCGTGTAGCATGTTTCCTCGCAAGGTCGGTTCGGCTTGGGAGGTATGTACGCCTGCCAAGCTCAACCTTTATCTGGAAATACTGAACCGCCAGGATAGCGGATTCCATGAGCTGGAAACGCTGATGGTACCGATCCGCCTGGTCGATTCGATCCGTTGGACGCCAGGCCCATTCTGCTCCGGCTTAACGTCCGCTCCGCGGCAGCAGTGTTCCTCTTTGCTCGCGCTCAAGCATTCTGGGGAACTCAGTCTGCGAGTATTTCGCGACATTCGTCAAAGCGTTGGATTGTTGGGCACGGGATTGTTGGATTTTGATGTTCCAGCAGACGACAACAACCTGGTGTTGCGAGCGGCCCACCTGCTTGCTCGCCGAGCGGGGATTCAACCTTACGGCACCTTTACGCTCTACAAACGCATTCCTACACGTGCTGGGCTGGGCGGTGGCTCGAGTGATGCGGCGGCCACCTTGATGCTGGCCAATGCAGCCTGGAAACTCGGCTACACCCAGGCACAGTTGCTGGAGTTGGCTGCAGAGTTAGGCAGTGATGTGCCTTTTTTCGTTGCCATCAACGGCATGGGGGATGCGGCCATTTGCCGTGGTCGAGGAGAATGTGTGGAACCCATTGGTTCGTTGGGGTGTTTGCATTTTGTACTGGTCAAACCTTCTGTGGGCCTTACCACGGCGGAGATATTCAAGCAGGTGGACTTGGAATCGATCGGTAAAGAATCACGGACACCGGCGCCATTGCATTTAATCATCGCGGCATTGCGCCGAGGGGCGCTGCGAGAAGCCTGCCAATCGATGTCAAATCGCCTGGAGTCCATTGCCATGGCAAATTGCGAGCATCTCAGGTGCCTGCGCGAGGCATTCAGGCAATGCTTTTGTTGCGGCCAATGGATGACCGGAAGTGGTTCCACCTATGTTGGCCTGGTGCGGACTGTGAAGCAAGCCAGGCATGTCGCCGGGATGTTAAGGGCCCGTCAGGTAGGTACTGTTATTACAACAATGAGTTACTAGAGTTATCAGTCCGTCACCGATTCCACTTCGCAAGGAGACTAGTCGTGGAGATCACCGAGGTACGTATCAAGCTCATGGATGAACCTGGAGAGAGGCTCAAGGCGTTATGCTCGATTACGTTTGACAACTGTTTTGTGGTGCGAGATCTAAAAATAATCGAAGGTGCCAGCGGTCCTTTCGTGGCAATGCCGAGTCGTAAACTGACAACCCATTGCGGGCAATGTGGCATGAAAAACCATCTTCGCTCACAATTTTGCAACCAATGTGGTGCCGCGGTCTCAACCGATCGGATGCCCGTGGATGCGGATGGCAGGGCAAAACTCTATGCGGACATCGCTCACCCTATTAATTCCAACTGTCGCGAAATGATTCAGTTAGGTGTCATTCGAGAATATCAGGAGGAACTCAAACGGTCCAAGTTGCCAGGCTACCGTTCGCGTTATGATGATTTTGATATGGATTATGGTGAAGCTCGAGTGGGTGATGCAAGAATCGACTCGGCACACAAATCGCCACGTTCGCACATCTCGGAGAGTGCGGGGCCACGTCCCACCTCACCCGCAAAAGACCACGAGAACATTCCGCTCACGAATCCTGATTCGTTAGCTAAGCAGACTCGCCATTTTGGTTCCGGCATCTTTCCGGATTCCTGAATGATAGCTGGAGCCAATCGCTACGGTTTACCGATACCTTAATTGTGGCCTACTTCCCTGAGGCTGTGCAAATTATCTATTTTAACCAATATATATTATTTCTGGAGGCTGACATTCTCGATGGTGAAGCACAACTTACGTCTTCAAAACCTTGAGGAAATTCGCCAATATGTATCTACGACCCTTTGCCAAATCGACCTGCTAAAACCGGGGCATTTTAAGCTGACAGAACGTTTACTAGTACGTAACAGCAAGCCTTGTGGCCTTTACTTTTGTCTGCATGGCCCAAGGGAAGTAAGTCTTACTGCAATCTGGGAAACTGATAGCAATACGATATTGTTCTACAGCTGTTCGGGGCAACGTATTGGACGAACGCAATTGCTGGATGGTCCAACCTTGAACATGTCCGACACTTCATTGCCTGGCCATGAAGGCTCAGGCTTTAAGCCATCGTCTACAGCCAATGCCGACCGGCGGCCTTGAAACGATTGGCGTCTCTCGCTATACTATACGGAAGTACATATATTCCAAGCTGCAAAATACATGGAGGTACAAGATGCTTGTTTTATCCAGAAAGGAATCGCAAAGAATCCGTCTGGGGGATTCGATTGTGATTACCGTAGTCCGTGTCACCGGCGATAAGGTCCGTCTCGGAATCGAAGCGCCACGCGACATGGTCGTACTACGAGACGAGCTGGAGCCACTGAAGCTGGAGGTCGCTGCACAGGGCGCAGAAGGTCTCTGCGAGACTGCTGGCATTGGTTAAGGGTCGGTATCGGTTAGGGCGCATGCCAATATTGGCGACCCGGAAGAAACATCGCGAAGCCAGAGAAAAGGCCGTTGCCCAAGGGGGCAACGGCCCTTTTCATGAATACCTAACTGGACAGCACCACTTTTATTAGTCGCAGCCGCGAAAAGTTCGGCTTGGCCCAGAGATAGAGCTTAGTCGCCAAACGAATCTTTTCGCGTAGCAGCGCAAGGATCCCCAGCCACTGGCAGCTAGCATCCCTTAGTCGCGGCCGCGAAAAGTTCGGCTTGGCCCAGAGATAGAGCTTAGTCGCGTGGCCGGACGGCACCGGTGAGCCCAGAATAGTCTGCCCGATCACTTTCGTGCCAAAGAGGGTATCCCATACGTACCCGCTCAGCCATCACGTCCAGTTTTTCTCGCGATCCTGCTGGCGCCTGGGTCTCGCTGAAGTTTTCATCCACTTTTGGCGCGAAATCTTCATCGTGCCCATATTTCAGGATTGCTTCAAAAACGTTCTTGAGTTTTGGATCTGGCATTTTCCACTCGCTCTACAAAAAATGGCGCTAAAAAATTCACGCAACCAGCTAGGCACAACTGCCGTGTCATGGATATCGGTCCCGATTTATTCGCGACCCAGCTTCCCCAATACACGGCTTGCCAGCCGGATGGTGTGTAATAATGTCACCTAGTCCCTGATTTAAAGGATTATTACCACCCCACAGGACAAGTCAAGTTTTTTCTTATGCGGAATGCCAGAAATTCCAGTCTCGCCAATGGAATTAAGAGAAAATGTTCCGACTGGGTCGCGGTCGCGGGCGGAAAGAGCGAGATTCATGGAATTCACGCCTCGGATACTACTTCCAATAACTTCCAAATTGCCACGCCGCCGGGACGTGGGCCAGGGCGATAAGCCTGTGCGGGAAACGACGTTTTAGAAGCTCCCGCGCCCACCGGGTCGGCTTCATCGGCCATTTTTAAGGCGACTTATTTTGTCAATGGACAATATGGCAGGCTGGCGACTACCTTACGTTGTGAGTTTGGAAGGCATTTTCCTTTAACCCATCGGCAAGTCTTATGTCTTGGCACCAAAACAGAATAGAGTTAACCCCTCGAGCGAGGGGCCTGCATCTCATTACCACCGAGGTTCTTGCGGCGATCCCCCAGATGAAGAGTATGAAAATTGGGCTGCTGCATCTGTTTATCCAGCATACGAGTGCTTCGCTTACGATCAATGAAAATGCGGACCCGGATGTGCCGGAGGATTTGGAAAGTGTCTTGTCGGTCATCGCTCCGGAAAACTTCTCTTACCGCCATACGTGCGAAGGTCCGGATGACATGCCAGCTCATGTGAAGGGCTCACTGATGGGATGCGAACTGACCATTCCGGTTTGCAATGGCCAGCTCTCTCTAGGCACCTGGCAGGGCATTTTCTTATGCGAACACCGCAATCGGGGCGGCCGCCGTCGGCTGATCGTCACACTTACAGGAGAATAAAAGGTCGGTAGTTCCCAATTTGTTGGATGAAGCCGACCTGGCCAACGTCATTCATGTGGCAAGACCTTTGGCAGGCGGCTTATCCACCGACCGCTCTTAGCTTAATTCGCCACGGGCTGAATTTGGAAGTTCCGTAGTCTTTTTTGTTTTATCGGGATCGCTATCGAAATGGAATGAAACTTGGGCGTTAGGACTTCGATCCCGATCCCAATAGCGATCCCGATAGCGATCCCGATCCCGATCCCGATCCCGATTTCGATAGCGATTTCGATTCTAACCTTCACTCTTTTTCATTCCGCAATCCGCAATCCGCAATCCGCATTCCCTCGCCCCCTGCCCACTCTCCCCCGCACATAGATATCTCCTTCCAACATTTCGACTTCGGCGGTTGTCAGTTGCCAGGCGTCCGCCATGCGGGCTAACCCGGGGCCAGCTATCGGCGTCGGGGCCGTCGCCCCCCCTATCAGCTTGGTTGCGATGAAAGCATGCACTTCGTCAATTTCGTCCAGTGCCATTAGCGCTCCCAGGACGTGGCTACCTCCCTCAACCAGCACATTTGTCATATTTCGACGTCCCAACATGTCGAGTAGTTTATCCAGTCGTATCCCCATGCCAGGATGAGAAGGGTCGTTGGCGGGTACTTTCGCCACTTCGAGTCCCAATTGGACTAATCGTTGGCAACGGTCGGCTGGGGCATCCTCACGGACCGCGAGTAAGACTGGCGTCTGGTTGGCCGTGCGCGCAAGTTGACTTTGAGGTGAAAGCAATGCGTGGGAATCTAACACAACTCGCGTTGCCATACGGGTTCCGGGTGGCCTTGCTGTCAACCGTGGATCGTCCTGTTTTACAGTTCCGTGGCCAACGAGAATCGCATCGACCCGTCCTCGTATTTGATGCACCACCTTGCGTGACAGAGAGTTTGAAATCCATTGGCTATTGCCAGTAGGAGTTGCCAGTTTTCCATCAAGGGTCATAGCCCATTTAGCCAGAACCCATGGTCGCTTTTTCGTTACCAGTTTGGCAAAGGGAGCAATGAGCATGCGCGCTTGTTCCTCATGCAGGCCGACCTCAAACGGAATGCCTGCTGCCCTTAACTCTGCCAGCCCCTGGCCAGCCACCTGGGGGTTCGGATCTTCGCAGCCGACAACGACGCGCGCCAGTTTCGCCTCGATGATTGCCCGGGTACAGGGCGGTGTCTTACCCGTATGGCAGCAAGGTTCCAGGGTGACGTACAAGGTTGCTCCGGCTGCGGCACTCCCCGCAGTCCGGAGTGCTTCGATTTCGGCGTGCGGCCCGCCATACTTGCAGTGCCACCCTGCGCCGATGATTTCACCCGAACGCACGATCACACATCCGACCATCGGGTTGGGCTCCACATGCCCTTCCCCCTGCCGAGCCAACTCGAGGGCCCGAAGCATAAAATGCTGCCGTGGATCTTCGATTTGATCAGCCGTGTCTGTTGCCATGAGTCTGGGGGCTGGGGACTGGGGGACTGGAAACGGCGTAATTGTTTAGCCCAATGGCAGCGGCATCGATTCGTAGCAGCTAGCTGAAATCTACTACAACCCAGATTCCGCATTCCGCAATCCGACTTTCCTTAGGGTGTCCAGATTGCCGGTGCCTCTTCATCGGGTCTGTCTGGGGCCCCGGAAACGGCAGCTTCGCTGACGGCGTGAGGAGCTGGCATGGTACCAGCCGTATGCTGATTGGCGTCGGCAGGTGGCACCAAACCAGCTTCCTGGAGCAGTTTGTAGACCGACTCGCCAACGCCTGGAGTATTCAGGTGCTTGTCGCGAATCTCATTGAGCAACTGCTGCGTCCGTGTGCTGTCACCCAGCTTCAGGGACAGTTCCAATTCCTGCACGGCCCACTCGGCCTCCGATTTGTCTTGTCGCCGCGACCAGGCACGTGCTTGATCAATCCACTGGTATGCCTGTCGAGGGTTGGGGGTAGCTTGAATGAGCTGCCGATAGGCCACCGCCAGGTCGACATCCTCGGCAACCGTTTCCCGGCCCACCAGCTCCGTGGCCACGGTCAATAGGGCGACTGTCGCGCCAACCATCATGGCACGATCCAGCAACTGGGCCAACTGACCATCCGGCATGCTGGCTACGTCCAACTGTGGTATTCGAATCAATGGTATTTGCCCGACATCAATTCCAGCGGCCTTGATCGTACTTCTGGCAGGCAGCTTTAATTTTTCCCGCAACTCGTCCAACAGGGGCCGTTCTTCAGGGTCGGCAATCGCCTGTTCCACAAGCAGTACACTCGCCAGCAGTGGGATCCGTAGCAGCGGATCCTCGCACGCCTCCAGAGGGGTGTGCCCATTCAGAGCTGCCCGGGGTGTTCGAGTCCACTGGTCGAGGATCGCTGCCCGGCGCTGCTCGTTCAGCAATTTCCGCCGCTGTTCGGCCGGTGTATCGTCTGGCATGCGCCAGCGCCAACTCAGCGAATCTTCCCCGAGTGATTTTTCAGCAACGACTTCTTCCTCTACGGGCTGATCGGGAAACCGACCATCCAGCGAGGGTCCCGCCAAGGAAGTTAGGATCTGTTTGACTTTGTCCCAGCGTTCGCCTCGATCGGTCGTGATCACCAGACGCGCCTCGCGGTCGGTCCTTTTAGCAAAAATGGCCAGGAAACCGATCACATGGGGCACCTCTTCCCGCTCAATGTCTACCCCTGTCTTGAGTGATGGCCGATCGAGCATCAGGTAAGTATGGCGGGGTGGTACCGGTTGGTTCCCATCGAGATCAGCCTCTTGGGGCATTTCTTGTGCCATATCATAATTTTCCACATGCCGATCGATGGCAAACTGCTCCGCCAATGCTTCGGCATCGGCCAGGTTGAAAGAAAACCGTACAGTCTCCAATTGAGGTTCTTCCAGCACCGGATCGATCAGCTGGGCCAGAGCTTCGGCTTCGACCGCATCGTCTTCCGCAGATGCCAGACCGGCAAACGCATGCAACCCTTCGGCGAATAGGGCCGATTTTCCCTGCCAGCCTCGAGCCATGGCGAGGTTGTAAACGACAGCGGCATGGGAAGCTGACGGTTCCAGGATCTGGGTGAACAGGACTTCGGCACGCCGCCACAAGCCACGCCTGGCCAGACGATTCGCTTCTTCAAATTCCGCCCGCCACTCAATGGGCTCCCCGGAATCCTCCTTGGGCAATTCGACCAGCAACTGCTGGTCGCGCATCAACAATGGTAAGCCTGCTTGCAGATTCATCTGCAATAGCAATTCCACGGCTCGTGTATCACCTTCCGGAGCAAGGTGGGCGTATAAGAGCAGATGCCTGCGGGCGGCGATCAATTCCCCCTCGACCAGCAGAGCCTGTCCCACCGCCCCCAAGGCCTCAAATACTCGTTGAGGCATGTTGTCACTTGTACGTTCCAACGCATCCTGCAAGTGAGATACGCTCGCCAGCCCTCCCCCGGTGGCTGCGGCTAGAATCGCTCTGTGTGCGTGGGAAGTGGCATTTTCAGGATGGACACGCAGCAAAGTGTCAATGGTTTCTCGCGCTGCGTCCAGCGATTTCAGGGAGAGTTCCAGGGTCGCTTTGATTTCCAGCAGCGAAACCCGTTCGGGCTGTTTTCGCAACAATTGTTCGATGGTGTTCAGAGCCGCATGAGGCTGTCCGCCAGCCACCATGCCATGTATTTTTTCGATCTCGGCTACCAAGTCGGAACAGCAAAACTTGAGCTTCTTGCCGCTGCCGCATGGACAGAGAGCATAGGGATTGACGGCCATCGGAGGCATCCTTGGCAAGGGTGTGTGAGGTCGGATTGGGCTCGACTCCTTCAGATCGTACCACGTGTGGTAGGTAGAGGGCAGTGGGTCGGCGGCAGGAGTAACCGGCGTCCCGCCAGCAAATTGGGACGCTGGAACGTGTCATTTATCAATAGTTATTTGTCATTTGTCATTTGTCATTTAGTTTCAACGGAGGATCATTCGTTCGAAAACGCCTATTAGTTAGATGGCAACGCACTCTCCGGACGACTGTCGGTGCCACCCGCGAGTGAGAGGGGCAATCGGCAAACCCCTGAGTGTGGCACGCCCTTCCAGGGGTTAATCACTGCGGGTTGCGGTGTTAGTGTAGTGGAAATAGGTAAGGCAGGAAGGCCCGATCGAGTTTTCTCAATGCAACGATATGCACGAATTTCAGGATTCTGCCGGTTATTCCTGGTCGCTACCACGGTGTGCGGACGATGAATCCCCTGTGCAAGGATCAGCGCTCGATTCGCGCTATCCTTGTGGTGGTGACCAGTCAATAACGTGTGGCAGGCCAAGCCGATTAGGTGATGCTGAGGTTGAGCGATATCTTGGTAATCCGGCCAACCGCACGGAGTCTAGAGGGGATAAGTCAGGTGAAGAACATCTTTGCTTTTCTGGTGATTGTGCTGCTAGGCATGTCAGCCACTCGTTCGGCCCTTGCCGCTCCGGTGGAAGACGCCGGGCCACTGGCGATTCCAACCCCCGTTGCTGACGACTCCCCCGTGAGGCATAGGGTCGCGCCAGGTAATGAAATGCCCGAGTTGCCGGGTCTTCCAGAATTGCCAGACAGCCTCGACCCGGACGGCCAACCGCCTGCGAATGCTGATTATTCAGCAAATTCGCTGCCAGAACCTATCGCCAGTGGTGAGGCGGACCTGCTCGAACCCGAAGCTGAGGGTGACGAATACAGCATTTTCGACCTGGAACCGGCCCTTTTGGAAAGCACCGGTACCTGGTTGCGACGAGGCTTCTGGTATACCGAAGTTGACGTGGTGATCTTGAATCGCGAAATCAACAAGAGGAACTTTTTTCCACTGATGCATCAAACCAATGCCCTCACCCGGACCCAACTTGGGATACCCGTGGTGGTGGATAATTTTCTTGCCATCGCTGGCGACAAGCCATCGGTAGAAGCGATGCCGCGGATCAAGATCGGCCGGTTTCTGTTCCGCGATCTGGAAAACCGCGACCACACGGCCGAGTTTGTCTGGTTTGGTGGGGGCCAATGGGAACAGCAAGGAGCACTTACGGCTACCGGGGAGACTCTGGCGGGCGGCGATCCCATCGATCAAAATCTCCAGGTGCCGATCGGCATCGGTGGGGAGAATCCGTCGTTCAACGGAGCGACTTCGTCCCGCTACGACTATGCCAGCCGTTTCAACAGTTTTGAGCTCAATTACCATCTGAAACGCCGGTTGCATCGCGACAAGATGATCATGCAACCCGATGGGGAATGGGTCCGGGCTGCCAGTCCCACGCTGACGCGTACGTTTCTGACCGGCCTGCGTTATTTTGAACTGAACGACGATCTCCTCTGGAACGCTTATGACGTGCCCATCGTGGACGATCAAGGGAATCCGGTCGACGACGGAGTGGGGCACAATGGTCTGTACCGAGTCCGCACGAAAAATGGCCTGTTTGGCATGCAGATTGGCACTTCGTTCAGTTACGAGACGGCCCGCTGGAGTTTGGGCGCGTTAGGCAAGGGCGGTCTCTACCTCGACAAGATGACCCTCAACTCAAATTTCAGCAATACCAACCTCGATACGGGGGGGCGTACGAACACCAGCGACGATGCGCTCTCCTTCCTGCTCGAGGCCCGTTTGCAGGGCAAATGGCATCTACGGCCGAACTTCTCCTTTCGGGCAGGAGCGGAACTGCTCTACGTGAAATCGGTCGCACTCGCGCCTTGGCAGGTGAATTTCATTCCTGGGGACTACCCCACCATTACCACTGCCGTTTCTCCCACCGCTTCCTCGGAGCAGTATAACCTCTTCATGGGATTTTCAGCCGGATTCGAGGGGTATTGGTAAGAGGGTTGAGGGTTCAGGGTTCAGGTGTCAGGGGCCGCAGGCCGTCGGGATTCGCTAGCTCCCTGTGAAACATCCCACCAGCCGGGCAGTATTGTTTGCCTGACCGGCATTTTCTTTAACCGGCAGGCTGCGAATTCAAAATGTTGGCGAATCAGGTTCACCTACCGGCGTAGACTTCCCTGACGATTCCAGGTAGCCTATTCATACGTATGGTTGCTGGTTTCCATTGATTTTCCACCGGGTGCCTAAAGCCCTTGCTGATGTCCTGCCCCTGCCGCTCGCGTACTGGCGGTACCGATAACACCGCATAGTTGCTCCAATGAAACAGCCTTCGTTTCTAGCACGCAAGACGCTGGGCCAGCCCAACTATTTCTTGCTAGCAATTGCTGCGGCATTTCTCTTCGCGTTCATTCCGCGTGGTGCCCGGCGCGCCATTGAGAGCAATACCAACAAGGCTGAGGATTGGCTGCCTCGCAACTATCCCGAGTCGGTCGATTTACGCTGGTTTCGCGAACACTTCATTGGCGAACAATTTGTCCTGATCAGTTGGGATGGTTGCACGCTGGGCAACCCTGAAAAGCTCAACTGGCTTGTCAAGAAGCTGGTTCCGAAGCGGGAGGTACTGGACCGGGTCGCTGCCGAGAGTGATGTGGCCCAACATGCTGCCTGGTACAAGAAGGTAATTACCGGTCCGGGCATGCTTGAGAAGTTGACGACCCCCCCCCTGAACCTCGACTACAATGATGCGGTCAAACGGCTGGAAGGCGCTCTGGTCGGCCCCGTGCAACGTGATGCAGAGGGCAAGTCGTTGGGGAATCCGTCGCGCACCACCTGCCTGGTGGTCTATCTGACCGAACGGGCGACGCACGACAACAAGACGATGCGGGCGGCGGTCGAACGAATCAGCCAGATTGCCGTCAGCCAGTGTGGCATTGCCGAGGATACGATCCATGTGGGTGGTCCACCGGTGGACAACATTACCATCGATGTCGAAGGGGAACGTACCCTGATGCGTCTGGCGGGCCTGGCCGGAATTGTTGGCTTCGGGCTTTCTTATTGGTGTTTTCGCAGTTTGAAACTCACCAGTATTGTCTTCATGGTTGGTGTGATCAGTGCTGGACTGAGCCTGGCGTTGGTTTTCTATTATGGGATTTTTGAGGTTTATGTATTGGGTTATCCCCGCCCACGCATGGGTGCGGTGGACGCCATTCTCATGTCGATGCCCGCGGTGGTTTATATTCTGGGCCTATCGGGTGCTATCCACATTGTAAACTACTACCGCGATGCTCGTCGTGACCATGGTTTGGAGGGAGCTGCTGAAACGGCAGCCAGTCATGGCTGGGCTCCCTGCGCGCTGGCGGCTTTCACGACCGCAGTGGGGCTTGGCTCACTCTACACGAGCGATATTTTGCCGATTAAGAAATTCGGCATGTTCACCGCCCTTGGCGTGCTGGCCACTGTCGGCGTGCTGTTTACCATCTTGCCGGTGTTCTTGCATCGTTTTCCCATCAGCGACGATCTGGTGCGGCGTCAGTCCGGTGGATCCTTGAAAGAGGACGAGAGCCATTTGCCCGGATGGGCCCGGCGTCTGTTTGGGTTGGTGGTGGGTAGACCGATCCTGGTCTGCTCCCTCTGGCTGGCAGTCATGGGAGTGTTCGCCCTGGGGATTCCCCGGATCGAAACATCGGTCCAGTTACTCAAATTGCTCGATGAAGATACGGATTTGATCCATGACTATGCCTGGCTGGAGAAGCATCTCGGCAATTTGGTGCCGATGGAGATCATCCTCACGGTGCCTCCCGAACGCTGCCGTACTGCAGATGAACATGCCGAAGTCGATGGGGAGCAGTACCGGTTGACCATGCTTGAGCGTCTGGACCTGATGCGAGAGGTTCAGCAACGTATCGAAGTGCTGCCGGAAATAAGCCGTGTTCTCTCGGTGGCGACCTTTGCTCCCAAAAGTACCCAAACAGGCATCACGGCGGCCAACAGCAGTGCCAACTACGCAAAAAATAAATTCCTGGAAGAACATCGGCAGCTACTGCTCGATGGCGATTATTTGCGGATGGAGCATGAGCCGGGACACCCCGACCAGTTGACCGGTCGTGAACTGTGGCGGGTTAGCGCGCGGGTGGCGGCACTTGGCGGCGGCAGGGATGGCGATGGGGTCGACTATGGCCAATTTGTCCAACAGCTTAGCCAGGTCATTCATCCGGTGGTCCTGGCGTATCGGCAGCGCGACCAGATTGTGCAGGAGCTGCATCGAGCGGGTAAGCAATTGGATGGAGCCCGCCTTTGTATCCTGTTCCGTGACACGAGCGGAACGGCTACTCCCAGCGAAGATTCGCCCGAATGGGAATTGGCCAACCTGCTGCGCCGCAGTGGCGTACAAGCCAGGGGGAATGTCAGTTTTTTCAACCTGGCGAAACTGGAGGCGTCGTCACAAGCGACCTCCGCGGTATCGCCCCAGCGTCTCTCGGGGACGAATGTGGAGCCATCTCAGGTCGAGCAATCCGATACCTACCGGGCCGGGGTAATCCGCGCATTGGCCCAGCAAGATGCCTTGATCCTGGTTTCGGCCACAGAGGTCCCCGATGCCGGGAAATCGCTGGTTGCGGGGCCGATGGTCGGACAGTTGGTGGCGGACGGTTTAAACGTGATTCGAGTTGACCATACCGCACCGGTCAATTCGTCCGCCATGTTTCCCCTTACCCAAATTACTTGGGAAGCTAAAACGGGTGGGCCCCGTCCCATCCGTGCGGTTTACACCGGCATGATCCCACTGGTTTACAAAACCCAGCGTCAACTTCTGATTAGCCTTCGCGAGAGTATCGCCTGGGCAACTCTGTTGATTGCCGTGGTGATGATGGTGGTACTCCGCAATCCGTTTGCTGGTCTGATTTCGATGGTTCCCAATGTCTTTCCCATCGTCCTCGTTTTTGGAGGTTTGGGCTGGCTGGGCATTAAAGTTGATATCGGCATTATGATGACAGCCAGCGTGGCGCTTGGCGTGGCGGTGGACGATACGATCCATTACTTGACCTGGTTCCGACGCGGTACCGCGGAAGGTCTCAGTCGGGCTGAATCGGCGATGCTGGCATACGATCGATGTGCGATCGCGATGGGGCAAACCACGCTGATCGGTGGACTTGGGCTGGCTGTGTTCGCCACCAGTACTTTTACCCCGACGCAACAATTTGGCTATTTGATGATTACCATGCTGGGCACGGCTTTGGTAGGCGACCTGCTACTGTTGCCTGCGCTGCTGGCAAGTCCTTTAGGGCGTTTTTTCTGTGGCAACTCCCCCAAGGACAACCTCGCGACGAACATGGAGCCGGCTGAAACGCTCGAACCGTACGGAGGCAAAACCAACGGAGATGGGCAGGACACCGGCGCTTCTTCATCCTG
Organism: Planctomycetota bacterium; assembly: GCA_024276705.1. Taxonomy (GTDB): domain Bacteria; phylum Planctomycetota; class Planctomycetia; order Pirellulales; family Lacipirellulaceae; genus JAJRWS01. The sequence continues at coordinate 4,288 of JAJRWS010000133.1, read as the reverse complement.
TAAACAAGAACAGATGTTTTCCATCGAATCCGCGCCGAAAGCCTTTCAAGAGCCAGAACCCGCTGCTGCTGCTATTCCAGCCGGCGATGAGGTCTCCTCGCAGGCATCCAGGAGCGAAAGCCCGCACGCGGCCTTGCACGCCAAACTGAAACAACTCCGCCGCGAACATACCAACGACCGTTTTTCGTAGACACTGGTGGCCAGTGGCCATGTTATTACGACTGGGCTAAGTCAAGTCACAAAAGGAACCGCGAATAAACGCGAATAAACGCTAATAGGGTTAATAGGGTTAATAGGGTAGAGATAATCAACAAGAATACGCATTGCATCAAGGAGTGGTTAGGTTCGATGGGGGCAGTGGCTCTCCCTCCCCAGTATTGCAACTTTATATCTCCAAGGATTCGCGTCTATTCGTGTCCATTCGCGGTTTTTTCTTTGTTCTTTGCCAGGTTTGCCTAGTGCTGAGGGGTTAGGCGCAATACCGTTGAATTAACGCTTTTTTTCTAGTTAGATCCAGCCATTGTCATCCTGAACCGAGTAGTACGAGGCGAAGGATCTCCTTTAGTGCATGAACTTACGTGAGATCCTTCAGTCGCTTAGGCTCCATCAGGATGACAGGAATAACACCGATAGCAGTGCTTCATTCAACGGTATTGGGGTTAGGCGGCAGAGGCTACTCGGTCAAAGAAGATTCCGTTCCTTATGCATTCGCGGAATTCGATAGCGATCCCGAGTCCCGATCCCGAGCCCCGACACTCTTCGGCCGAGAGCATGAGAGTGGAGAAAGTAGAAAGGAGAGCCGAAGTGGAGAGCGGATATTTTCACTTAGCCCGATCATCAATCATAAATCATAAATCATAAATTCCCCGAACACTGAGCCCTTCGATCATGCCCTATCGTAATATGTTACTGCTGTCGCTCATGGGGGTGGCTTCGTACGCTTGTTATGTACGCGCTGAGCATAATCCCTATTCACGATACGTGGCTTCCGGGTTTTCTCTGATCGACCATTGGGCGCTGGCGGGAGTGCCGGATCAGGAACTTTTTGAAGGTGCCATGCATGGCATGGTTGCAGTGCTTAGCCAGCATGGCGATGAGCACTCGTCGTTTGTGGATGAGCGGGAGCGGCAGGACTTTCGGGAAAATCTCCTTCAGGAATTTGGCGGTATCGGGGTACGCATTCGATTGCTGGGAGATCCTCCGCAACCGACCGTTGTTGGCCCGCCTGAGCCGGGAACTCCTGCGTTTCACACCGACATCCGCTCAGGCGACCGCATTGTGGCCATCGACGGCCAACCTACCGCGGGCATGGTCATGCTCGAGGTACTCCATCTCATGCGTGGTAAACCGGGGACTTGGATCACCCTGACGCTGCACCATGCCGAACCCAAGAAGCAAGACGTCAGGCCACTTGCGGAAGGATCGTCCGTAGAACAATCCCGGGAGGGCCAAGTCCTTGCGGCCGGGCAGCAATCGATTGAGGTTCGCTTGCAACGTGCCACCATCACAGTCGATTCCATCCTGGGCGACCTGCGTGGCAAGGATGGTCATTGGCGTTATCGTTTGGTTGGCGACCGCCGGATTGGCTACATCCGGATTACTCAATTTGGTGATAAGACCGTGGACGAACTGACGCTTGTCCTGGCCGATTTGACCGAAAGCCAGGGCGATTCTTCGGCCCGTGCGGGCGTTGAGGCACTCATTCTGGACATGCGTGACAACTACGGTGGTGCACTCGATGCCGCGGTTGCCATCAGTGATCTGTTTCTGCAAGGTGGGCAGACCATTTTGATCACTCGTGGTCGCGATCAGAAGATTCGCGATCGATACGTCTCCACCGATCAAGGCGCCTACACGGAAATCCCTTTAGTCGTACTCATCAATCACAACAGCGCGAGTGCAAGTGAGATTGTGGCTGCTTGCCTGCAAGACTATGGTCGTGCGGTGGTGATTGGCGAGCGGTCGTATGGCAAGGGAACGGTCCAGCGACTGATGCGTCTGGAGTCGGGACGTAGCCTGCTGAAGCTCACTTCGGCAACCTATTGGCGCCCTAGTGGTAAAAATATCCATCGCATGCCCCATGACACGCAGGCCGATCAATGGGGCGTAAAGCCGAATCCTGGCTTTGTTATAAAATTGGACGAAGAGCAATATCTGAACTGGCGTAAATACCGGCGCCGACGAGATCTGATTGGCCACGGTTCGAGTGGCGACTTGGCTGCACGCATCGATCAAGAAGACGGCCAACTCCCCGATGCATTCACCGACAACGCGCTCGACCTGGCGGTGGAGTATTTGAGACGCGAGTTGTGAGGAAGTGGCGAGTCATTTTGGCCTCTTCAAATCCCCTGTTTGGAATAATTGGCTCTCTCTCGATATCTTCGCTAGCCCTCGTATTTTCTGCGACGTTGCATAGCCTTTGAAAAATATTCTCTCTTGCCAGGCCTGAAATTTGCTTGCCTTGGACCCGCAGAGCCAATTCAATAAAATAGCGCAACCTCTTTATTGCAAATAACTTACAGCTGTTTTTTTGGTCTTGTCAGGGAGTCGTCGAGTGCCAATGCACGGTTTTGGCACGCAGGCTGCATTAAGTCTATTCTGTCTGACGGCGACCAGGAGTCGTCGAAGTTGAGGTAGCCCCGCAGGGGAAACCTCACAGGCAGTGCGGGATGTTGATGCTCCAAGGTCACACACGGATGGCTTGGGCGGACACCGGCCTCTTCTCAGCACCTACGACCGTAAACCGCACCTGTTTCGCCGTTGCTAGAGGCGCAGGTGAGAGTTACGGCCCTGTGTTACCCATCTATTCCCCGAAGATGGGACAGTCCACTGTCCCCAAATTTACAGAGAAGGAATTCGCCATGGTTGCATCACGTAAAGTTCGAAAGGTTGTTTGTTGTGTCGTCCGTCTTCCCGAGCATCCTGAATCGCCCCGCTGCCACTCGCGGACAGAGGAAGCGTCACCACGCCTCAGTTCGACGCGTCCCAGCGATCTCTTGCCCTGGGCCGACCCTTACATCGCCCAATTAGTTCGGAACCTGCAGAACGAAATACGCCAGGAACGATCAACCCCAACGGAACCAACCGAAACAGTTTCCCCGCTGGAGTCAGTCGCCCCCTCCTGCCAGGAATCATCCCAGCGGTGGACCAGGCCCGCACCCGGAGAGCGACGGTGGGCTTTCCTGGACAATCAAAAAGGGACCAGGGTTCAGCGCTCAGGATTCAGGTTTTCAGGACAACGGTAAACAAGATTCTCAACGGTAAACAAGATTCTCAACGGGAAACATGAAATTCGCAAGCTAGAGGAATGGCTTCGCATTCAGTTTGCCACGAACAGACCAAAAGGATTTTGATATGTTCACACTATTTTTCGTGACCTTGATTTTTGCCGTCGCTCGTGCTCTCAGACCGAAACGCTATCCTCTGATGAGTTGGCCCGAAGAAGGATCTCGCGTAGCTCTGCTGCAATAAAAAATGAACCGGTAACACAAATTGATTGGCCCGGCTGGGCCAGTCGCCTGGCCTTCTCCCAGGCTGCCACGGGCTGGGATTCCAGTAGCACCCTAATCGAGTGCGGTGTGGTGGAAGGATGCGTCTCCGTCGATTTTTTCAGATTATGTTGCTGTCGGATAAGCCGGGCCAGTTCTAAAGCCGGCACGGCACGTGGATTGTCCTGATACTCGGTGGCGATAACGACGCCGAAATGGGGTAATAGTACTCGGAGCATACCGCGGACATCCTTGTCGCGTGAAACGGCCAGTACCAGAATCCATTGTTGTGGGTCGGCCATTTTTCCGGAGCAGAGACTCCGGAGTGTCCTGACGAGTGCTTGCACCGAGGCCACATTGTGGGCTACGTCTAGCACCACGGCCGCCTGGCTGCCGATCACCTCAATCCGGGCCGGCAGTGTCACTTCCGAGAGCCCCTGTTTCATGGCTTCGATCGGGATCGACCAGCCCTGGTGCTGGAGTTCTCCCGCAGTGGCCAGGGCCAATGCCGCATTCTCGGCCTGGTGCTTGCCAAGCAAACGCAGCGGTACATCGATAAGCTGCAACGGGCCTCCTGGCAAGTCACCTCTGAAGTCCAATCTGCCTTGTCGGTCGCCAGGCCGCAAAGACCGGGGAGGTCGATATTCACAACAAAAATTTTCACCCGCGGCGATCCGCCGGCAACCCTGCTGACGCGCCACGGCGGCGATGACCTGGTCGGGGTCGCTCTCCAGATGCCCACACAACAAAGGAACGCCCGGCTTGATAATGCCAGCCTTTTCCAGGGCAATTTCCTTCAG
>JAJRWS010000132.1 GCA_024276705.1 Planctomycetota bacterium | reverse complement strand
TGGTCTGTGCTTGTCCCATTCCCTGGGTTGCCACGAAAAGACCACCGACGACCAGCGTCGTGATGATAGCACGCATAGGTTCCCTCCTATTCATCCTTGCTCTCCTTCTGGGTTAAACCGAATTCAGTAGTTCCAAGAATGGCCGATGAAGCCGACCCGGAAAACGTGCTTGCGGTTAAAAACATTGGTTCCCGGGCGGCTTATCGCCTCGCCCCGCGTAGGGCTACGAGGTAATTGGGAAGTACTGGAATACCATTCCCGGGGGAAGGCCCGGAATTGGAGCCGTTCACTACATGCGAGGAATCGAATATATAATACATTCGGACAGACGCATATAACAACTTGAACCATAAATGGCGACATTCTCCCAAGCGGGTCCTCAGACCGTACGAATTCGACCGATCTCTCCTTGACGCGGAAACCGGCCCACCCTAAACTACATATACGTGAACGCATATATGATAACAACTGTTGAAATTTCGGCCGAGGTGTTCCAGGCGTTTGCCGATGCTACACGTTTGCGGCTGCTCAATTTACTTGTGGAGCGGGAGCTGTGCGTGTGCGACTTGTGCACGTTGCTCGACGAGATCCAACCCAAAGTATCGCGTCACCTCGCCACGCTCCGCCGGGCCGGATTGGTCACGGTCCGTAGCGACGGGAAATGGAAGTATTACCGGGCGGTTCGTGGCGCCGGTCCTTTGCGAAAGACACTGCTTCGATGCATAAAAACGTGCCTCCGGGAAATGGAGCCCCTGCAAGAGGACCTCGAACGGCTCGCCCACCACGAATGCGATGACTGCTGTTGAAGTGATCCTTTTTTCCCGAATCCTGCCCGACACTGGCCTTGCTTAACCTGGGCGTTTAGGGGCAACGTGGCATGAAGGGGTCAGGTCTAAGTTTTCGGCTTGCACGCCCAGCGGATTGGAAACCTTGCTGACCGAAAATTAGACCAGACCCCGCCCTCCTGTACCTGACACCTGACACCTTTTTCCAACCCATGCTGAAAATTCTCTTTCTTTGTACCGGCAACTCCTGTCGCAGCCAGATGGCCGAAGGCTGGGCGCGACACATCAAAGCGGACACGCTTGAAGCTTACTCGGCAGGGATCGAAACTCATGGACTGAATCCGGACGCGGTTCGGGTGATGGCCGAAGCGGGCGTCGACATCAGCGGCCAGCGCTCGCGGCATGTCGATGAACTCGCGAACATCGATTTCGATTATGTGGTCACCGTTTGCGACAACGCGGCCGAGTCGTGCCCGATCTTTTCGGGCACTGCCCAGGTGGTTCATCAGCCCTTCGACGACCCGCCGCGGCTTGCCCTCGAGGCAACCACTGAAGAAGAATCCCTGGCACCTTACCGGCGTGTCCGGGACGAAATCCGCCGGTACGTCGAGTCGCTCCCCAAAAGTCTGGAAAGCAAATACAGTCGTTCCGAAAATGGCCGATCATTGCCGGAATGCCCGCGCGGCCGACTGGGGTTTCTGGACCGATTCCTGACGCTCTGGATCTTTCTGGCGATGGCCATCGGGGTCGCGGCCGGCTACTTTGTGCCGGGCGTCGAAACCTTCATCCACCGGTTCCAGGTCGGCACGACCAACATCCCGATCGCCATCGGGCTAATTCTGATGATGTACCCGCCCCTGGCAAAGGTAAAGTATGAGGAACTGGGCGACGTATTCCGCGACTGGAAAATCCTCAGTTTGTCGCTCATCCAGAACTGGTTGATCGGTCCGGTGCTGATGTTTGCACTGGCCGTGCTTTTCTTGCGGGATTATCCCGAGTACATGACCGGGCTGATCATGATCGGCCTGGCCCGCTGCATCGCAATGGTCATTGTCTGGAACGACCTGGCCAAGGGCGACACGGAATACGCCGCTGGCCTGGTCGCCTTCAACAGCGTCTTCCAAGTGTTGTTCTACAGTGTTTATGCCTGGGTCTTCATCACCTGGCTGCCACCTTTCCTGGGGCTCGAAGGGAGCGTGGTGGAAGTCAGCATGGGACAGATTGCCCAAAGCGTGTTCATTTACCTCGGCATCCCCTTCCTGGCGGGTATGCTCACCCGTCTGGTACTCATCAAGGCCAAGGGCCGCACGTGGTACGAGCAGACGTTCATCCCGCGGATCAGCCCGCTGACACTGGTGGCACTCCTCTTCACGATTCTGGTGATGTTCAGCCTCAAAGGGGACCAGATTGTCCGCATCCCTGCCGATGTGCTGCTGATCGCCGTACCGCTTCTCATTTACTTTGTGGTGATGTTCCTGGTCAGTTTTTTCATGGGCCGACAGGTCGGGGCCGACTACTCGCAGACAACAACGCTCGCCTTCACAGCCGCCAGCAACAATTTTGAACTGGCCATCGCCGTGTCGGTTGCCGTCTTCGGCATCAACTCCGGTGTGGCGTTCGCCGCGGTCATCGGCCCACTGGTCGAAGTGCCGGTGATGATCGGCCTGGTGAATGTGGCTTTCTGGCTCCAACGCCGGTACTTTGGCGGTGTGGAGGCGTAGCGGCGCGTACCAAAGTCCTTAACCCGGATATTTCACCAGCCATTGGCTACGATACGAAGAATTGGCGCGCGGCACAAACGACGCTTGGATCATGTCCATGTCAGCGCCACAAGTTCGTGGATCGATGTCCTTCCTGCCGATCACTAGTTAACCACTAGATGGTAGCCAGATCGTCTTGCTCGATCACCAGCCGAGCTGCTGTAATGCCCGCCTTTCCGATGTCAGCGACTGCGGAGCGGATTGCCTGCTCAAGCGTCTCGGACTTTCGGTGGAACCGGATTCCGGTGATGCCACTGCTAGAGTAAGGTGAGCCATCGTCGCAACCCGCTTCGAAGAGGCGGTTCGACAGGTCTTCGGTCATTTCATTCACGTCATTAAGGATCAAAGTGAATTCGTGCTCTTTCATTTCGCGTTCCTTTCATGCTTCATCGGTACGTTCTCCTGTCGCGGAATGCAAACACGTGTCTACCGATCGGCGAATATCTCGAGCATGATTTACCGGGTTGCGGGGTGTTGAATATACTGGCTGTCGGCAACCTTCACGGCTCGACTCAGGACACCACAACATCCCAAAATTGTGGCCTCTGGACATGGTGAGTGTCCAGCCATGCTGCCGGGCATACCGGATCGCTTCACGAATCTGTTTATTTGAGTGGGCCATTCGCTCGTGTTCCGTGCCCAAGATTATTATGCCGTCGCCAATTGAATATGCCCGGCAACACATCATAACCGATCTGGTTCGAAGAAACCAGAACTGAGAACCGGCTTACGCGCACCTGTTGCGCGAGGATTTGGTGGGTTCATATCGCTTTTTAGTGACTATATAGCCGTCTGGCAACGTCATCGATTTGAATTTGGACCCTTTGGCGTGAAACTGGGCAATCTCCGAATTCTTGCGAAGCCGTCTACCACTTGGCTAAAGTGTTACGCTTTTTTACAAGCCGGTGTTGACTCGCAACGAATTGCCGTGTATATTTGGCTAATGTCGCAAACGTGCAAATGACGACAGAAAAGCATGGAAAAGGCCAACTCGACGATCCATTGCGATTGCTTTCATAAAACAGGGATCCTACTGTTTTTTTACTCCTTTAATTGTATTATCTACCAAATAGACAACTAACAAGGTACTACCATGAATCGTGAATGGAAAATTTTCGCCGCGTTTCTCGGGGTTTTTCTGTTTGCCTATTTCGTGCCATTTGCCACCCCCCAGTTTTCCCCCGACGTCAACCCGGCTGCCGCCAAGGTGACCGGGGCCATGGTCGAGGCATTTCTGCTGCTGCAATGGTATGCCCGCAATCACACGCTGGCATGCGTTGTGCCGGCCTTGTTTATCGCCGGCGCCATTACCACGTTTCTTTCCAAGGAGTCGATCCTCAAGCACCTGGGCCCGAAGGCGAACAAAGCTGAAGCCTATTCGGTTGCCTCGGTGTCCGGGACCGTGCTGGCGGTCTGTTCGTGCAGCGTGCTGCCGATGTTCGCGGGCATTTACCGGGTTGGAGCCGGGCTGGGACCGGCGGCCTGCTTCCTCTATGCGGGTCCGGCGATCAATGTGCTGGCCATCGTCCTGACAGCGCGGGTGCTCGGCTTTGAACTGGGCGTCGCCCGAGTTATCGGAGCGATGGTCTTTGGCGTCATCATCGGTCTGTTGATGGCCCTGTTGTTCCGCCGCAGCGAAGAAGATCGCAACGAAGCGACACTTGCCATGCCCGACCCGCCAGCCGCCAGGCAACCGTTGTGGCACAGCGCCTCCTTGCTTGCCGCGATGCTGGCTTTTCTTATCTTCAGCGATTGGTTCAATCCGGGCGACAAGAACGTACAGCTTGCTGACGGCAGCCAGTTCGCGGCAACCTTACAATACGAAACGGAAACGGGCTACGACCTTAGGCTTAAAGAGGCCGCGCTCGGCCACGAAGCGTCCCAGGTTGTGCGGGTTGCCAAGGCGGAAATTGCCACAATCGAGGATGTCGATACCTGGGTAACGCGGATACATCATGTCCGCTGGTATCTGGCTAGCGCGATGGGCGTGCTGGTGGTCCTGATGAGCCTGGCATGGCTCGACCGGGCGGAATTCGGCGAGTGGATGAGTAACACCTGGGAGTTTTCCAAATTGCTCATACCGCTGTTGTTCGGCGGCGTCTTCGTGGTTGGTTTTGTCGGTGCCCTGGTCCCCGAAAAACAGGTGGCCGCGTGGATGGGCGACAACAGCCTCCTGTCGAACTTGTTCGCCTCGGTTGTCGGCTGCTTGTTCTACTTCGCCACCCTCACCGAGGTGCCCATCCTCGACGCACTGATGAAAAACGGCATGTCCACGGGCCCCGCGCTTGCACTGTTGCTGGCAGGGCCGGCCCTGTCGCTGCCCAGTATCCTCGTTATCCGCAAAGTCATCGGCGACCGCAAGACTTTCGTGTTTGTCGGGCTGGTCATCATCATGGCCACCATTGCCGGCATGGGCTATGGTACGCTTTATCCGGCACACAACATGGTGCCAACAACCACGAACGTGGCGGCCATTTATTAGCGGAGAGCGGACTCAATGCGGAATTCGGATTGCGTTACTGACTACACACGACATTTTTATCCCTAACCCCAACACTGTTGAATGAAGCACTACTATCGGTGTTATTCCTGTCATCCTGATGGAGCGGGCAGTGACCGTCAACGACTAAAGGATCCCAACATTAAGGGAGATCCTTCACCTCGTACTACTCGGTTCAGGATGACAGGGGTCTGTGTGAACTGTTAATTGAGCGTTCATCGGACGGTATAGACCCTGTCTCGACACCTGAAACCCGAAACCCGAAACCTGACACCTGAAACCCGACACCTGACACCTGAAACCCGAAACCTGACACCTGACACCTGAAACCTGAAACCCGACACCTGACACCTGAAACCTGAAACCTGAAACCTGAAACCTGAAACCTGAAACCCGACACCCGACACCCGACACCTGACACCTGAAACCTGACATCTGACACCTGATACCTAACTCAACAGGAGCAATATCATGACCACCATTCAAGTCCTTGGAACTGGCTGTAAAAAGTGCGTAGCGTTGAAAGAAAACGCCGAAACGGCCCTGCGGGAACTGGGCGTCGAAGCGGATGTCCAGAAAGTCGAGGATATCAACGAGATCGTCGCGTTTGGTGTGATGAGTACTCCCGCGCTGGTCGTGGACGGAGAAGTAAAAGTTGTCGGCAAAGTAGCTTCGTCCGAAGAGATCAAGGACCTGCTCTCCTGAACACGGAATGTCAGTAGTTCCAAGAATGGCCGATGAAGCCGACCCGGGCAAACATGCCAGCTGCCAAAAACACCGGTTTCCGGGCGGCTTATCGCCCTGTCCTACGTGGGGCTACGTGTCAATTTGGAAGTACTGAAATTAGATGGAAATCAGCGTAATGCAGACGATGGCACGAAGTT
>JAJRWS010000131.1 GCA_024276705.1 Planctomycetota bacterium | reverse complement strand
GTCGATTCCTCGTTCTTCCGCCCAGCACCATGTTGACGGCGAGTACGAGTACCGCTCTGCTGAGTACGAGTACGAAATCCAAACCAAAACGCAATGAAGCCAAAAACAAGCGTTTCAACCGTTCCCACGCCCCGCTTTGCGGGGCAAACCAAAGCCACGGCTTCTAGCCGTGGTCGATTACTTTTGGATGGTTCCTTAATGCCCCACGAAGACGGACACGCCTGGGCCGTAGACATACGGGTAGGCCGGTCCATAGACGAACGGATAGGCAGGGTAGGCATCCACATGCGAATAGGTAACCACGCGCCGGACTACCGGATAAGGCCGCGGTACGGGCCGGTAGGCATGCCGGTAAGCAACTCGCCGCACCGGCGCCACCACGACCGGACGATGAACGACGTAGCCGCGACGCCTGCCCCAGGCTTGCGCTTTGCTTGTACCGCAAAGGGCCAATCCGCCCACCAATAAAACCAGAACCAAGGTTCGTTTCCACATAATTTTTCTCCTTTACTTTTGTCTGCTCGAAGTTTTCGCAGCCCCATGGATTCGTTTGTCCGCCGAGCCGCAAGTTTTCCGGGTATCAGGCCGTTGCCTGAGGATACCTTAAAGTGAGTGCAAGCTTCGTGCCAAATCCTCAACTAATTCTAATTCTTCTAAACATGCTGGCGGGAAAAGGTTGCCATGCGGTCAAACGAACCAGGTTTCCCTCCCGAATGGGATGTCTGTCGTCAAAGTGATACGATGCAATCTCAATCTGGGGCAGAGCTCATTTTGGGGTAACCGTTTAGCCGCCTGCAGCAAACTCCACCGTGAGGAAGGGGCCTGACCCAATAGTGCCCGGCCTGGGGTTTGCCGCCTGGGGTTTGCGATATGCATGGAGATGATTATTGCTTGAAAACTGGCATAGCCGCGTAGCGGCGGCAGCATTTAGCCGTGGGTGTAAACCCACGGATTGGGTTTTAAACCACAAAGCCGTGTAGCGGCGACATCGAATAAGTAACCATACCCATGGAAAAATTGATGCCACCGCTACGCGGTTCGGGGGCTATGGTACACGGAGCCCGTGGGTTAGCACCCACGGCTTGACGATTCCGCCGCTCCGCGGCTATCTGAGTCCTACTCAACATCAAGGGTGGCACTGTCTCGAGTCAGAAGCCAAAGGAAAAATGGGCACCACCATGGCCGCCGTATCCATGCCCTCCGTATCCATAGTCGTGATGCCCATGATGAGCGTGATGTCTGTAATGGCTCCTGCGGGCACTGTAGTAACCATAGCTTGGGGAGTAGCCATAGTAGAACGAAGCTGAAGGCCGGTATGAGTAATAGCCGACGCCATAGCCGCCCCCCCAATAATTGTCGCAGCCATGTTGGGCTATGGCGGACGAACTGCCGGCCAGGGCAAAGATTCCCAATACCATCGATGTAAAAAATAGCTGTCGGACCATGATCATTTCTCCTTGGGCGAGGTGCCCGAAGTGGTGGAAACTACTTGAAAGCCAAGGTGGCATTCAACGGGTAACACCTACAGAGCACGCTTCATGCCAATAGCTGCACATGTTGCGTAAGTCATACCATGCAGCGAGGTTACAGGATGTCCATCGCGATCATGGACAGGTTCTCGGATGTGTGTATGTTATCAGTCTGACAGCAGTTTGTATCGAAGTCGCATCAGGGTAGGCGCGAGTTGGAAGGCGCGAGTTTTTCCAATAGAGTCATCCGAGCCTTACCCCATATCAGACGCTTTTCCGTGCACGCTAGCTGTTTGTCCAGCGCCCGTCTACAATCTTCGTGCTCGTACTCAGCAGAGCGGTACTCGTACTCGTACTCGAATCCGAGTGAGAGGCCACTTCAGTCATCATCAACATCCATGGTCTCATGTTTTGTTTGCATCCAATGGTTCCATTCGAGTACGAGTACGAGTACGACAAAACGGCTGAGCCTGATGGGTACTCACCAGCAGAGCTGGTGGTTTACGGACGGGAATTACCACAGCTCGCTTACCAGCTCGCAACTCGCGCCTCATAACTCACAACTCCCCATGCTTGATTGGATTCGTCAAATCGTAGCTCTTGGAATTCGCCGACCAGGCTCTCCGGGAGATCTTGCTACCGAACAGTATCTCCAGCGGCAGTTTCTCGACTTTGGGATCACCGAAGTGCAACTCGAACCGGTGCCCGTTCAGCATTGGGCGCCGACCGAGACGACCCTGTGCGGACCGGGCCAGGATGGCGCCTCATTTTCCTGCTTCGCGGTGCCTTACACGGCCTGGACATCCCCGGCCGGCATCCGCGCGGAGGCCGTATTCCTGGGCGAAGGGACTCGGGAACAGTTCGAGGCGATCGATCTCGCTGGCAAGCTGGCGGTGCTCGATCTTCGATTCGGCCAGTTTTCCGCCGACTTGTTGAGGTCAGGAGCCCATTTCGTTTGCGACCCGGCGGCGACTATTCCCGCAGGAAATCTTCATGCGGCAACCTGGTTGGTCGAGAATTTTGCTGCCTATTACGAAGCCGAGCGTCGTGGCGCGTTGGGGTTGATCGGCATTCTGCGTGATTCGCCAATCGACGGTCCCCAGCAGTACATTCCCTACGATGGCCACTTGAAAGGCCTCCCGGCGGTTTGGGTGGGCCGGGAATCGGGCCAGCGGTTGCGTGCGTTGGCTCGCCGGGGTGAAACGCTGACGCTGAAAAACCTTGGTACGACCGAACCGGTCCAGTCTCACAACGTCGTCGCCACGGTGCCCGGTTCGACCCATGAATCGATACTCCTCACTTGCCACCACGATGGACCATTTGCCTCCGCAGTGGAGGATGCTTCGGGCCTGGCGGTCTTATTGCATCTTGCCCGCCACTTTAGCGCACGCTCTCGCCCCTTGCGGCGCAATCTGATTTTTGTAGCCTCCTCGGGCCATTTTCACGGCGGCATCGGCAATCGAGTATTCGTCCAGCGGCATCGAGACGGATTGCTGCGCAACACCGTGGCCGCACTGGGCATCGAGCATATTGCCGAGGAGGCGACAGGGGACGGCCATGGCGGATACCAGTTGACCGGCCAGGCGGAGTTACGGGTCTTGTTCGCCGATCGGGGCCCCCGTTTGTTGCGCCTACTCGAGGAGGCGACCCGGCGGTGGCAACTTGATCGTACCTTGGCGGTCGATCCCTATTTGTTCGGGCCCGAACCACCCTGCGACTCGGCCCCCTTTTTTACCGCCGGCATCCCTTCGGTCTGCCATATCAGCGGTCCCCTCTATCTGTTTGATCCGCACGACACCATCGACAAGGTTCGGGCGGACGATTTGCCCCGGGTCGCCGGTCTCTTTCAGGAGCTGGTCGGATCGATCGACTCCCTGCCTGCCGAGGAATTGGCCGAGGGACTCCAGCGGCGTCGTGACGATCCGCCGCAGCCCCTCCCCCCCTGGTTCTGTGCGCCAGAGGACTATCCGCGACCGGTGTAACTCAGGCAAGACTTACTTTGACTTCGAGCTGCGACAACTTCTCTTCAAGACACGACGTGGTCGCGTCTACCGAGCCGTCTATCGAGTCCGCTCTTTTGCGCATGTTCCTGTTCTCGCAGCGCAAAGTGGCCCAATTGCTTTCCTGTTACGCATCTGGGTGGTTATAATAGGGAGTATTGTTCCAAATTCAGCGGATGAAGCCGACCTGGCCGGTATCTTCCAGGTGGGTATGTCCTTGGCAGGCGGCTTATCCGCACGTCGTCTCCGGTTCGCCGCAGAACAGAAGCCGCACGGGGAACTTGGGACGACTGTAAGGGGCTAGAGCGGCATCGCTCAGGAACAGACTTACCTATTAGAAATCGTCTGCCAATCATGAAGCAGCTTAAGCATGAAATTTCTCAACTCTCTCGGCATGCACAATCCATGCTGTCGAACGGATCGTCCTGGCTGGCTGCTCGAGCTGGTGCTGCGAGTCAACGCGTGACTGGCCGGCGTCTGGCCCTGGAGCCCCTAGAACCTCGCTTGACGCTGGCTGCTGCCGGCCTGGTCGATGTGGGCACTCAGCCGGTGGGTGCCCTTTCGGGCAAGATCGTTTATACCCACGGAGGCCATGGCATCACGGCCGACAATCTGGGCACC
>JAJRWS010000130.1 GCA_024276705.1 Planctomycetota bacterium | reverse complement strand
GTGCCGACCGCACGTGCGATCTCCCTGTCCGGGGAGATCGTCGCGGAACGTATCGAGAGACTCCGCCACGGCGGCGCGTTTGAGAAGCATGGAGAGCACGGTTTCCTGGGTGACCCGGCCGAGGGCTTCGGCCACCGATTGTGGCACCACCCCGAAGCGGGCTTCGAGCACTTCGGTCACGTCGGTGTGGGAGTTCCGGGGGGACGTGGTCAAATTGACAACTTGGCGTTCAGCTTCCTATATTTCCGCTCGGAGGGGCAGCGGCAGAGGGGGATTTGGAGAACCCGGGAAGGTTCGAAGAGGAGGTAGATATACCTATTGGAGGCGCCCATCTTCCAGAGCAATTCACGATGGTGTACGCGAGAACCGCGTGATCGGTAAACCTAAAACCCGTGAATCGTGAACCGTGAACCGTGAATCGTGAATCGTGGCTTGCTCCAGGTGGCGCAGCCGGTTTTGGCGGAAAACCACCGGATCAGGTCCATGGACCGGGTGCAGCCCATTTCGTGGGTTTGGTTTGCCTTCGGTGTGGGCCGCGACGATGGGCGATAGAAATCCATCCACTTGAGCCACGATTTCCCCGAACGGGGCGGGGACGTGATCCTGCCCAAGTCTTTTCCGGAACGCCGCCCATTGGGTCTGATATGCCCTAAATAATATCACCCCCACAATGAATATTGGCACCTTGCTAAGTGTGGCACCAGGTGATATAGTATGTGCATTAAAAATTTAATGACAAAACATTTTGCGAAATGGGCGGCCAAGCAAAATATTCCAGAAAATGAGTTACAGAGGACATTGGAGGAAATTCGCTCAGGTAAATTCGAAGCAAATTTGAACGTCCTGAAAAAAGTCAGTTTCCGGAAAATGCCCCCTTTGGCCCAAAGAGGCCTTGCAGGGGTGGAAACTACCGTCGAGGCAACTGGCCGGCGTTGTGAACGCGAAAATTCTTCAGCGACTTGCCTCAACGGGGACGCAATGCGCGGATTTTACGCCATAGGTCCCCTTTTCACGTATCTTATGCCGGGATCATCGCCATCTGGGCGCACCGCACCCGTGCGTAGCGCTTGAAGTTCAGTGCCAAGCTCTTCATGAGCACCGCGAAGGTGACCCGGTCTCGCCCCCGGGTCCAGAGCTTTGCGAAACCGTGGGCGGTTTTCAGGGCGGCGTTGGTGGCTTCGATGCCGGAACGCCGCTTGTAGAACTGCTTAAACGCGTCGGTCTGCTGCCGCGCCCGGCTCAGGGCGAGAGCGTAGTCGTTGAGTGAGAAGCGCACGATGCCGTTGTTCTTGCCGGCCGGGCAGCTGCCCATGCATTGGCAAACCCGGCAAAGACTGCCATCGAAGCGCACGAGCTGCTGGTCGCCTTTGCGGTTGGGCCCTTGGCGGATGGGTCGGTGGCCCTCGGGACAGTGGGCGACGGTGGTCGCGTCGTCTGCAAACGCAAAGTCGCCCAGGCTCAGGTTGTCCGGATCCACCGTGCCGGGCGTGGGGGCAACCAGTTCGACACCCTTGTCGGCGGCGGTGATCAGGTTGTCGCCACTGCTGTAGGCCGTATCGGCCAGCAGTTGAGTAGGGCCGATGTCGCGCTGCTGGGTAGCTTCAATGCACGGCAGCAACGCGTTGTGGTCGCTCTCATGGGCCCCTTCCACTGCGACATGGGTGATCAGTTCCACCGCATTGTCGGGGTGGCAGGTCTCCGCGAGCTGTATCTGATAGCCCTTGCCCTTGTGGTGGCTGTAAGTAGCATCGGGATCCGAGGGCGCCTGCAGGGAGTCCGCGGCGACCTTGGCGGGCTCCTTGAGCACCACCACCGGTTGTGCGTTGTCGGTCTGGATCTCGCATTGTTCGCCAAACAGGCGCACCAACAAACCGTAGGCGGGGAGGTCTCGAACCTGGACATCGGCTGCGAAGCGATCGACCAGCAACGCCAGATCCTGGGCGGCTTGATCCAGGCGTCGGCGGCTGTTGGTCCCCGTGGTGTCAGCAAAGTAGCCGGCCCGCTCCACGTAGCGCTCCTGGATGGCCTCGGGCAGCAAGGCCACTTGCTCGGCAGCCAGCTTGGCCACAAACCGCTCCATCGTCTGAACAAACAGTTGCAAGCGGCTCAGATGAACCATATTGGAGGAGACCTGGGTGGAGTCCAGTCGCTGCACATCCGTACACAGCGACAACGCAGTGATCATCAAATCGGTGAGGGTCTCAAACACCTGCAACACCGCCGGGTCTCCGGCGGCGCGGGCGCGGAAGTTGTACATCGTACGTTCGGACACCGTGACCTCGCCGGCGGCGATGCCAAGGGCATGGTGAACCAAGAGATCAAAGTGAAACGCCTCGAACAACTGCGCGTCGGTATAGTTGCGAAGCTCTTTGATCAAGCTCAACCCCACGAGCACAGCGATCGGGGAGTTGGGCCTGCCGTTGTTGTCGCAGTAGAGGTGGGCAAACTCATCTTCCGGGATATGGGGAAAGACTTCGTTGCGAAAGATTTCCGCCCATGATTCCACGAGCTTCTTTAGCAAGCGTTCTGGTAAAGATACAGATGGCTGAAAGAGCGATTGCTGTGGATTGTTTCTCACGAACATGGTGTGCGCCTCAACTCAGTGGCTAGTCTAGATAGTGGCGCATATTTTAGCATTGTTGACCATTGGAAGCCAGACCTATTAACACAAACGTGCTGCATGGCAACATCGTTTAACAGAATATGGTTTTTGCAGGACGTTCAATTCTTGATCTTACAATCCTCCTGAATCCTGTTAATCCTATCCAAAATCAGCCTTTCCCCTCTACGTGTAGTTTGCGCAACACATGTCCCGTCGGGTCTCCTACGGAACACATCCTTGCGATCATTGCCCCTGGATACTCAACTCGCAGCGGGCGAGTCATGGGCATTCCTCCTTTCGATTCCCCTGTTCTTCGCCGACCGTCATCGAGCCTGCCATGCCCTTGCCAGC
>JAJRWS010000129.1 GCA_024276705.1 Planctomycetota bacterium | reverse complement strand
TCACGTTTTTGTACCAGACTTTCTGGCCATGGTCCTGAAAACCGAGGTAGCCTTTGCGGGCAAAGTCCTTGACGGCCCGCGGCTTGCCGTTGAGTTTGTATTTGTGCGGCTTGCCATCCGGGCAATAGCCGGGCCGGGTGAAGTCGTCACAGTTCATGACGCAGACATCTTGCCCATTGAGTTTCACTCGGATGTTGGGCCCCTGGCAGGTAATCTCGACGTGATTCCACTCGCCCGTCGGCTTGCCGGCGGCAACCGTATTGGGCATCAGGTCGTAGATTGCGCCAAATTCGTGCTTTCCCGTTTTCTTGCTGCTCATCACCTGGACTTCAAAGCCCGTGTTGACCGGATCGGTGGGATTTTCGACGCGGAAGAAAATACCCGAATTGCAATGAGCTGCTTCCCATTTCACGTCGCATTGCAGAACAAAGTCGCCAAATTGCTTCTCGTAAATGATGATGTAGCCCCCGGACTTGTAGGGGACGAGCGCGCCTTCCTCGACAGGGGTCGCAATCGGCTTGCCGTTGTTGCATTTCCAGCCCGTGTGATCACGGCCATTGAAGAGAAGTTGCCAGCCGGCCGCTTTTTCCTGTTCGGTGAGCCGGTTGTCAGCCGCCGAGGCTATGCTGCCAAGGCCCAGAAGCAAGAGGATCGCACACGATAGGATACGGTGAGTCATGAGATTTTGCCTCGATCGTTGAATGGTTGAAAGGTCTGCACTGGAGTATAGCAAGTAAGCCCACCTTTTGGGATGGGCGCGTTCAGTCTGCTTTTGAAGTGTATTTCGTCATCGCGATTTTCCGACTGGGACTTCCATCATGGAATTTAAGCACGGAGCGTCCAGGGTATCCTTGCCATGCACTACGCCAGCATGCCCGAAGCATCGATCGGCCAGAGATCAACCACACGGCCATCCTCGATCACATGGAACTCGCGATGGAGGTTGCATGTTGTGCAGGCGTGGCTCGGGATCAGCTCGACGACTTTCCCCAGTTGCCAATCAGGTACGTTCTGGACAACGCAGTGTTCTTCGGCCTTAAAGAAGGGGATCGTCGCGTCCGGGTCATTTTTGACTTGCGGCTCACCGAATTCGTGCCCGCACCCTTTAACTCCGACATCGAGCACCGCGACATCCGGTTTCGGCCGGCTGATCACGCGGGCAAGTACGGTCATGGCCAATTCGAACTCGGGCGCGAGTCGTTGGTAGACCCAGTCCATGGTCGCATACGTTCCGCTCTGGATTTCATCCACTCCGTCGGTGGATCCGGTCACGTCATAAGTCGCCGAGGAACCGCCGCTCAAGATTCCGACGGGCAGGCCGGCATGCTCGAGGGCCTGGCGTGTCTCGACCGCTAGCCCGACCGCCTCGATCGTCAGGCGTCGTCGTTCGGCCCGATCTTCCACGTAAACCACGTGTCCTTCATAGGCCTGCAATCCGTCAAAACGGATATTGGGCAGTTCTGCAATACGGCGGGCAAGCGACAAAACCGCTGCGCCGGGCGGCAAGCCGCATCGGCCCATGCCGGTATCGATCTCGACGAGGACGCCAATTTCGACGTTCGCACGCCGGGCAGCGTCCGCAAGGGCCAGTGCTTGCTGCTCGTGATCGACGGCGACACGAACCCGGGTCTGCTCGGCAATGCGAACCAATCGTTCCAGTTTGCGCGCACCGACCACCTGGTTGGCAATCAAAATATCGTCGAACCCAGCGTTCGCCAGAACCTCCGCCTCGCCAACCTTAGCGCAGGTGATTCCCACGGCGGAACCGACTTCCATTTGGCGCCGGGCAAGTCGAGTGCATTTGTGGTTCTTGAAGTGCGGGCGAAGTTGGCATGGCCGTTCGGCGAAATACGCGGCCATTTTTTGTAGATTCCGCTCGAGGGCCGCCGCATCGAGTAAAAGTACCGGTGTATCGAGATCCTCGATCCGTATGCCCAGAATGTTTTTCATTTCGTAGCTCCAATAACGGGAAATAACGGTCTCATGTCGTGAACGCTAAAAAGCACCTTTATTTTCCCGAGAAAATCCCCGGCTCTGCCGGTGGTCTTATCAGGGATGCTGTTAGTCCGGTGCAATGGGATCGAACGGTTGCCCCAGCAGAGCATACCAGGACTTGAGGTCACGGAACTGCTCTCGCTGCTTGGAGTGATTTTGCGGTCCACTTAAAAGTTGCTGTCACGGCATTGTGATCGGAGAGGGCCACGACGCGCGGATCTTGAAAGGTCTTGACCTCGATCGCTACCGGAGTGAGTTGGGGATGGGGCGGTTGGGGATTGCCGACAATGATGTAATCGATCCGTTTGCCAATTTTGTCGGATTCCTGTTTGTTGGTGCCTCCGAGTGCATTGCCATGGAGCAGAGGCCACACGTCGGTCACGCGGCCAGCCGGAGACTGGGCACGCAATAAACGGAACAACTCCGCGTACTGCGATTGCGGGTCTTGCTGGAATTCTGGTTGGCCTTGGGTGTTCAAATCGCCCAGGAGCAGGAAGGGGCTGGCGGGGTCGTTCGTCCGGTGGAGAAAATCGGCCATTTGGGCATACTGTTTGGGGCGGAGGTGGCCGGCCCGCGCTTCGAGATGGGTGACATAGACATCGACCTTCTGCTCGGGGTACTTCTTGTTCGGCGCGATTCGAGCGTGAATGACTCCCTTTGCGGCAAAGCCATCGGCCTGCAAACCGTAATCGAGGGGTTGGCTGTAATCATCGACCACCGTCGAGGATATGTCTTGCAGCGGCCGCCGTGTCAGCAACAGGCAGCCGCCGCTGGTGTAAAAGCCCGCGGGCGTTGGACTGCGCATGCTTTGGAGTTTGCCGTCCCAGGCCGTGCGGAGTTGGTCGACGAGTATCGACCGATGCTGGTCGTGAAAGGTTTCTTGCAGGGCGACCAGATCGAAGCGACAGACTTCCTCTGCGATCCGGCGCGCCCGGTACTCGGGTTGAGCTCGCTCGTTTTGGTAACTTACCGGTTCGGGCAGGAACTGGATGTTGTAAGTGATGACGCGGAGTGTCGTGGCATCTGCCGGTGCCGGCTCATCCGCAAAGAGTGAACGAAAGTCGAGCGGCGGAAAAATCAGGGTTGAGGTGAGGATGAGCAGCACTAGATTAGGTCGAACTGCCAGCATGCGTTGATGTCCTTGCAGGTATAACATGCGAATGCATGCCATTCGATGGAGAGACCGATTTGCCTTGATTCTCGCCTTTTGGGTTAGCGTGGTCAAGAAGACATGATCATGGTACTTTGTAGGGGATGGGTTGAAAATGATGACCATGAAGCCCTGGGCTCAGAGTCAGCTCAAATCTGCTTATTCGGTAGCTGAATCAGCGGCGGCATGGCAAAGTAAGAGACAGATACGTTTCACGACCCCATTAGAATATGTTTGCCTGTTTGAACATGCCTGTT
The DNA here is from genome assembly GCA_024276705.1 of Planctomycetota bacterium. Lineage (GTDB taxonomy): Bacteria > Planctomycetota > Planctomycetia > Pirellulales > Lacipirellulaceae > JAJRWS01. Next base: position 150 of record JAJRWS010000129.1, on the reverse strand, counting down.
TGAACATGCCTGTTTGAATATGCCTGTTTGAATATGCCTGTTTGAATATGCCTGTTTGAATATGTTAGACAAAGGACTCGAGGAGGAAAAATGCTGCCTTTTGTTCTTTTGCATCGCCGCACTCCTAAACGGTCATGCTTGCCAAGAAAT
>JAJRWS010000128.1 GCA_024276705.1 Planctomycetota bacterium | reverse complement strand
ACAAGCAGGGCGACCTGGTAGGTTCGACGCGTCATGACATTCTCAACACAGGTATGCGGTCCATATTCTCTTGTTTATCTACGGCTCCCGACGGCTTCCTGCATGGCCCCATCTCGGCCGGTCGTGCAACAAAATATTGTAATACTAATTACCATATTTTGGAATGGAAAGATCGGCCACGCATGGCATGATACGTGGTGCATGGAGTGGACTTTTTTGCAAGCCCTACTTCGGCTATTGGCTCATATAATCATGTTAGTAGTCCCAAGCAGGGGCCGATGAAGCCGACCCGGACAACGTGTCAGCAGTTGAAAACGTCGGTTCCTGGGCGGTTTATCGCCCAGCCCACTTAAGGGCTGAGCGGCAATGGGAGTACTGGAAGTTTGTTTTAAAAAAAGACGCTTTTGGAGACGCAAGATGAAAACAGGGACTTTTAAGTTCAGTCCTGCCAAGTGGCTCCCATTCCGAGACGAAGAAGTTTTGGACAGGATCAGGAAGATCAAAAGGGAAGATATTACCAAACACCATAATCCTGATTTTAAAATCAGCGTGATTCCGGACTCCGATTTTGACTTCGGAGTCATCATGGACATGTTTTACCGCATTAAAACAGCCGCGGATGCAGGTAAAAAAGTAGTCTTCATCCTGAGCCAGCCCGAGCCCATCTATAGGCCGGTAGCACTTCTTCTGAATAAGTTCAGGGTTAACTGTGAAAAGTTGTATACCTTCAATATGGATGAGTGGGCCGACGACGATGGAAATATTGCTCCGGAGTCTTATCCGCAGGGCTTTATGCATGCCATGAAAAAGAATTTTTTTGCTACGTTGAACAAAGACCTCAGACCCCCCGAAGCCCATATACAAGGCCCCACAACAAAGAACTACAAAGACTACGGGAAAATGTTGGCGGATTTAGGTAATGCCGACGTCTGTTACAGCGGTCCGGGCTGGACGGGGCATCTTGCTTTCGTCGAGCCGGATGCTCCGGAGTTCGAAGCAGAAAACCTGGAAGAATGGAAACAAATGGGCACCCGAATAGTAACCCTGAATCCAATTTCCATTGCCCAGAACTCCCTTCACGGCAGCTTCGGCGCCAGTGGAGATATGGCGAATGTTCCACCCAAGGCGTGTACCATCGGGCCGGCCGAAGTGATTGCATCCAAACACAGGATTGACATGAATAACCTCGCTACGATGGGTACGTTTGTGTCATGGCAGAGATTAGCAACAAGACTTGCCGCACATGGGCCGGTAACCCCGCGCGTTCCCACCTCGATCCTGCAGACGCTGAGAACTGATTTTTGGATATCGGAAACCGTGGCCGCAAATATCGAACCTCACTGGGATATTTGCTATTGAGAAAAAGGAGACACGGTCTTGAGCGAGAAACGAACCGTTTTCGCGGTTGCGGCGCATCCGGACGACATCGAGTTCAACATGGCGGGCACGCTGTCGCTGCTGGCCAAGGCCGGATTCGAGCCGCACATGATGAACCTTTCACGCAGCAGCTTGGACAGCAACGAACTGGCCGAGCCGGAAATTACACGAATACGCCGGCAAGAAGCAGAGCGATCGGCCGAGGTGATCGGCGCCATCTACCAGCCACCCATCGCGGACGACTTATTGATCCTGTACGAAGAGCGACTGCTGCGACAGATGGTCGCGGTGGTACGGGAAGTCCGCCCCACGATAGTTCTGCTGCCTTCATTGAACGACTACATGGAGGACCATACCAATACGGCCAGACTGGTGGTCACCGCCTGTTTCAGCCGGGCGATGCGGCACTTCCGGAGCATCCCGCCGCGGGAAGCGTCTGACCAGGATACTTATTTGTACCACGCCCAGCCGCATCTCAACCGGGATGGGATGCGAGAATTCGTCGTGCCCTCGCTGCGAGTGAACGTGACCGGCGAAATGGAGACGAAACTCAAGATGCTCGACTGCCACGAAAGTCAGCGGCAATGGCTGGATGAAACCCAAGGTCTGGACGACACCCTGGAAAGTATGCGCCGTAGCGGGGCGGAAGTGGCCCGACTGTCTGGCCAGCCAGGCTGGGAGTTCGCGGAAGGTTTCCGCCAGCACAGCCATGTCGGCTTTTCCGCCGTCGATCGAGACCTTCTCACCGAAGTACTCGGCGATCGGATCGTCAGCCGGCGTCCCGAATCCGTGCCTTGAATTAGAAACCGTAATGTTACCTACCCCCCTCAATCCACCACATCCCATGTTAGGAAAATACCTGACCATGCGTTCCTGCCTGCCAGCCATTTTGCCGTTCTGTTTTTGGGCGATCGTTGTCCAGGCGGAAGAGAAGAATTCAGCCGTTCCCGCAGTGAGCAGCGAGGAGGCCAGGCAAGGGTTCGTACCGATTTTCGACGGCCAATCGCTGGCCGGATGGGTTGGCCTTCATGGCGAGACTTCGAGCTACTACGCCAAGGATGGGATGCTCGTGTGTAAATCCACGGGTAAGGAGCACATCTTCACCAAGAAGGAGTTTGCCAATTTCGTTCTCCGCTTTCAGGTCAAACTCGACCCGGGTGGCAACAACGGCGTGGGCATTCGCACGCGGGTCGACCAGGCACCGCACCTGCGCGGCATGGAAATCCAAGTGCTCGACGATCCGTACTACGCGGATGGCGATCCAATCAAACTAAAGGACTACCAGCATCACGGCTCGATCTACGGCGTGGTGCCGGCAAAGACCGGCCACCTCAAGCCCACCGGTCAGTGGAACAACGAAGAGATTGCCTGCATTGGGCGGCATGTGCGCGTCACGCTGAACGGGGCGGTGATTGTCGATGCCGATCTCGACCAGGTCAAACCGCTGGACCACCAGGAACATCCGGGGCTTCATTACGAAGCGGGCCATATCAGCCTGCACGCCCATGGTAATTACGGGGCGGAGGTATTCTTCCGCAACATCCGCGTGCAGGAACTGCCTTAAAAATTCACCTTACGAAGGGGGAATCAATCAATAACTTGCCGATTTCACGCATTGATACCGAGTACTCGCGGATATCATAAGTCCTTGCAACCAATTGCCAAATGATAATTGACAAATAACTATTTGACAATTGACAGGTTCCGACCCCTGCCCCCTGACCTGGGCTCCCGAAAATAGGCTTTTTTCTCGGAGAAACAACTTCTAGGAATTAATCGATTTTTGTTCCACTTGTCATCCTGAGCGCAGCGAAGGATCTCCTGCTTGTAGTACGCAGCAACTAGCCTCAACGAGAGATCCTT
>JAJRWS010000127.1 GCA_024276705.1 Planctomycetota bacterium | reverse complement strand
GAGAAATCGAGCCCACGAAAAAACGCACCGAGAACCGTTCTCGAGCAGCCGGCTAGCACTGGCCTGCTTGACGCCAAGAATTGAGACTACTTCAACGGGCTGTTAGACTTACGGTGTCCTACCTTTTTTAACCGCATTGCGATATCGACCAGGAGTCTGTCCCACTTTCTCCTTAAATATAGTGCTCATGTACCTCGTATGCTTAAACCCCGACTTTTGGGCAATCATGGGGATCGATAAGTCTGTTTCCTTGAGCAGTTGTTTGACTCGCTCCAGTCTCACCCGCACAATCTCGGCATGCGGACTTCGGCCCATGGTCTTCTTGAAGCGGAGCTCGAAGGTTTGACGAATTAAGGGAATGCGGGCCAAAATATCGTTCACGTTGATGCCGCTACATGCGCGCTCTCGAATGAACCTGACCGCGGCGGCCACATCACTATCTTCAATGGCCATCACGTCTGTCGACTGTCGGGCCTGAACGCCGACTGGCTGCACTAAAATACGCTGGCCTTGCATCGGCTCGCCCTGTATCAGGCGGTCCAACAAAGCGGCCGCCTCATAGCCCGCAGTCCTGGGATTGGAGTTGATGCTACTCATTGGGGGCCAGGAAAGCTCGCATAACACCTCGTCATCACCGATACCGATCAAAGCGATTTCCTCTGGCACAGCCAACCCTGTCCTCCGACAAGCATCGAGTACCTGCCGGCCTCGGAAATCATGGGCAGTCAGCAGACCAATCGGTTTCGGAAGTGCCTCGATCTCCGATTTTGTGTTATGGAACCACACGATGGCTGGCTTAATGTTCGACGGCAATGCCGACACCTTCTTTGATGAGCTCTGCGTTGGCTTCACCTACGCCGACGTTGCGCCGATCGCGCCACCAGCGGGCCTCGATGGCGATTTTGATGGCGACAACGACGTCGACGGAGCCGACTTCCTCGTTTGGCAACGAGACCTGGGCGATGCAGGAAATCTGGACGATTGGAATGTCAACTTTGGCGCCACGGCTGCTGCTGCTACCATTGCGGCGGTTCCCGAGCCGGCTTCGTTGTTGCTTGCCAGCGCTATGGCCATGATGGTTGTTTGCTGGCGCGGTCGATCCATTTGAGTCGAACGCAATATTGAATTGAATAGACAAGGAATACTTATGCCCCTGGAGCACGGGGCAGGCTCCATGGGCATTTTTGAACAATCGTCGGCTAAATAGCCGTTCGGAAATAGTAAAAAGTCTTAAGAAAGGTGTTAAGGATGGCCATGCGAACTGTCAAAAAGACTCGATCAGGACTCGCGGGCCGATCGAGTGCGTTTACGTTAGTAGAACTGTTGGTCGTGATTGCGATTATCGGCATCTTGGTTGCCCTGTTGCTGCCGGCCATCCAAGCAGCACGGGAGGCAGCCCGCAGGACCGAATGTCTGAACAAATGCCGACAAATCGGCCTGGCAGTTCATAATTATCACGACGTCAAAAAAGAGCTACCGCCGAGCCGCATTGTCGATCTGATGTTAACCTGGGCAGGTGTCATCTTGCCCTATATTGAGCAAGTCAATCTTGACGACCAAATTGATACTTTTAAAAGCTTTGATCGACAACTGGAAGTGGTCCGTACAACACCCGTCGATATCTTTTTGTGCCCGTCACGGACCCACGATGAATTGTTGGTCACCCGTGGAGGGGTCGAGGGAATCAAAGGGGATTTTGTGGCCATGACGAGCACATTCGCGTTGGCCGGCGAAGCCGGTCGGTATTTTGACGGAGCATTCATTTATGGAACTTCCTATCCGAACCACCCGAACAACAGCAGGATTGTCTTGAAGTCTTGGAAATCGAATACCAGCTTTCGCAAGATAACCGATGGGCTCTCCAACACCATTTTTGTGAGTGAGGCATCCTTTGGGCTGTCTGAAAGTGTGAGTATCTACGACGGGGATGATAATGCGGGAGGAGTCCTTGGGGATGAAAATTATCCTGCGGTTTCGGAACTCAATATCCAACGACCGTACATTGGCAGAGCTTTCCCCATCGCCAACTCACGGGAAGAAACTGGTAGTTGGATCGGGAGTGAGCATCCAGGGATCGTCCACATGATTATGGGTGACGGAAGTGGCAAGGCGGTAAACAAAGACACCGATATCCTGGTTCTGGAAGCGATGGTCACCCGTGCCGGCGAAGAGATGATCAACGAGCAGTTCTAGAGCCAATTTTCCACTTAACTCCAATATTTCATGCGCTGGGTTCCGAAACTTGTTTTGATTGGCTGTGACTCTGGGTTGGTCGCAAAAACGCTTCACGATTCTCAAAACTTACGTAGGAAATCTGTCGGGAGAAAATTACGAGCTGACTCTGACCGCCACGACCCTTGTTTCTCACGAAACCATCAGCAGTATCACGCAACAAGTTCCTGCCCAGACGATTCTCGGAAACGTGGCGCTGGTCAGTAATTTTTATTCTTCAAATGAAAAAGGCTGCGGTGCGCGCTACAAATTTTCTGACTGGTCCGTAGGGGGGGATGCTTTCACCTTGGTAGCCGATCAAAAATTCGGGCCGATTTTGTGGTCGATGTATACGCTAAGTGATTCCCGTGGCGAGGACGGCTTTGTCCTGAAAATGAACGCTCTGACCGGACCTTTGGGAGAGAAAGACAACAAAGATATCGAGCTATTCGTAAATAGGGCGGACCGATGGACGTCGCTGGGAACAGCCTCACTCGATCTTGATGCCTGGACAGCCACCTTCCGAATTCCCAACTGGGATGAGAAAACCCCCACTCCGTACAAATTAGTCTACCGAGAAACGCATCGCGACAACACGATCACGAAGTCCGAATGGAGCGGCAACATTCGCAGCAATCCAGTCGGGCGTCCAGTCAGGATCGGAGTGCTCACCTGCCAGAAAGACTACGCTTTCCCCTACGCACCGGTGGCAAATAACCTACTGAAGCTCGATCCGGACATGCTCTACTTTTCGGGAGATCAGCTCTACGAAGACCACGGCGGATACGGAATGATTCGCGATCCCGCGGAGCGAGCCATACTCAATTATTTACGGAAGTTCTACATGTTCGGCTGGGCATTTCGCGAGCCGATGCGCAGCCGCCCGACGGTTTGCATTCCCGACGACCACGATGTCTTTCAGGGCAACCTATGGGGAGAGGGGGGAGCCAAGATGACCCCCGGTAGTACCGCATCGAAGGGAGGCTACCGAGAGCCTGGCCGGATGGTCAATGCGGTTCACAAGACCTGCGCGGGACATCATCCCGATTACTACGAGCCGATTCCCTGCCAGCAGAACATTAGCGTCTACTATGGCGACATGGTTTACGGTCGCGTAAGTTTTGCAATTCTCGGCGACCGCCAATTTAAAAGTGGCCCTGAACGAGTCGACACACGCAGCAATCGGGCAGATCATGTGACCGACCCAAACTTCGACACGTTAGTTCTCGATAAGCCAGGCTTGGTGTTATTGGGCGAACGCCAAGAGGAATTCCTAAAACACTGGGTCGAAGACTGGCGAGGTCACGATATGAAAGTGCTTTTAAGTCAAACGGTCTTCGCCGGAGTCGCCACGCATCACGGCAATTATAAAAACTACATCAAAGGGGATCTCGATTCAGGCGGTTGGCCTCAAACGCCTCGCAATCGTACGATTCGCATAATTCGTCAAGGGATGCCACTGCACATCAATGGTGATCAACATTTAACGTCCTTGGTTCAGTATGGGGTCGATCGACAACGGGACAGTTGCTGGTCTTTTTGCACGCCTGCGATTGCTGTTGGCTATCCTCGTTGGTGGCGACCCGATGAAGTTGGCATACCCCATGAAAACCGACCAGCCCACGGATTGCCCCAACACGGGTGAGTATCTCGGTGGCTTTGGCAACAAGGTTTACGTGTATGCCGTAGGCAACTGGAAGATCGGCACACCTATTGACCGCTACGATCGTGCTCATCAGAAAGGAAGTGGCTTTGGTTTCGTGACCATCGACACGAAGGATAGAACTTACCTATTGGAATCTTTCCGTTTCTTAGTCGATGCGACGGATGGAAAGACTTCCAATCAATTCCCTGGCTGGCCGGTCACGCTCCAACAAGTGGAGAATAGGGGAGAAAACGTTCTCGATAGTAGCAGCTAGTATTACGTGTAGGTTACGCAATAGTCAAACTTGCCGGTCAAGCAATTTTTTCCGTGCAGATCATCTTCTTGCACAGGAATCAGCCGCAGAAAATTGAAAATCACGGTTAAGTTTGGGGAAAAACAGTGAGTGTTCATGTTCCTTAGCGAGTCACCAAACATTATTATTTTTTTTGTAAAAGGGTTTACGTGAACCATTTATTGAACCTCCTGGCAATCTCCGTGTTGATTTCAATCGTCGGTTGTGGCGATGGAGTCGACGTTTACCCCGTGACGGGAAGTGTGACACTGCCCGACGACCGCCCGTTAGTCGGCGCCACCGTGACATTCAAGTCGGTCAAAGGAAACTTGCGATGAGACAGTTGCCTTACAACAGAATCGTAGCCGTTTCGATCTTCTTACTGGTACCTTGGACGTCCCTGACGTGCGCAGCCCCCGGCCTGGCTGTCGAAAAAAATAAAAATGGTCCTGGAATACTCACCTACAACGGCGAGCCTCTTTTCGCATTCGGACCGATGAATGAGCTGATGCCCTGGGCCGTAAAACTTGGGTCCAAAACATTCGATGTCGAGGGCTGGGCCGTCTGGCAAAAAGACAATGGCATGAACTATGTCCGAGGCATGGTCGAATAAAGCACGTTTCCAGGATGATGGTATGCAAAGTGGCGTACACCAAAATTAAAAAATTTGGAGATTCAGACCGTGATAATGATAAAAGACCAATGCAATGATAGCCCGAAAACGAAATCCTGGAAGGGCTTACAAATATTTTGCGACTTGCTACCGGTTCCACGTCCTCGATCCCATTTACTTTAAAACCGATATACGCGTTGAATACACTCAGCTTGGAGATCCTCGCGAAGGAAAACACCGCTTCTCTGAACGCTCGGATGACTGGTGCAGTACGGTCTACTGGTATCAACGGCTCACCGGCGAGCCTTTTCCGCCGCTACCCAACAGAGAACAGCGGATCCAAGGTATTGCCATACAGCCTTGGGAAAAAGAAGCCCTCATGCGGATGAAGTCAGGCGTTGACCGCAAGGACGATGGGGCCCAGTAGAACCAGAAAGGTCCAAACCCTGCAGGCCAGGGCATGCGCAACGCCTTGGTGGGGGCCGGTATTGGAATAATCGCCTTAGTTGACGGATCGTCGATGAGGTGGTAAAAACATGGCAAAGCTATGGGACGTATCGTATCCATTGCGAGCGTCTGGTCGGTCCTTATTTACAGGCTAGTTTGGGAGAATCGTGTGGGTTGTAGCGAACGGCGGAAAGAAATCAAAAGACGGCGGAAACGCCGCGAGCAGTTGGTCCACCTTAAAACTCGATTGGT